>JAEWEO010000127.1 GCA_023389295.1 Bacillota bacterium
GCGTTAGAGCGTGCAAGAGAGTTACAGAAGGATTTCCATAAATAAATTAATGAAGTGATTTAAATATGAAATGATAAAAAACCTGAGGCTTAAGTTGAGGTCCGTACCGGATCATTTATGCCTCAGGTTTTATTTAGTTGAAGTTTGCAACAGTTATATTAATACAATTGGTTACCTTTGTCCTCAAATAACATAGCTTAAGGAAAATACTTTGCAAAATGCCTTCATACCCATTATGATAAAGATAAGATAATGCGAAGAAAACTGTTCATAAAATATATCAGTAATTAAAGGAAGATAGAGTAGAAATAGAGCGAAAGATAGAATGGAAGACAGAATGAAAGACAGACAGAATGAAAGAAAGAATGAATGAATGACATGATGAAAGACATAATCGAAGATAGAATGAATGATAGAATGGAAGACAGATTGAAAGATAGACAGAGCGAAAGATAGAATGAAAGACAGAGTGAAAGATAGAATGGAAGATAGAGAGGAAGATAGGATGGAAGATAAAATGGGAGATAGAAAGAACGTTAGAGTCGAAGATAGAATGAAAGATACAAATGGGCAAGAGAATGAGATAAGAATAACTGTAGTTGGACAGGGTGGGAGAAAGGAACTTCAGTATCAAAAGAATAGGAGTCTGATGGAGGCCATTAATCAGAATGGCTATGCAATAAGTGCGTCCTGTGCAGGAAGGGGAACCTGTGGAAAATGTAAAATACAACTAATAGAGGGAGAACTAGAGATTACTACCTCGGACAGAGAAAAACTATCGGAGCGGGAATTACAACAGGGCTATCGGCTTTCCTGTAAAGCATATCCAAAGAAGACCTGCACGGTAAAGCTTTTAACTGCGGGAGAAACAGAGTTTGAAGTGGTAACGGAGAACACCATGACAGGTATGGAGGAGGAACTTCCCTCAGAGGACGGTTATGGAATTGCCATTGATATTGGGACCACAACCATTGTCATTTGCCTTATTGGTTTAACTAGTGGTAAGCTTCTTCATTCTTATACGACGGTAAATAAGCAAAGAGCGCACGGCGCGGATGTCATATCTAGAATAAAAGCCTCCAATGAAGGAAAGAGGGAGATGCTAAAAGAATGCATTCAAATGGATTTATTGGAAGGCATTAAATGTGTTATTACCAAAGGTGGAATATCAAAAGAACTAGTGAAGGAAATTGTAATTGCCGGTAATACAACTATGGGGCACCTTTTGATGGGGTACTCTTGTGAGAAGCTTGGCGTCTATCCCTTTACACCAGTAAATATTGATGCAATTAAATTACCTTTTGTGGAAGTAATAGGTCCTGAGTATCCGGATATTCCGGTAACCATACTTCCCGGAATATCTACCTTTGTTGGCGGAGATATTGCTGCAGGACTTCTTGCAAGTAATTTTGATCATATAGAGAAGCCCTGTCTTTTTATTGATTTAGGTACCAATGGGGAGATGGCAATTGGTAATCGTAATAAAATTATTGTATGCTCTACGGCAGCAGGACCTGCATTTGAAGGTGGGAATATCTCTTGTGGAGTAGGAAGTATAGCAGGTGCCATCTGCAATATAAACATACAAAAGGGGCAGATAACATATGAAACGATTAGTAATAAGCCACCAGTAGGAATATGCGGAACTGGAGTCATTGAACTCACAGCAGAACTAGTTAAAAATGAGCTGGTGGATGAGACCGGACTTTTCCTTGATGAGTACTTTGAAAATGGTTTTGAAGTTACGAAGGATTTCCAGGGAAATGCAATCGTGTTTAGCCAGAAGGACGTTCGTGAAATTCAGTTAGCAAAAGCAGCTATCCGTGCCGGAGTAGAAACTCTTATTAAACTGTATGGTATCACTTATGAAGATATTGATACCGTTTATCTGGCAGGGGGCTTTGGGTATAAAATAAATAGGATAAAAGCACTTGAGATTGGTCTTATCCCTCAGGAATTATCTCATAGAATTATGGCAATTGGTAATAGCTCTCTTGGAGGAGCAATCAAGTATCTTCTAGATAAGACGGCACGGGAACGCCTGGACAAAATCATACAGACCTCGGAAGAAATACAGCTTTCCAATCAGGAATATTTTAATAAAAAATATATTGAACACATGTATTTTTAAGGGATATTTTAAAATACCAGTGTGATTTGGCGGATTACAAATTTAAGCATATAAAATGAGCTGTTACCAAACGAATTATTCGTTTTATAACAGCTCATTTTATAGATAACAACAAAATTTACGCGGTATTAATTGCATATTTGTTGTTGCGTTAATAATAGATTAAGCTAGTTTACTACTTACCACTCTTCAACTGTAACCTTGCAAACAACGGATTTATCTCCACATTTAATTGTAATGTTTGCTTCTCCGGCCTTCAAAGGTGAATATGACCAATAATCATCCTCTTCGTCATATGTGACTTTTAAGACCTCAGGGTTATCTGACTCAATGGTAACTTTATCTGTAGTATACCAGGGTTCTACATTATAATAGATAGAAAAATAATCATCTACATAGGTTGTATACTCGGTTTCATCTACATAAAGATCTTCACAAAGAGCTTCGGATACATTTATGGTGACAGTTCCGATTAGAGCTCCATCTTCCGATCCTTCTCTTATGGTAACTTCAGCAGTACCGACTTTACTTGCATATAGATATAATTGGCTACCATCATTATTTAAGTATAGTACATTATTATCTAGAGTGACTTCATCGAAATTATTAATAAAAAAATGATATTCGGTTAGTGGTTTTTCATAGTCAATTAAATCAAATACATTCATATTGTTACCTAAATATAACTCAACCTTTGAAGAAGAAAGAGTGGGATCCTTTACTTCTATTTTAAAGGTTCCAACAGTTTTGGTCTTTTTATTATAGGTTTCTTTTACCGTAATTGTATAAGTACCTGCCTTTTTTGCTGTGAACTCATATCCATAGAAATATTTACTACCAATATAATCTTTTAGTACCTGTTGGTACTCTTTATTATTGGAAACATCCTTTGCCTTTGAAGCATCATATTTTACTTCTTTGATGGTAAGGTTTTTATCGCTGGAGGTGATTGAATATTTTGCACTTGGATTACGATAGGTCAAATTAAACATAGGTTCCCATCCAGCGTAATAGTCACTAAGGTTGAAGCGGTAGCTATCAATAGCAAGAGCATTATCATAGTATACCTCTAATTTAGAACTTTTTACAGTAACCTTACATTTACCCACCGTAGTTTTTTTATTTTTTAAAGTCTGAGTAACGGTAATTGTTGCACTTCCTGCTTTTACACCTGTTAAATATCCACCATTCTTGCTGATGGTAACAACTTTGGTATTGCTGGATTTAAATTGATAGGTTGCTCCTTTAACCGCATTTTTTACTGCTAGTTTTTCTGGAGTTCTTAGTTCCCAAGAATTAATGTTCCAAGTTACCTTGCTACTCATTGTACCAACCGGTATCGTCATTTCGGATACACTTAAAGTTGCTTTTTTTGCTGCTGCCTCTGCTACTGAGCCAGGTAAGAAAGAGTTTCCTACCATAAAAGCGCAACAAAGAGCCATTAATACTAGTAATTGCGTAATTCTAATCTTTTGTGTTTTCATTCATAAAGTCCCTTCTTCAGTATGTTTGTAACGTTATGGAATAACCTTACAACAAATTGAATTGTACACAACATTGAATCACAAGTCAATCAACGAATGTGTAAAATTTACCGTAGATTCTGCCTACAACATTAAGAAAACTACTAGCAAAAGGAGAAAAAGCGCTTCGTGGCTCGTAGGTTTCTTCATTCACATGCACTCTATCTGCATATAATAGAATAACAAAGTGTGAAAGGTAATAGGTTCAATGTCAAACGAAAAGCTTGATAATGAATTAAATATGGCGCTTGATGTCTCTGAAGCGAATAGAGAGAAAACTGCGGATTTGAATGTTGGGTATTTGCCTGCAATGGACTTATGGGAACTGATTGTAAAATATAGCGGCAGCCTAGATCGGATTCGAGATGAACTGGAAGCGGTAGTAGTTGAGTTGTCCAACGGATATGCAATCATAACGATTAAGGAATATCTAATTGATCGATTAACTGATTATGAAGAAATTGAGTTTATTGAAAAACCAAAGAGACTCTTCTATGAAGTAAATGAAGGAAGGGCAGCTTCCTGTATCAACCCTCTTCAGACAGAAAATTTTAATCTGTTTGGAGAGGGTGTGTTAGTGGCGGTTATTGATTCGGGAATAGACTATTCACATCCTGATTTTCGTAATCCGGATGGAACAACTAGAATTGGAGTAATATGGGATCAGACAATTCAGGGTAATCCTCCGGAGGGCTTTTATAACGGAACTATTTATACAAGGGAGCAAATTAATGAAGCCTTACAAACACCAATGCCCCAGCGGATGGACATAGTCCCTAGTACTGACCTTTCAGGGCATGGTACCCATGTTGCAGGAATAGCGGCAGGCAATGGAAGAGCAAGTAATGGTTTGTATCGTGGTGTGGCTTCCCAGAGTGAGTTAGTAATAGTGAAGCTTGGGTTATCTGTGGGAGACTCCTTTCCAAGAACAACGCAACTTATGGAGGCTGTTGAGTATGTAATTCGTTATGCTCTAGCTGTAAACAAACCCATAGCGGTTAATATCAGTTTTGGTAATAATTATGGATCTCATTCGGGGAGAACACTACTGGAGACCTATATCAGCGATATGGCCAATACCTATCGAACCAATATTGTCATTGGCACCGGTAATGAAGGTGCTGCCGGTAACCATGCCTCGGGTGTTCTAAGAATGGGAGAAACACAGACAGTAGAGATTGCTGTTAGTGATTTTGAATTCTCCCTAAATATTCAGCTTTGGAAGAATTATTATGATCAGTTTAACATATCAATCATATCTCCTAGCGGAACCCGAATTGGTCCAATTCCAAGGCAATTAGGTACCCAACAATTTACCTTGGGCCAAACGGAAATCCTTCTATATTACGGGGAACCTACTCCGTATAACGCGTTACAAGAAATATACATTGAACTTATTCCAACCGGTAGGTATATTAACTCCGGCATATGGCGAATTGAGATGGTTCCTGAGAGGATTGTAACGGGTAATTATGATATGTGGCTTCCGGCTGGAGGAGTAAAAAATCCGAACACCAGATTCTTATTACCTTCCGAATATACGACCCTAACCGTACCTTCAACAGCTTTTGGAGCAGTTAGTGTAGGGGCATATAATGCTCATACAGATAGCTATGCACCTTTTTCCGGCAGAGGATATACAAGAAATCTAATGATAAAACCGGATTTGGTTGCACCAGGAGTCGATATTAATTCTTGTGCTCCCGGTGGGGGATACTCGGTTCGCTCCGGTACTTCTATGGCAACTCCTTTTGTGACAGGTAGTGTGGCATTGCTCATGCAATGGGGGATAATCAATGGAAATGATCTATATATGTATGGAGAAAAAGTGAAAGCATATCTCATCAATGGAGCCAGACATCTTCGGATTGAAACTATCTATCCAAATCGGACACTGGGATATGGAGCGCTTTGTTTGGAGAATAGTTTTCGAGGTTAGAAAAATGAAAAATGTCTTTGTAGAGTTTTCAATTCTACAGAGGCATTTTTTGTAATCCAAAATTAAAAAAGCATTAACTTCCCGTTATAAAACAAAAGTAATCTATATTTATGGAAATTAATATGTTACTATCTATATAAATAATCATCCGCCTTAGTCCGTGTGGGATAAGGAATGATTATCAAAATTTAAATACAAAAGATAAAAGGAGACGAAAAATGAAAACAAGGAAACGCTTTTATTATTTATTAGGAGTGGTAGCACTTATTCTACTCAGTAGCCATTTCTTCAATGGAACGATGAGAGCTGAGGCTGCTACTGGAAACTTAGGTTTTTTAAAGTATGACATTTCAAGAAATAATAAGGACGGTGATTATGTATCCATTACAGGCTATTCTGGTATGGATGCTACAGTCAAGATTCCGGAAACAATAGAAGGATATAAGGTCAAATATGTTTCGATTAGCGACAATAAATATATTGAAAAGATTATTTTACCTAAGACAGTAACCACAATTTATAAATTACAATGTGAGAATTTAAAAGAAGTTAATCTTGAGTCAGTAAAATATATTTCAGACTTTGCATTTAGTGGTACCAGCTTAAAAAGTGTGAAACTGACAAGTGCAGTTACGATTGGAATGGGAGCTTTTAAAAATTGTACTTCTTTGACAAATGTTGATTTTGGTAATCACACGGTAGAAGGCATTGGCCCTGCTGCATTTTCAAATACAGGAATTACATCTCTAAAACTAAAGGTAAATAAATTTACATATTACCAACATGATTGGGGGGGGACAAGCAGAACGGAAGGAGTGTTTAAGGGTTGTATCAACTTAAAAACTGTAAATTTGGATGTGAGTGATGGTGTACTGACAGAGAATCTGTTTTTGGGTTGTACTTCTCTTAGTGAGGTAAAGCTAGCTGATACAATTGAAATTATTGGTACCAGAGTATTTTATAATTGTACTAGTCTAAAAACAATTCAATTACCCAAAGCACTAAGATTGATAGCCTCAGATACTTCGTCAGGAAGGTATGCCTTTGAAGAATGTACTTCCCTCGAGGAAATTACGATTCCTTCGGGAGTAGAGGAATTAAACATTTCAACTTTTGATGGATGCTCTTCACTAAAAAAGATAAATCTGACAAAGGGATTATTATACATTAATTCTTCATCCTATAGGGATAATAATAGAAAACCGATTACCTGGACCTTCAATACCATACCTAATACAGTAAAATCAATTTGGCTGAACAAGTATACAGTAAATGATTTGCTTATTCCAAATAGCGTTAGTAACTTTGATCAAGCTAATAAGGCTACGTTTCAGTATTATAGCGATTCGCCATTGGCTGAGGAATTTGCTAAGAATCCCAATGCAACAGCATTAGAGCCCATACCTTCTACTGAGATTATATTTAGTAATAAGAAGAATATCGTTCTTACAGAAGGGGATAAGGTAAAGTTATCTGTAAGTCTATTACCGGCAAATACAACGGATGCAGTAGTCTGGGAGAGTTCAGACAATAATGTAGCTATGGTAAATGGTTTAGGCGTGGTAACCGCTGGTACGGAAGGTCAGGTTGTAATACGTGCGACAACGACAAGTGGACTAAAGGCTGACATTACTATAAAAGTTGTTAGAGCGCCAAGAGCACTAGATGCAGATGAAACATCGATAACTTTGGGCGTTGGTGAGACATTTACCAGAAAAGGTACCGTTGATAAAGAAGCATATGATAAAAAGGTATTATACACCAGCAGTAATCCCTTGATTGCTACGGTATCAAGTACAGGAAAAGTAACGGCTAAAAAGGCTGGAAATACAGTTATAACGCTTACAACGGTAAATGGAATTCAAAAAAGCTATAATGTAACGGTCAAAAAGGCACCAAGTAAAATTACTCTAGTTGCAACAAATAAAACTCTAAAATTAGGTTATGTAATGTATTTGGATTACAAATTACCGAGCAATACCTATTCCAATAAGATAACATACTCTAGTAGCAACAGTAAGATAGCTACGGTTAATAAATATGGTGTGGTAAAAGCTAATAAAACCGGTACCGTAAAAATAACAGTGAAAACATTTAACGGAAAGACCAGTACAGTCACTATTAAGGTTGTAAAATAATAAAAAAATTTATTGTAATAAATCATATAACATTTCCATAATTTTGTGGATTGATTCTTTTTCATTACCTGCTATAATAAGTGTGTAATAAATTTAATAATTTTGTAATAAATTAAGTTGCACACAGGAGGTATATGATGAGAATACATAAGATTGCTACCTATATGATAATAGGTACCATAGCCATCGCTGGCAAAACAACAGTAGCACATGCTTCTGAGGAACCGATAGCTGGTATAACCATTGCGCTGGATGATTTCTATATCAATGCGCAGGAATCAGATCAAGTAGCAGTAAAAACCCTATTGTCTGAAATGACTTCCGAATATGATAATCTGGCATTTGCCAACGTAACAAACTATGTCAATATCCGAAGTAAACCTAGTGAAGATAGTAAAATCCTTGGTAAGCTCTATAATAATTCAGCAGCAACCATTCTTGAAGAAGCAGATGGATGGTATAAGATTAAATCCGGATCGGTTACCGGTTACATAAAAGCTGATTATCTTATCACAGGTACAGAAGCAGAAAAGGTGGCAAAAAAAGTTGGAAGCAAAATAGCAGTGGTAGATACTACTACCTTAAAAGTAAGAAAAAGTGCTTCTACAGAGTCAGAAGTTCTTATGTTAATTCCCATTGGTGATGAATTTAAAGTGGAAAAAGAAGTGGATGGCTGGTATAAAATTAATTTGGGAGATAGTGACTATGGATTTGTATCCGCTGACTATGTGAAGATCCAGACGGTATATGAAGAAGCTATCTCAATTGAAGAAGAACAGGAACGTTTGGAAGAGGAAGCTGCAGCTGCAGCGGCAGCAAATAACCAATCCTCTGGTAACTCATCCTCAAGCAGTAATTCTTCTTCAGGCAGTAGCTCTTCTTCAGGCAGTAGTTCATCTTCAGGTAGTAGTTCATCTTCAGGCAGTAGCTCCTCTTCAAGTGGTAGCTCTTCCTCAAGTAGCAGCTCCTCTTCCTTAGGAAGTAGCATAGCATCCTATGCTCTACAGTTTGTTGGAAATCCTTATGTTTGGGGTGGTACCAGTCTAACGAATGGAGCAGATTGCTCCGGATTTACACAATCCGTATTTGCTCACTTTGGAATTAGTATTCCAAGAACCTCTAGATCACAGGCAAGTAGTGGACGAAGAGTTTCCATTGATAGCCTTCAAAAAGGTGATTTAGTTTTCTATGCAAGAAATGGCACCATTAACCATGTTGCAATCTATATTGGTAATGGTCAAGTAATTAGTGCAAGCAGCCCAAAAACCGGAATTAGAGTAAGTGCTTATAATTACAGACAACCAGTAAAGGCAGTAAGATACACCTACTAATTAATAAGTTATAATAGAAGAGTATAGTGGAATTATATACAAAAAGCTTTGGTATTCGTACCAAGGCTTTTTGTGTGCCATTGAACACTCTAATCCGAAGGAAAACTAAGTTATACACAATGATGTATAAGCTTTTTCATTATCTATGATAACTACATAATGTTATGAAATATGTTGTCTAATATATTTTGACTCTCAAGTAATTTTGGTAAAATCATAGCTCATTTTATTCAAATAGTAAGTTATAAATTACAGGAATGGGCTTCTTTAACAAAAAGAAAATAAATTTATATTAACTTTTGTACTAGACAAAAGAGGTACTTGTCATTAATATATTTAAGTGAAGAAATCTAAAAAAAAGACAGTAATCAAAAAAGAAGTGTAATAACCAAAATAAACAAGGTGAGTAACTAAAGCAACCAAAATTTTGTAATCAAAATAAATATAATACCGTAGCATATCTAATAGAATTTTCATAACTGAGATTACCTAGAACTAAAATAAATAAAAATTAAGAAACAATGAAAACATAGAAAAGAATAGATAACAGAAAGTAATTATGGAATATAATATGATAAAGGAGGATGAAACATGGATTGGTTTACATCATTAGACCCGGTATTACAGGCGCTTTTGGCAACCTTATTTACTTGGTTTGTAACAGCACTTGGAGCTGCTACGGTATTCATATTTAAGACAATTAATAAACAAGTTCTAAACGGAATGTTAGGATTTGCAGCAGGAGTTATGATCGCTGCCAGCTTTTGGTCATTACTTGCACCTGCAATCTCCATGGCGGAAGAAGCCGGAATGGTTGCTTGGGTTCCCGCAGTTGTTGGATTTTTAGCAGGAGGAGGCTTCCTTTGGTTGGTTGATGTTATTATGCCACACTTACACATTGGTGAAACTCAGCCCGAAGGTGTGAAGACAGGATGGAAGAGAAGCATACTACTTGTATTAGCCATTACGCTTCATAATATCCCGGAAGGCCTTGCAGTAGGTGTAGCTTTCGGTGCTATTTCATCGGAAATGTCTACTACAACCTTGGCTGGAGCCATTGCACTAGCTTTAGGTATCGGACTTCAGAATTTTCCGGAAGGGGCTGCAGTATCTATTCCCCTTAGAAGAGAGGGCTTAAGCAGATTTAAGAGCTTTGTATATGGGCAAGCGTCGGGAATTGTTGAGCCCATTGCTGCAGTTATCGGAGCTTTCGCTGTCATTTTAATGAAACCTATATTACCTTATGCATTATCTTTTGCAGCTGGTGCAATGATCTATGTAGTAGTGGAGGAATTAATTCCTGAAGCACAGCAAGAAAAACATCACTCTAATGTGGGTACCATTGGTGCAATGCTTGGTTTTGCAGTCATGATGCTTCTGGACGTAGCACTAGGATAAATAGAATCAAACAAGATGAATTAGCAAGCTAATTCACTTGTCATGAATAAAAAACAACACAGGTTTGAAAAGCCTGTGTTGTTTTTATGTGTTAATTTATTATGTTTTTAAAAGCAAATTAAGTTCTTTTAGAATTTAAATATGGAAAGATATCGTTTCGCATCAAAAGTTAGTGAAGATATTTTAATTATAACGATCGGTTGTCCCATCGTAACTCATTTATCTAGTTTTCTTCTTCTTGATTCTTCTTGAAAATCTTCATATTTGTTACCTTACCAAGAATTAAAACAATCAAGGTGAGGGCAATAATAACTGCGAAGATGGATAACATACCTTTTCCCATAATTTCTAAAGCATAAATTACATTCTGTTCCATAAGGTACTCCTTTCTATTAGCCCAGGTTCTGTAGAATTTGACTTACGATATTAATAACAACACCACCTGCAACTACGGAGCCAATCTGACCGGCTACGTTTGCACTGATTGCATGCATTAATAAGTGATTAGAAGGATCTTCTTTTAAGCCCATCTTTTGAACAAC
Source organism: Bacillota bacterium (assembly GCA_023389295.1). Classification (GTDB taxonomy): domain Bacteria; phylum Bacillota; class Clostridia; order Lachnospirales; family Lachnospiraceae; genus Mobilitalea. The sequence goes on from JAEWEO010000127.1 coordinate 11,003, forward strand.
ACGTGCGGACATAGGGAATGCGGAAATACCTGCGGCCCCAACCATGGGGTTAATCTTCTTCTTAAGGAAGATATTAAGGAATTTAGCAAATAATACACCACCGATGGAGTCAAATACGAAAGCCACAAGGCCAAGGGCCATGATAAGTAAGGTGTCAAAATTAACAAAGTCCTCTGCTCTCATGCTAAAGGAGATTGTAATACCAAGCAATAAGGTGATTAGATTTGCCAAATTGTTCTGCGCGGCATCGGATAAATTGCCAAGGACGCCACATTCTCTAATTAAGTTACCAAACATTAAGAAACCAACGAGTGCAACGGACTGAGGAGCAATTAAACCTGCAATTATTGTTACGATCACCGGGAATAATAATCTGGTCAGTCTGGTTACAGATTTGGGATTGTACTCCATACGAATCATTCGTTCCTTTTTTGTAGTTACCATCTTAATAGCAACCGGTTGTACAATTGGAACTAATGCCATATAGGAGTAGGCGGCGACAGCAATAGCGCCCATATATTTCGATTGAAGTATCTGAGATACAAGGATTGAGGTAGGACCATCAGCTGCACCAATAATACCGATGGAAGCAGCATCTTTAAGCTCAAATCCCATAAATGCTGCAACAACAATGGCAAAGAAGATACCAAACTGCGCTGCGGCACCAAACAGGAACATCATCGGATTGGATAAGAGCGGACCAAAGTCAATCATTGCACCGATACCGATAAACAGAAGAATTGGCAGAGCCTCTGAAGTTTCGATACCTGTTTCAAATAACCACTGGATAATACCGTGGGTTTCACCAACACCTTCAACAACTTGATCCAGAACACCGGATGCGGGGATATTGACTAGAATAGCACCAAATCCCATAGGCAGAAGCAGTGAAGGTTCAAATCCTTTGGCAATTGCCAAATAAATTAATAAAGCGCCTACGCCAAACATTATCCACTGCTGCCAAGTGATTGCCAAAAAACCTGACAATAGAAAATCCATAAAATAGCCTCCTTAGCATGATTAAGCCAATCCTTTGTAAATACTTTAATGAATGAACATAAAAAAAATTCATGTTACAACATTGTTCTTGTGTATAGTGGCAAAGAACTGACAAGTAAATGAAATTATTTTTATTGTAGCTCATTACAGCTATGCATGTCAATGAGGTTTCATAAGAAAATACTTCTTTTTCTGCACGTAGTCAGATATATTCTACTAATGTTTTGCATAAAGTAATTATAACGAATAAAAAGCAGGAGGTCGTAACATATTGCATAAAATAATATTATAAATTTGTGAAAAATGCATGAAAAATATGGAAGAAATAAGAAAATTAATATATTAAAATGTATAAAATAACGTAAATAATCAAAATAATAGTTTTGAGTTGCACATAATAATGTAAAGTGGTAAAATTTGTTATAAAGCGGGTTTTTGGCTTAATAAATAATAAGGGAGATGGATATTTTGAGTTTATTATTTTTCCAAATTGCATCAATTGTAATTGCTCTTCTCGCATTTGGGGCTGCTTTCTGGCTCTACAAATGGGTTGAAAAACAGCCTTCCTCGAACAAGAAAATTGCAGAGGTAAGTAAACTGATTCGCAACGGAGCATATACATTTTTGGCGAAGGAGTTTAAAACTCTCGCTAAGTTTTGTTCCATTGTAGCAATTATTATTTTAATTTTCCTTCCCTCACCAATCTGGCAGGGTGATGTCATCGAGAATATCATGATGGCTGTATCTTACATATTCGGTACAATTTTCTCCGGTATTGCCGGAAAGATTGGTATCAGTATTGCCACGATTGCAAATGTTAAAGCAGCAGAAACGGCAACGAAGGGAATTAAGCCCTCATTCATGTCAGGCTTCCGTGGTGGCGCTGTTATGGGTATGGCGGTAGTTGGTTCCAGTTTGCTTGGTGTTGCTTTAGTTCTTCTGATTACTAACAATACAACAGCACTTTTGGGCTTTAGCTTTGGTGCCAGCTCTATGGCTCTTTTTGCAAAAGCCGGTGGAGGAATCTTTACAAAGACTGCAGATATAAGTGCAGATTTATGTGGTAAGGTTGAGCTTGGTATTCCGGAGGATGATCCGAGAAACCCTGCTGTTATTGCAGATAACGTAGGAGACAATGTTGGCGACGTAGCTGGTATGGGCGCTGACTTATTTGACTCCAATGTAGCTTCTATGTCAGCTGCTTTGGTTATGGCATCTGCTCTAGATAGAATTGCCGGTGGAACTGGAAATGCAGCGATGGTATTTTGCTATGCAGCCATCGGTTTGTTTGCTTCCATGATTGGTGTATTAACCGCTAAAATGAAAGAGGGTGGTAATCCGACCAGAGCATTGAATAGTAATACCTATGTTACAACGGTTTTATATGGAGTTTTAACGGCTGTTGCTACATTTGCATTTGATTTTGAATGGCGTATCTGGACGGCAAGTGTGATTGGCTTAGTTGTTGGTGTAGTTATTGGCTTAGCAAGCGACTACTTTACCAATGATGTCAGACCACCAGTTCACGCTGTTGCAAAGGCTTGTGAATCAGGTCCTGCGTTTACTATACTATCAGGTATTTCCTATGGTTTAATGAGTACTTTACCTTCCATGATCGGTATTGGTATCTCCGCTCTTGCAGCTTACAAGATTTGTGAACCTCTAGGTAATGGTTATGCAATGTTTGGTATTTCCATGGCGGCGGTAGGTATGTTATCCATCGTAGGTATGATTATCTCCAATGATGCTTATGGACCTATTGTAGATAATGCACGCGGACTTGTTGAAATGGGTGAACTGGGAGATAAAGCACTAGAGATTACCGATTCACTCGATAGTGCAGGTAATACCGTTAAGGCTGTAACGAAAGGTTTTGCTATTGGTGCAGCAGGACTTACCGTAATTGCTTTGTTAGGAACTTTTATGAGCGAGGTTAATACCTCAGCTGTCGAACTTGGATTAGTAGAAGAAGGGGTTAATTATATTCAAGGCTTCGATATTATTAATCCAGTTGTATTCTTTGGTTTATTATTTGGTGCAGCGATCCCCGCCGTATTCTCTGCAATGTTAATGCTTGGCGTTGATCGTAATGCACAGCGTATGGTTGCTGAGATTCACCGACAATTTAAAGAAATTGTTGGTCTGAAGGAAGGTAAGGAAGGTGTAGTTCCGGAATATGATAAATGCATAGAGATAGCAACAACGGGAGCGATCAAAGAACTTATTCCGGCAGGATTAGTAGCCATACTTGCAACACTTTTGGTTGGTTTTATCGGTGGTGTTCAAGCGATTGGCGGTTTTATAACCGGTAATATTATTAGTGGTTTATTATTTGCACTTTTTATGTCCAATGCCGGTGGTCTTTGGGATAATACAAAGAAGTACATTGAAGCTGGTAATCATGGTGGCAAGAATTCAGAAGCACATAAATCCGGTGTTGTTGGTGATACGGTAGGTGATCCTTTTAAGGATACGGCAGGTCCCTCCATCAATACTCAGATTACCGTTGTTTCCTTAGTAGCTTCTCTTACGGCAACCATATTCCTAACCTTCTCAATTTTCGGTTAAAATATAGAATGATTGGTAGATGGGATTGGGGATTAAACAGTTTAAATTCATAATTTAATTATTTGAGGCAAGTCTAATAAGACTTGCCTCAATGTAATATTTCCCAAGTTCCATTATTGTTTTTCCATGTATAATGTAGTATAATTATCCAAGAATACAACATGTAGTAAATACTGGTAACATTGATGCCACGGAGGAACACACGAATGAGAAAAAAGCTTCTTTCTATGGGAATATTAATCATATTATTCGTACTGCTATCCGGTTGTAGCAATGCCGATAGCTATTCTAAGAATGGAAAGAAAAGCTTTAAGAGTGGTAATTATGAGAAGGCAGCAAGCAGCTTTGCTACTGCAATCTCAAAGAATCCACATCGTGGGGATTATTATGTTGACTATGGTCTGACCTTAATCGCTTTAGGTAACTATGAAGAAGCCCTAGAACAATTTGATCAGGTGTACATAGAGAAAGAAATACTAATTATAAAAGAGAATAATAAAAAGGCTTTGAGAGGAAAAGGCATTGCATATTATGAGATGCTACAATATGAAAAGGCAATTGAAGAATTTGACCAGGCACTCGAAATAAACGAATTATCAGATTTAGATATGGACATATTGTATTATAAGGCTAATACTTTGACGATGATCGGATCCTATGAGAAAGCGATTGATGCTTATACCTCCCTTCTAACTCTTCATAAAAAGAATGCTTTTGCATACAGTCAACGTGCATTGTGCTATCGATATATTGGTGATTATGATAAGAGTCTTAAAGATTACGATAAGGCGATCAAGCTGGAGCCAAAAAATTATGATTATTATTTTGGTAAATATTATCTTTTAAAAGAATGTTTCGATGATGTCGGTGCAGCAAAGATACTTGAAGAAGCACAAGAATTACCGGTTATTACGAATCAGGATAAATATAATTTGGCCAAGCTTTATTATCTTGAGGGAAATTATGATTTGGCTCTAACTAAACTGAGCGAAGGCTATGCCAATGGATTAGTTGAGGCCTATTACTATATCGGTGAAATATATCGTATGAAGAAGGATTATGCGAAGGCCATTTATTATTATGAGATATACATCAATAGTATGGATGTAAAATTACGAAATGTCTATAATCAAATCGCAATCTGCTATTTAAAAACAGAGGATTATGATCAGGCCCTTGAATATTTAGAGAAAGGCCTGGCATATAATCAAGCTGGGACTCTTCAGGTGCTTAAGAAAAATGAAATCATAGTATATGAAAAGCTTGGAAAATATGAAGAAGCAAAAATGAAAATGGACCAATACCAATTGTCCTTTCCGGAGGATTCTAAGGCAGTAAGAGAAGCTACATTTATTGAAACAAGAGCTACCATGCCGGATCTACAGTAAAAGAAGAAGCAAGATATGCTGTCACGATGACGGCAGATAGGAGTTAATATGACACAGATGTATGATATTAAAGAGCAGGAGGAACGTTTTGTCCTAGTTGGTGTGGCTGCTTCCGATGACGATGACACGGTTGAGTCTCTGGATGAACTGGAGGAGCTAGCTGCAACGGCCGGAGCATTAACCGTAGGAAAGATTATTCAAAATAGAGAAAGAGTTCATCCCGGTACTTATATCGGTAAGGGTAAGATAGAAGAAGTAAGAGAGTTAGCACTTTCCGTTGATGCAACAGGTGTTGTATGTGATGATGAGTTAACTCCGGCACAACTTAAGAATCTGGAGGATGCTCTTCAGATGAAGGTATTAGATCGTACCGTCATCATACTAGATATCTTTGCTAATCGGGCTTCTACCAGAGAAGGTAAGATACAGGTAGAACTTGCTCAATTGCGATATCGTTCGACCAGATTAATCGGACTTCGTAATTCCTTATCCAGACTTGGAGGCGGAATTGGAACTAAAGGCCCCGGCGAGAAAAAACTGGAGATGGATCGTCGATTAATCAAGGAACGAATTACACAACTTCGCCATGAACTGGATGAGGTAAAGCAAAACAGAGAGGTGGCAAGAAGCTTAAGGAGCAAGAATCGTATCCCAGTTGTTGCAATTGTAGGTTATACCAATGCCGGCAAATCAACGCTGTTAAACCATCTTACGAGTGCCGGCGTTTTGGAGGAGGATAAGTTGTTTGCAACTCTTGATCCAACCACAAGAAATTATGTTTTAGAAAGTGGTCAACAGATCTTGATTACGGATACCGTAGGTTTTATCAGAAAACTTCCTCATCATCTGATTGAAGCCTTTCGTAGTACCCTTGAAGAAGCAAAATATTCCGATATTATTCTGCATGTAGTGGATAGTTCCAACCCTGACGTAGATCGTCAGATGCATATCGTTTATGATACCTTAAATAAACTTGGTATCCAGCATAAAACCATAATCACGGCCTTTAATAAACAGGATAAACCGGAGGCAGACAAGCTGATTAAGGATTTTAAAGCGGACCATACAGTTAAAATATCTGCCAAAACAGGTAAGGATATGGATAAGCTGTTAGAATTAATTGAGAAGATTTTAAAGGAAAGAAAGGTATTAATTGAGCGAGTGTTCTCCTATGAGGAGGCAGGTAAAATACAAACAATACGTAAATACGGACAGCTCTTAGAAGAAGAGTATCAACAAGATGGAATTTTTGTAAAAGCATATGTTCCAAAGGATCTATACCAGAGCCTGTAAACGGAGCGGGATTCTCAAAGTTAATGTAGGATAAAGCTGATAAAAGTCAGAGAATATCGGCATTCTAATTAAATTTCTATATAGGAATAAAAGACTAATTGAAATACTAGATGTAGTGTTGAGCTGAAAAATAACTCATATATCTAGTATTTTTTTGTTGACTAATATGGGTAATTCTGGTACTATTATGTGTAAGAAATATTTTAGAATGTATTAAGTGGAGGGAGTCAGTTACATATGATTAATGTAGTGAAAAGAGATGGATTGGTTGCCGAATTCAACCTAAAAAAAATTAGTGAAGCTATTACCAAAGCATTTACAGCTACCGAGAAGTTTTACAACGAGGAAATCATAAGCTTATTGGCGCTTCGAGTAACATCGGATTTTCAGAAAAAAATCAAAGAAGAAACCATACACGTAGAAGACATTCAGGATAGTGTTGAACATGTCTTGGAGCAGACCGGTTATACTGAGGTAGCAAAGGCGTACATACTATACCGTAAAAATAGAGAAAAAATACGTAACATGAAATCCACCATTTTGGACTATAAAGAAATCGTGAACAATTATGTGAACGAAGAAGACTGGAGGGTGAAGGAAAACTCCACGGTTACCTATTCGGTAGGTGGACTTATTTTACATAATTCCGGTGCTATTACAGCGAACTACTGGCTTTCTGAAGTATATGACGATGAGATTGCTAACGCACACCGCAATGCGGACATTCATCTTCATGACTTATCCATGCTGACCGGATATTGTGCAGGATGGTCTTTAAAACAGTTAATAAAGGAAGGGCTCGGTGGAATTCCTGGCAAGATTACATCTTCACCGGCAAGTCACTTATCCACTCTTTGCAACCAGATGGTGAATTTTTTAGGAATTATGCAAAATGAATGGGCAGGAGCTCAAGCATTCTCCTCCTTTGACACTTACCTAGCTCCCTTCGTAAAAATTGATAATTTATCTTATAAGGAAGTAAAACAGTGCATTCAATCCTTTGTATATGGTGTAAATACTCCTAGTCGTTGGGGTACACAAGCACCATTCTCCAACATTACCCTGGACTGGACAGTACCGGGCGATCTTGCTGAGTTACCATGTATTGTAGGTGGTAAGGAAGTTGATTTTAAATACAAGGATTGTAAAAGAGAGATGGATATGGTCAACAAGGCCTTTATCGAGATTATGATTGAGGGGGATGCTAACGGAAGAGGCTTTCAGTATCCGATACCGACTTACTCCATTACCAGAGATTTTGATTGGTCTGATACGGAGAATAACCGATTATTATTTGAAATGACAGCAAAATACGGTACTCCTTATTTCTCTAACTATATTAATAGTGATATGGAGCCAAGCGATGTTCGTTCTATGTGCTGTAGATTACGTCTTGACCTTAGGGAGCTTCGTAAAAAAACCGGTGGCTTTTTCGGCTCCGGTGAAAGTACAGGTTCCGTTGGTGTAGTAACCATCAATATGCCTCGTATTGCATACCTTGCAACGGATGAGAAGGATTTCTTTGTGCGCCTGGATCGTATGATGGATATTTGTGCACGTTCCTTAAAGGTGAAGAGAGGTGTTATCACCAAATTATTAAATGAAGGGTTGTACCCCTATACCAAACGTTATCTAGGTTCCTTTGAGAGTCATTTCTCCACCATTGGACTGATTGGCATGAATGAAGTAGGTCTTAATGCAAAATGGCTGGGTAAGGATATGACGGATCAAAAGACCAAGGAATTTGCAATTAAAACTCTAAATCATATGAGAGAGCGTCTCTCTGATTATCAGGAGAAATACGGTGATCTATATAACTTGGAGGCAACACCTGCAGAATCCACGACTTATCGTCTAGCCAAATTTGATAAGAAACGTTGGCCGGATATTAAGACGGCTGGCAATGAAGGAGATACTCCTTATTATACCAACAGTTCTCATTTACCCGTTGGTTATACGGAAGATATTTTTGAAGCACTCGATATTCAGGACGAGCTCCAGACCTTATATACTTCAGGAACGGTATTCCATGCATTTTTAGGTGAGAAGCTACCGGACTGGGAAGCGGCTGCTAAGCTGGTGCGAACAATTGCAGAAAATTATAAATTACCTTATTATACCATGTCACCTACTTATTCCGTATGTAAGAAACATGGATATTTGGTAGGAGAGCAGTTTAACTGTCCTCATTGTGGTGAGAAGGCGGAAGTATACAGCAGAATTACAGGTTACTATCGTCCGGTACAAAACTGGAATGAAGGTAAAGCACAAGAGTACAAGAATCGTAAGATTTATGATATGGAGCATTCCAGAGAAATGGTGTTGTCAGAGAGCTTAAGAAGTACTTCTCTAGAGGAGGAAGAAACAAGCAAAATGAAGGATGGCCTGTATCTGTTTACGACCAAGACTTGTCCTAACTGCCATGCTGCGAAAGAGTACTTAAAAGGCAGCGTATACGCAATTGTTGATGCGGAAGAAAACTCTGATTTGGCGAGAGAATTTAGTATTATGCAAGCTCCAACCCTTGTTGAAATAAAGAACGGTAGCACTAAGAAATATGTAAATGCATCCAATATCAAGCGCTTTGTAGACGAGCAACTCGTTTGTAAATAATACATTAAGAATTTTTGGTATTACATTATCTCCAAACTGCTTACAAGTTAACTGACATAAAATATTCGTATCCCATGACATATACCCCATATAGTGTCGATGGATACGAATATTTTTTGCCCTAAAGTTCGTTAGTGAATGCAGTATAAATTCTTTATTGCTTGTCCTACCCTTATAGGTTACAATAGATAATTAGATAATAGGTTAGTAAGACCTCGAAAATATAAGATATGCGGGAGGAATTGATATGAGTTTAGCAGATGATATTTTTATTACGATGTGTAGAGATATACTCGAGAATGGAACCAGTACCGAAGGTGAGAAGGTAAGACCGAAATGGGAGGATGGATCATTTGCATATACTTTAAAAAAATTCGGTGTAGTTAATCGTTATGACCTATCCAAGGAGTTTCCGGCATTGACCTTACGTAGAACCGCAATTAAGAGTTGTATTGATGAATTATTATGGATTTGGCAGAAAAAGTCCAATAATGTGAAGGAATTAAACAGCCACATCTGGGATGCTTGGGCAGAGGAATCAGGCTCCATCGGCAAGGCATATGGCTATCAGATGAGTATAAAACATAAGTATAAGGAGGGGGAAATGGATCAGGTGGATCGAGTTATCTATGATCTGAAAAATAATCCTTATAGTAGAAGAATTATGACGAATATCTATGTGCACCAGGATCTACATGAGATGAGGTTATATCCCTGTGCTTATAGTATGACCTTTAATGTTACCAAGAAGAAGGATAGTGAGGAGTTAGTTTTAAACGGAATATTAAATCAAAGATCCAATGACATCCTTGCAGCAAATAGCTGGAATGTATGTCAATATGCAGTATTGCTTCATATGCTGGCTCAGGTATGTGGGTATAAGGTTGGCGAGCTGGTACATGTAATTGCAGATGCTCATATTTATGATCGTCATATACCAATTATTGAAGAATTAATTAAGCGTCCGACTTATGATGCGCCTACCTTCTGGATGAATCCCAAGATAAAAGATTTCTATGAATTTAAAGTAGAAGACTTTGAACTACGTGACTATCAATTTGGTCCAAAGATCGAAAACATTCCTGTAGCAGTATAACCGTAACAGTAACTTTAAAAAAATTATAGGTAATAGCGAAACTCGTAAACTTTATGGAATCTATATAGTTTCGCAATCACCTAAAAAAATATATTTCCAAAGGAGGACAATACTTTGAATTTAATTGCAGCTGTCGATAGAAATTGGGCAATTGGTTATCAGAATAAACTATTAGTTAGTATTCCGGCTGATATGCGTTTTTTTAGAGATGAGACCACGAACAAGGTTGTGATTATGGGCAAGAAAACCCTGGATACTTTTCCTGGTGGGCAACCCTTAAAAAACAGAGTGAATATAGTAATTACTAAGAAAGACCTTAAGATAAAGGATGCTATCGTTGTTCATAGCATTGAGGAGGCGCTAGAAGCAGTCAAAGATTATAAGCCGGAAGATATCTATATCATCGGTGGAGCGAGTATATATGAACAGATGCTGCCCTATTGTACCGTAGCACATATTACAAAAATTGATTATGCTTATACTGCAGACACCTATATTTCCAATCTAGATCAGATGGAGGATTGGATTCTTGCAGAGGAGACGGAGGAGCATACTTACTATGATTTGACTTATACCTTCTGTAGGTATGAGAGAAAGAAATTATGAAATCCTTATGAAAAAGATGAAATAAACGAAAAAGTACTTGAAAATTATCGTCAAGGAGTCTACTATAAAG
>JAEWEO010000213.1 GCA_023389295.1 Bacillota bacterium
CTCAAGACGGATAAATATAGAGGAATAAGGAAGGCATAGAGATGAGTCAGGTATGTTTTGGTATTGATATTGGCGGTACAGCCGTTAAGGTAGGGTTGTTTAGTACAAAAGGTGAGTTGTTAAACAAATGGGATTTTTCAACGAAGTTTACTGGTGAAGGTAAGGATATACTTAAAGATGCTGCACGCTTTGTAAAAGAGAAAATGGCAGCGTTGGACCTTTCTGAGGATGATGTTTTGGGGGTAGGTGTCGGAATTCCCGGACCGATTAAGGATAACGGAGATGTACTCGAACTTGCAAATCTTGGAAAAGGTTACTTTAATATAGAAGACGAGATGAAAAGTGTCTTAGGTCCTAAGTTTAAGGTTAAGGGTGGTAATGATGCAAATGTTGCTGCTCTTGGTGAACTTTGGATGGGCGGTGGTAAAGGGTACCATAACATGGTACTTGCAACGCTGGGAACCGGTGTTGGCGGTGGTATTATATTAAATGGAACCGTACTTGCCGGCAGCAATGGTGCAGCTGGTGAAATCGGACATATTTTTGTTAATAATGAAGAAACTAACTCCTGTGGTTGTGGTAAGAAAGGATGCTTGGAGCAATATGCTTCTGCTACCGGTATCGTAAGAATTGCAAAGGACTTCTTAAGTGAAAGCACAGAAGCTTCTACCATGCGTTCCTTTGAGGATGTGAGTGCAAAAATAGTATTTGACTGTGCAAAAGAAGGGGATAAGCTTGCACTTCGGGCAGTTGAAAAAGCTTGCTATTATCTTGGTGTAGCACTTGCAAATATTGCACAGGTCGTTGATCCGGAAGTATTTGTAATCGGTGGAGGTGTCTCAAAAGCGGGAGAAATTATTACTGAGACTACAAAAAAATATTATAACAGCCATGTTATGGATGCACTTAAGAATAAAAAGTTTGAGTTGGCTACCTTAGGCAATGACGCAGGAATTTTTGGTGCTGCAAAACTAATTCTTGCGTAGTCAAGGAATTATAAAAGAATGGAAAACATATATTGCTAGGTATAGTAAATATAGAGCAGCTGTGTTAGGAGGCAGACATTGGAAGATCAATTTTATCAAAAATTAATTCATATATTACCACAAGAGCAGATTAAATTGAAGGAACCTATGGTAAATCATACATCGCTGCATATAGGAGGAGAGGCTGACTACTTAGTCTCTCCGTTAACAAGTGATCAGGTGCATGATATTGTATGCCTTTGTAAACAAGAGAACATACCCTATTATATCATGGGAAATGGTAGTAATTTACTGGTATCGGACCTTGGATACCGTGGTCTTATAATCAAGCTAGGAGATGAATTCTCCTCTATTTGGGTAAGTGAAGATGGATTTGTAACTGCTCAAGCAGGAGTTCTTCTGTCAAAGCTTGCCAATGAGGTGGCTTCCCATAGCCTAACTGGATTTGAGTTTGCATCCGGTATACCGGGAACCTTAGGCGGAGCTGTGACTATGAATGCCGGAGCTTATGATGGAGAGATGAAACAATGTCTTGCCGGAGCTAGGGTAATGGACGAGAATGGTAACAAATTAAACCTCAAGGCAGAAGAGTTGGAATTGGGTTATCGTACCAGTATTCTACAAAAGAAAAATTATATCCTCTTAGAGGCTGATCTTTTGCTCACTCCGGGAGAGGAGCAAAAGATACGTGATAAAATGAATGATTTAAATCGTCAAAGAAGGGAAAAACAGCCTCTGGATCAATATAGTGCAGGCAGTACCTTTAAAAGACCCCAGGGATATTTTGCTGGGAAATTAATAAGTGATGCAGGTTTACGTGGCTATCAGGTCGGTGGTGCTGCTGTATCTGAGAAGCATTGTGGCTTCGTTATTAATAAGGACAATGCGTCCGCCCTGGAATTTCTCACTTTGATTAATGATGTTATCCGTATTGTGGAGGAGAAATTTGGAGTGAAATTAGAACCGGAAGTAAAATTTCTAGGTGAATTTTAACGTAAAAAATTAATTAGTTTCCATTATTCTGCAAGAGAATAAACTCCGTTTAAGTGTTTTTATTGTGTTAATGGCCGTCTTTTAACGGCGGAATGGAGATAGAGATGAGATTTGTAATAGTTACAGGTATGTCTGGAGCGGGTAAAAGTTCTGTCTTAAAAATGTTAGAAGATGCGGGCTATTTCTGCGTAGATAATCTCCCCATCCAATTAGTAAAAAAGTTTGTCAGGCTTATCATCCAGGGTAATCAGCAAAAGGTTGCTTTAGGAATTGATATTCGAAGCGGACAAGCCCTAAAAGAGATGGATAATGTTCTTGCAGATTTTAGTCGGACCGGTGTAAAATACGAAATACTCTTTTTAGATTGTTCCCTTGAGGTATTGGTAAAGAGATACAAAGAGACCAGAAGAAATCATCCATTGTCCGGCGTTGGGCGGGTGGAAAAGGGAATTAACTTAGAAAGGGAGCGTCTGGAATTTCTTAGAAGAAAAGCAGATGTTATTATAGATACCAGCCATCTTTTGATCAGAGAGCTGAAAATGCAGATTAATAAAATCTATGTGGATAATGAGAATTTTAGTAATTTCTTTATTACTATATTATCCTTTGGTTTTAAATACGGTATTCCGGCAGATTCTGATTTGGTGTTCGATGTGAGATTTTTACCAAATCCTTTCTATATTCCAGAACTTAAGAACTTAACCGGTAATGAAAGTGCGGTTAGTGATTATGTATTAGAGTCAAAATTAGCTACTGATTTTTTAAATCGACTAGAAGAAATGCTATTATTTCTAATACCTAACTACATTGCAGAAGGTAAAAATCAACTAGTAGTGAGCATCGGATGTACCGGTGGTAAACATCGTTCGGTTACCCTTGTGAATGAATTGACCAGGAGACTGATATCAACAGAATATGGAATAAAAACGGAACATAGAGATATAGAGAAGGATTAATATTAGCAAAATAGGAATTGTTCTGAGTGTTATGTATATGATGGATATCAAAAAGAAATATTAATATCTCGTAGGTATCTGATCCGTTGATACAACGAAGGAGGCCTATATGTCATTTTCAAAGGATGTAAAGGAAGAGCTTTCCCAGCAGTTAAGTAGTGCAAGGCATTGTAGGCTGGCTGAGCTGGCGGCAATACTTTCCTGTGAAGGAAGAGTCTTGGGTTCGGATTCCAAAAAATATTTAAAATTGCAAACGGAAAATTTGGTTGTTGCAAGAAAATACTTTACATTAATCCGAAAAACATTTAATATAAATATTGATGTTTCTGTTAAGACTAATACTAATACAAAAGACAATCGTACCTACACGATTATCATACGAAATCAGAAATATGTAAATCTTATATTACAGGCAACAAAACTGTCCTATAAGAAAGATAATGTGGAATTAGGGATTTCAGACCCTGTTATTTCACAAAATGCATGCTGTAAACGAGCATTTATCCGAGGTGCTTTTTTAGCCTCTGGCTCAATGAGTAATCCCAAAAAAGCTTATCATTTAGAAATAGTTGTATCAAGTAACGAGAAAGCAGAGCAGATAAGAGACATGATACAAACCTTTTCGATAGATGCTAAAATAGTAGTGCGTAAGAAGAATTACGTAGTTTATATTAAAGAAGGCTCACAGATCGTTGATCTTTTGAACGTAATGGAAGCCCATGTTGCTTTAATGGATCTGGAAAATGTAAGAATACTTAAGGAAATGCGCAATTCAATTAACCGACAGGTCAATTGTGAGGCTGCAAATATCAGTAAAACGGTGGCTGCTGCATCAAAACAAATCGATGATATTATCTTTATAAAGGATACTGTAGGTTTTGGTGATTTAGCGGAAGGCTTGGAGGACATCGCCAGACTAAGGATTGAATATCCAGAGGCTTCCTTAAAAGAATTAGGCACCATGTTAGTGCCGTCCATCGGTAAATCTGGTGTTAATCATAGATTACGGAAACTAAGTATGATAGCAGATCAATTGCGGGAGCATAAGGAGGAAAATAGTCATGATAACAAAGGAAATAGTAATTAATATCCCTAATGGTTTGGAAGCAAGGCCGGTAGCACTACTTGTTCAGGTGGCAAGTCAATATGAATGCACAATTCATGTTTCAAGTAATGAAAAACGTGTAAACGCAAAGAGCATTATGGGTATGATGAGCATGGGTATTTCAGCCGGAGAGACAGTAATTGTAACAGCAGACGGTCCGGACGAAGAAGCTGCAGTTGAGAATATTGAGAAATATTTAAGTAGTAAATAAGAATATTGAGAAATATTTAAGCAGTAATTTTGAATATCTATTTGAATTATTTGAGGACACAGAAATTATCTGTGTCCTTTCTACATATTTACAGTTATTGATATTGAGATGCTTTCTGATTGTAAAAAATATACTATCTATGACAATAATAATAATTATTGCATTAAATTAACATTTAAACCGTAGGAAATAAGAGATAATTTAATAAATTTGTAAGGATATGCTTTTGTTTATATGATATAATTATAATATGTCGTAATAAGTTGAAGAAAAATAAAAAAGCTTAATTTATTAATTTGAGTTATTACTGATTCATTATTTTTATGAAAGAGGTATGTTTGATATGGCAAGAGAGAAAAAGAAGAAAGCTAAAAAAATAATAACCATAATTACGGTTGAAATATTGGCGCTACTATTATTATTTGGAGCATATCGTTTTTACACTATGATGTCGGAGGATAAGAAGCCAGATCAAACAAAAGAAGAAGCTTCTAATTCAGATAAGAATGATAATAAGGGTAAAACGGATGAAGAAATAGCGATGGAAGAGGAACAGGTAAGATTACAAAAAGAGAAGGAAGAGCGTCAGGAAGTAATAAAGCAAGCAGATATTCTTGCTCTTGGCTATGATTATGACGGTGCCATAGAGTTAATTAAGAACTATAAGAGTAAAGAAGGCGGCTATGAAGTATATACCGAACTTGTATCAGCAGTAGACCGTCTGGAACAGGAAAAAGCCTCCTTAGTGTTATATGGTGGCGTTTATCAATCTGCAGCGGAGATCAATCATGTATTCTTCCATACGCTTGTTGCTGACAATTCCAAAGCATTTGATGGTGACAGCAGGGCTACTGGATATAATATGTATATGACTACTATCTCAGAATTTAATAAAATGATACAAAAGTTTTATGATGACGGATACGTACTTGTGAATATGTCTGATATAGCAAAGCAGGTTACCTTAGAGGATGGTACAACTAAATACGTTCAGAATGAGATTTATTTAAGAGAGGGTAAAAAGCCCCTTGTAATTTCACAGGACGATGTTAGCTACTATGAATACATGGAGGGAGACGGCTTTGCCACAAGAATTATTATTGGAGAAGACGGAAAACCCACCTGTGAGATGGAATTAGATGATGGTTCCGTTGTAACCGGAGATTTTGATATGGTACCACTAATTGATGCTTTCGTGGAAGAGCATCCGGATTTCTCTTATAAGGGAGCAAAAGGACTGTTAGCACTTACAGGCTACGACGGAGTATTGGGTTATCGAACCAATGATCCTACTTCTCCTACCTATGCTAAGGATGTAGAGGATGCTAAAAAGGTAGCGGATGCATTAAAAGCGGAGGGCTGGGAATTTGCTTCTCATAGCTGGGGTCATAAGAATATGCAAAAAATAACCATTGACCATCTTAAGAGGGATACACAGAGATGGTTGGATGAAGTGGAACCCATACTTGGCTCTACCGAATTTTTTGTATTTCCCTTTGGTGTGGATATAGAAGAAACCATCGGTAACTATAGTAATGACAAATATCATTACCTCAAAGAATGCGGATTTAATTATTATATCGGTGTTTTTAAAGAGCCTTGGATGCATATCAAAAATGATTATGTCAGAATGACAAGAAGACCTCTGGATGGTCAAGCAATGCTTCAGTTTCCGGAAAGACTTTCAGACTTATTTAATGTTGATGAGATAATTGATCCGGAAAGACCGGCAATGGATTGGTAAAATAAATATAGTTTATTAAATTCGGGGAAGGCTTAGACTTTTCCCGAATTTTGCTTTTTGGAGAATTATAAGAAACTCACGCAGCGTGTTTCTTACAGTTGACATATGAAATAGGCTAGAATAGAATATTTATTATAGAAAATACAAGAATAGTCGACCCTTAATTCTTAAGGATTTACAATAGATGTATTACGTTTGGTTCGTTGTTTTTTGCTGTTATAGGGCAGCGGAATGGAGAAAAATATGAATTATACACATTTACATGTACATACAGAATATAGTTTACTCGATGGTTCAGGTAAGATTAAGGAGATGATTCGTCAAACCAAGGAGCTTGGTATGGATAGCCTCGCAATTACCGATCATGGTGTTATGTATGGTGTCATTGATTTTTATAAAGCTTGTATGGCAGAAGGTATCAAGCCGATTATCGGATGTGAGGTATATGTGGCACCAAACTCCAGATTTGACCGTGAAGTTGGTGCTTTAGAGGAACGCTATCATCATTTAGTTTTACTTGCGGAGAATAACACAGGCTATCAGAATTTAATGAAAATAGTTTCAAGAGGTTTTTTGGAAGGATTTTACTATCGCCCGAGAATTGATTATGAAGTACTAAAACAATACAGCGAAGGTATTATTGCATTAAGTGCTTGCCTGGGAGGAGAGGTATCCTCAAATCTCTTGAGAGGTTTTTATGCAGAGGCAAAAAAAGCCGCCTTAAATCTTCAAAGTATTTTTGGTGAAAATAATTTCTTTCTGGAATTACAAGACCATGGTATGCAGGAGCAGAAAACGGTTAACCAGGGGCTTTTAAGATTGTCCCAGGAAACAGGAATTAAGCTTGTAGCAACCAATGACGTTCATTATACGTATGCGGAGGATGCAGATCCTCATGATATTCTTCTTTGCATACAAACGCAGAAGAAAGTAACGGATGAAAATCGTATGCGCTATGAGGGCGGCAATTATTATCTAAAATCTCCAGAGCAGATGTTAGAGCTGTTTCCATATGCAAGAGAAGCTTTAGAGAATACTTATGAGATCTCCAAGAGGTGCAATGTGACCATCACCTTTGGAGAATATAAATTACCGTTGTATCCTGTGCCGGAGGGCTATAGTGCTTTTGAATACTTAGATAAGCTCTGCAGAGAAGGACTTCATAGAAGATATGATCCGGTTCCGAATGAGTTGTGGGAACGTATGGACTATGAGCTAGAAACCATTCGAAGTATGGGATTTGTGGATTATTTCTTAATTGTATGGGATTTCATTAAATATGCAAAGGACAATAATATTATGGTAGGACCGGGACGAGGAAGTGCTGCCGGCTCTATTGTTTCCTATGCTCTTGAAATTACAGATATTGATCCGATGAAGTATAGTCTACTCTTTGAACGTTTCTTAAATCCGGAACGTATTTCCATGCCCGATATTGATATCGATTTTTGCTTCGAACGTAGACAGGAGGTAATCGATTATGTTACCCGCAAGTACGGTAAGGACAAGGTGGTTCAGATTGTTACCTTTGGAACCATGGCAGCAAAGGCGGTAATTAGAGATGTAGGAAGAGCTCTTGATCTTCCCTATTCTCTGTGTGATACTGTGGCTAAAATGATACCAACGGAGATTGGAATTACCATAGAGAAGGCTTTAAATAGTAATAAGGAATTTCGGCAGCTATATGAGACCAACCCTGATGTTAAATATTTAATCGATATGTCCATGAGACTGGAGGGTCTGCCAAGACATACCTCCATGCATGCCGCAGGCGTTGTAATTGGTAAGGAGAGCATTGACGAATATGTACCCCTATCCCGTTCGTCCGATGATTCCGTTACCACTCAGTTTACGATGACTACCTTAGAAGAACTGGGTTTGTTAAAGATGGACTTTTTGGGACTTCGTACACTTACTGTAATTCAAAATGCTGAGGCTTTGGTTAATAAGAATAGAACCGATGGGAATAAATTTGATATTAAAGCAATAGATTATTTTGACGAGAGGGTATACGATTTGATTTCCTCTGGAAAGACGGAAGGTATCTTCCAGTTAGAAAGTGCCGGAATGAAGAGTTTCATGAAGGAATTAAAGCCTAGGAACTTAGAGGATGTCATAGCCGGTATAGCATTATATCGTCCGGGCCCAATGGACTTTATTCCAAAGTATGTAAAGGGAAAGAATGAAGCGGGTAAGATCAATTATGAGTGCCCTGCGTTGGAGCCGATCTTATCGCCAACCTACGGTTGTATTGTTTACCAGGAGCAGGTTATGCAGATTGTCCGTGAACTTGCCGGATATAGCTATGGTAGAAGTGATTTGGTGCGCCGTGCCATGTCAAAGAAGAAGGAATCCGTCATGATTAAGGAACGACAAACCTTTGTTTATGGTAATGAAGAGGAGAATATTCCAGGGTGTGTCGGTAATGGAATACCCGTAGAGGTGGCAAATCATATTTTTGATGAAATGATGGATTTTGCAAAGTATGCCTTTAACAAATCCCATGCAGCTGCTTATGCGGTAGTTTCCTATGAAACAGCCTTTTTAAAATGTTATTATCCCGTTGAGTTCATGGCGGCTTTGATGACCTCTGTGATTGATAATCCGGGCAAGGTTGCAGAATATATTTACACCTGTAGACAGATGAATATTCCTATATTACCTCCGGATATTAATGAAGGAGATGCGGTATTTACCGTATCAGACGGTGCTATCCGTTATGCTTTGGCGGCAATCAAGGGAATTGGAAAACCGGTGATTGAAGCAATTGTCGAAGAACGAAATACAAATGGTGCCTTCACCAGTCTGAAGGATTTTGCTACAAGATTATCCGGCAAAGAAGTGAACAAACGAACCATAGAAAGCTTTATCAAAGCCGGTGTGTTTAGTAACCTGCATCCCAACCGTAGGCAGTTGATGATGAGCTATATACAGATTCTTGACAGTATTGCAGCAGACAAGAAGAAAACTCTAACAGGGCAGATGACGTTATTTGATTTTGCCACGGAGGAGGAAAAACAAGAGTATGAGGTTACAATGCCTGAGGTAAGTGAATACAGTAAGGAGCAATTATTAGCCTTTGAGAAAGAGGTTCTTGGTATCTATGTGAGTGGACATCCATTGGAAGAATACGAGAATCGAATTAATAAAAATGTAACGGCATATTCCAATGATTTTGCAATTGATGAAGAAACGGATCGACCGAAGGTAACGGATGGGAATGTCGAGATTATCGGCGGTATGATAACCTCAAAAACAGTAAAAACAACCAGAAATAATAGCATGATGGCGTTTATCACTTTGGAAGACTTATTTGGTGTAGTTGAGGTTATAATATTTCCAAAGGATTATGAAAAATTTAAAACCGTGCTGGAACCGGACCAAAAGATATTTGTACGCGGAAAGGTAACAGTAGAAGAAGAAAAACCTGCGAAGCTCATTTGTCAGGAAATCATTCTCTTTGATAATATAGTGCAGGAAGTTTGGATTAAATATTCGGATGTGGCTGCTTTTCAAAAAGATGAGCAATCTTTATACCGTATTCTTGACGAATATGACGGGAATGATACCGTAGTAATTTATTGTGTACAAGAAAAGTGTTTGAAAAGACTACCAAAGAGCAGAAGCGTTAAGGCAGATAAGGACTTAATTCAACGTTTAACAACTATTTATTCGGAGGAAAATGTACGAATTACCGAAAAGAGTATTGAAAAACAATGAAAAATGGATTAGAATACTGTAGTCTAAGTTGTTAAAGGTGGAGTAAACCGAGATTTATGGAATCGGTTGTGGATACAAGTAGAATTAGGAATAATTCACTTGTTTTATTGAGATGCTGCAAGGGCAGTATGTTGGAGGTAATAATAATGGGAAGTAATGTTAAGACAATCGGTGTGCTGACTAGTGGAGGAGATGCGCCGGGGATGAATGCAGCTATAAGAGCTGTTGTAAGAACTGCTTTGGCAGCAGGCCTTAAAGTAAAGGGTATTAGAAGAGGTTTTCAAGGTCTATTAGAGGAAGATATCGTTGATATGGATAACAAAAGTGTATCCGATATCATTCAACGCGGTGGAACAATTCTTTATACAGCCAGATGCCTTGATATGCTTAAGCCTGAAGTGCAGGACGAGGCAGCCCAAATCTGTAGAAAAAATGAAATTGACGGACTAGTTGTAATTGGTGGAGACGGATCTTTTAAAGGAGCCCAAGCATTAGCAAGAAGGGGTATTAATGCAGTAGGTATCCCTGGTACCATTGATTTGGATATTGCTTGTACAGAATACACCATCGGTTTTGATACTGCAGTTAATACTGCAATGGAAACAATAGATAAGGTTAGAGATACTTCCACCTCCCATGAAAGATGTAGTGTTATCGAAGTAATGGGTAGACATGCCGGTTTTATTGCATTATGGTGCGGTATTGCTAATGGAGCGGAAGAAATTCTGATATCCGAACGATATGATTATGATGAGCAGAGAATCATCAATAATATTATAGAGAAACGTAAGAAGGGTAAGAAGCACTATATTATTGTGAATGCAGAAGGTGTTGGTGATTCCAACGGTATGGCAAAGAGAATTGAAGCTGCTACTGGTATGGAGACAAGAGCAACGATCATCGGTCATGCACAAAGAGGTGGAAGTCCTACAACGAGAGACCGTGTATATGCCTCCATGATGGGAGCAAAAGCTGTTGATCTATTAGTAGAAGGTCACAGTAAACGTATTGTTGCTTTCAAGGACGGACAGTATGTTGATTTTGACATAGAAGAAGGTTTAGCTATGAAGAAGGATGTTGATCAATATATGTATGAACTATCCATCAGACTTTCTAAATAATAATAGAATTAGATATTGAACATAAAAGCGGATTATGATCGGATCGTTTTATCGACCAATTGTGATCGGCTTTTTTATCGTATAAGAAATCTCGTTCTATAGGATAAAAAAGTGATCTTTATGGAACGCAGCTATTCATATCTTCGTCTAATGGTTGAAGGAAACAAGGGAATAAGTTGCATCCATTTTATTATTTACATCATCTGCCAATCCATGTATACTATAGAATAATGGACAAGGGAATATAATCCATATGAATATAGATACAAGAAAGGGACGTTGATTAAAATAAGGTTATTATAGGGGGAAATAGGATGCAGAAAGACATGCAAAATGATCTCTTGGAAAAAATACCTGCTTATGACATAGAAACCCTAATTCGGCAATACGGGAACGATGTATTAAGAACAGCATATATGTATGTTAAGGATATGCATATGGCTGAAGATATTTTTCAAGATGTCTTTATAAAAGTAAATCAAAAAATTTCAACTTTTGAAGGCAATTCCAGCGTTAAAACATGGATAATTAGAATTACCATTAATACATGTAAGGACTATCTAAAGAGTGCCTACAGCAGGCGGGTTGTACCTATGATGGAATATCAGGAGGATGCAATCATAAGTGAAAGTGATTATGATGAAGTGGAAAAACAGGATACGAAGGAGCTGATTAAAAAGGCAGTTCTTTCCTTGCCGTCAAAATATAAGGATCTTGTTCTTTGTGTATATTTTCAGGAAATGTCATTAACCGAAGCGGCGAAAGTACTGAATATTGCAGAAGGAACGGCTAAGAGCCGACTTTCGAGAGCGAGACAAAAGCTAAAATTGATATTGGAAGGGAGGGTTTCAGTTGAACTATAGTGATAATAATAAAGATAATATTGAACTGGATGATATGGATATCAGATCACATCTGAACACTTCCCTTGATTTAGGTGGAATAACTGTTTCAGAGGATTTAATTAATAGAACGTTAGAAGCAATCAAAAAGCAATCAACAGATCAAGTAGGGAAGGAAGAAATCAAAGAAGAAAAAATAACGAAGAAGGTAATACCTTGGAACCGATATGTTCGTGGTCTAGCAAGTGTTGCAGCGGCGGCATTGATTATAGTTGCCGGGTATAATCTGTTAGATAATATGGGTGGACAAAAGAAGAGTGAAAGTAATAGCTTATCCGGAAACGATACATCCATAAGCTATGATATGGCTGTAGATGAAAGTGCATCGAACAAAGATAGTGGAGAGCGTTCTGAAGAAAACGGGGTTACGAGTGCCATAACGAGTGAAAAAAGTGATGAAATACCAACGGAGGATGCTCAAATCCAATCGGAGAAAGAAGCGCTAGAACCTCAATTTTCTATAGCAGCAGATAGTGAATTAAACGATGAAGTTAGTAATTATTATAGTGGTGCAGCAAATTCATCGGAGTCTTTGGATGCAGTTAATGGCTTGGGGGGGGATCTTGTATTCACCTTTCGGGATATTTTCTTAATGGACCCGGAGCAGGCAGGATATGTTACAATCACGGATGAAGTGAATAAAAAATCCATTACCTTAACAGCTATGGAAGAAATTACTGACTTTTATACTGTCATGGAAAAACACCAATTTACACAGAATACGGAGATAACAACGGATCAGAACTATTCCGTAGAAATTAGCAATCCCAAGGAGGATGCTCTTTATACGATGGTAATTGGTAATTATATTGCAGTAAATTATAAAGATAATGATGTTACAAGCCAAAGTCTATACAATGTACTTGATCTGGGCTTACTAATACAAGACTTACAGGAGTTCTTTTTGAAGTATTCAAAATAAGAGGATAGAAATAATTCGGATAAAGATTATAAAAGCTTAGAGAATAAAAAGGTTCTAACAGGTACACCTTATAGGGGCACTTGCTAGAACTTTTTTAAAGTAAGCGATAGCTTTAGAAATGCATTTGTTTACTGTTTGTCTTAAACTTCTTTTTCTTGTGTTGTATCCTCAATATTTTCAATTGAGTCTACCTCGAAGTCCTCCTCAGTAGTCTCAGCTGAGTCTTCTTCTGAGGTTATGTTGATAGACACATATTCTCTGGATTCTTTTTTAGGTTCATCTTCAAGATTTTCAAAATCTTCATAATCGTCTTCAAAATCTTCAAAATCATCTTCGAAATCCTCAAAATCATCGGAGGAGTCGTTTTTGATGTAGGTCTTATAGAGATAATAGGCACCAGCTGCTACGGAAGCTACGGCAAAAGTACCAAATAAAAATTTACCAAGTTTTTTCATATGCTTTCTTCCTTTCCGTTTTATTTATAATTATATACCATTATTTCATTATAATTCTGTTTTGAGAAAAAATAAAGTAAAAGTTCTATAAACATGAAAATATTGCTAGACTGTCTGATAAAATATATTCTTTTCATAGAATTGACTTATTTTACCTTTACAAAAAATATGAATTATTTTATGATGAGATAAGCCATTATGTGGCAATCTAGTATCGATGGGTTCCATATAAGAGGTACATAAGAATGGATTATAAAAGGAGGGTTAACATGAAAATGAAACAGGAAGCAGTTGAGAAGCCTTTCCAAGGTAATAAGAATAATTACGAGCACGATGAGAAGACTTCTGTAAGGATACTACTGGTTGAGACGGACAAAGAGATTGAACAGGTTGCCGAACTTGCTAAGGAGATATGGCTTGAGCATTACGAACCTATTATCGGTAGAGAACAGGTTCATTATATGATAGAGAAGTTTCAATCGGTTCAGGCAATGAAGGAGCAGATGGAACATAAGAATTACCATTACTATAGGCTGATGGCATCGGATAAATTAGCCGGATATTTTGCCTGCTGCGAGGAAGAGGAGAAATTATTTCTTAGTAAACTGTATATAGCAAAAAACTATAGGGGCATGGGATACGCAAGAGAAGCTCTAAATTATATGGAAGACTATTGTAAAAACCATGACTTGCAAGCTATATGGCTGACCGTCAACCGTAATAATACAGGAAGTATCCATCGATATGAAAAGTTAGGGTTTGCAAAAAAATATGAGCAGGTAGCCGATATCGGTGACGGTTATGTTATGGATGATTATGTTATGGAGAAGAAATTATAAGTTTATTCGATTGAAACGGAGAATGGGAATGGCTACATCTATTTGAGCTATAGTTTGTCCAGAAGACTAATAAATCTATGAATTTATGTGGATATGTGGAAGAAATTACAATGTAAGAAAAAATTAAGTAATTCGACAAGATTTTGACATTGGTTTTGTGTTATGATACGATAGATATAGTGAAACATATTTGATTTTATCTAATAGTTAATGTGGGATGAATTAGGAGGAATGTAGAATGAAGATGTATCTAAAGAGACACATTGCGATGACTATGGTTGCGGTTCTTGTTATTTCATTACTTTGGAACCTAAACATAGTTAGTGCGGCAGCGGCAACAACAACTCCGACCTTTACGAAGACAAAAGTAGAGCTTGTTGGCACCGGCGAAACCATTTCGCTGGCAATAAAGAATAAAGTAGCAAAAAGTACTTATAAATGGACCTCCTCCAATAAGAAGGTGGCAACGGTAACCAGTAAGGGTGTTGTGACTTCAAAGGGAAAAGGAACGGCGACCATTAAGTGTGTTATTACATATCCATCAAAGAAGACAAAAACGCTATCTTGTAAAGTTACGGTTGTAATACCGGCAACAGAAGTAAAGATTACTAATGCTATCTTGGTAAACGGCGCACATGTGATGAACATCGGGTCCAGCATGGATTTTGATACAAGTATGGTACCGACTAATACTTCGGATAAGATCTATTGGTCGATTAGTGGTGGTGATACCTCCTGTATTCGCATAGACGATGCCGAACAGGGGAAAATTACAGCATTAAAGGTTGGTAAGGTAACACTTAAAGCGACAGCAGCAAAGGCTTCTACCAAGGAAGCGGCTGCAAAGAGCATCATTAATGAGTCAGTGATCATAGAAGTAGTTGCTCCTACCGCAACCGTTAAGAGTGCAGAAATTATTGCCTCCAATGAGATCAAAGTAGAGTTTGACAGTCCTGTAAATCAAAGTACGGTAATCGGACTCAATAATAAATTGTCCAGTAACATTGAAGTGACTATGAGTAAGGATACAAAGGGAGTGGTTGCAGCTGATCCTGGTGAATTAACTGCGAAGCTATCGACGGACGGAAAAATCCTTACCATTACATCAAAGAATGCATTTAGTGGTTATTATGGTATTAATTTTACAAGTGGTATCCTAACGACTGCAGGAGTAGCGCTGGAGCCTTATTATAAGAAAGTAACATATTCTGACACTACTCCTCCAAGCTTTGCAGGTTCATCCCTTGATGATACAGGTATGGTGGTATCCATTAACTTCTCAGAGGCTATGGATTTCTCTAATCTTAAGGTGTCTGATGCAAAGTTAATCTCAACGACAGGAATAGCGGCAAGTGCAACTACCATTGCTACCTTGAATAATGTACAAAACTATATCGTAAGCGCGGATAAGAAATCCTTAGTAATTAACTTATCAAAGATTCCTAACATAGATCATGGTAAGATGTATTCAGTAATCATCTCCGGTGTTAAGGATCTGGCAGGTAATTTACCGGCTAATATATACATCCCTGTTTACTTCCAGACTGATATTACTCCTAAGCCACAGGCAAGAGTTGTATCCGTAGTACGTTCCGGTTATAACACAATAACAGCAACCTTTGACCGTGCAATTCAAACTCCGGGTTCCGGTCAGATTGAGGGAAGCTCAACAATGCCGGGTGTGGTGAATGTAGATAATAATAAGCAGGTTGTTTATACCTTTGGAAATAATGAAACATTCTATACGGGATTAAAAAAGGTGTATCTTGGTTACTGGTCCGGTTACAATGTAATGGCTACGGATACCTCTGCAAGTAGGCTACAGGAATTTTATGTAGATTTTACTGCAGATAAGACAAGTCCTATCATGGTGGATTACAAGTATGATGCAGAGAAGTCAATTCTTACATTAACTTATAACGAAGAGGTAAATCTAACAACCTCCACGGGTATTTTTAGTTCCATTTACACTTCAATTAACGAGGATGTAATACCAAATACAAATATTAATTACACTAAAATATCCCATATTGAAGGAAAAAATATCATTAAACTACAATTAGTAGGGTTGTCTTTAATTGGTACCTACAATTTCAATGTGGAACAAGGCTTCGTAACGGATAATTTCCGTAATGTAAGTATGGTGAAGGCTCTGACAATCAGCACTACAGGCAGTTCATCAGGAGAGCTTCCGGGGCCTATAGAAATTAAGCAGTCAGCGAATAATTTGAATGAAATAAATATTACCTTCTTACACAAATTAGATAAGGCTTCAGCTATGAATGCAAGTAATTATAAAATTGCTGGATTAAATGTGTTGAGTGCCGATTTAAAAGAAAATATAAGCACCGGTGCTACTGTTGTTTTGACAGTAAGCAATATCGACTATCAAGTGGAAAGACCAATGACAATTACTGGTGTTAAAGGGTTTAATAATAGCTATGCACCTATCACACTTTACTCTACAACAGTTACATTAAAGGAGACTACGAGGCCTGAGTTACAAGGTGCACCCGTGTTTGATGCAACTTCAAGGAGTAGTATTCGATTAAACTTTAGTGAAGCGGTACAAGGTACCATGACAGTAAGAGTAACACAGGCCTATGGTTCAGCTAATATAGAAATTGGGAATACTGTTACGGTAAGTGGTAGTACAGCGATTATTAATCTGTCAAGTATTCCTACTGCGAATAACTGGATTAAAATTGATATTTTAACTAGCACAATTACGGACTTAAACGGTAATCCGATTGTACCAATGACATCTTCCATGATGGTATTGCCAGTTTATTAAAGATAAAAATAACAACGAAAGAGGGAAAAGAATGTACGAATTTAAAGAAGAGTTTAGAACAGGCATCGAGAGTATTGATAAAGAGCATGAGGAGCTTTTTAGAATAGCGGACAAAGCTTATGAAACACTAATGGATGATTTTATTCCCGACAAATATGATTATATCGTGGAAATTTTAAAGGAATTAGCTTCCTATGCAACAATTCATTTTGAGCATGAGGAAGAGTATATGCTGAGTATTCGTTATAAGAAATTAATTTCTCATAAGGTAGAACATCAGGAATTTGCTGAGAAGATTTCGAACTATAATTTTGACGATATCGATGAGAACCAAAAGGGAGTAATATTAGAACTTCTTGAATTTCTAAACGATTGGTTAATTCATCACATTCTTGAAAATGATAAATTAATTGTACAATAGTGTTGTTATCAAGTAATAACAAAGTAATACAATAGAAATCGTTGTTTTTATCCTTTGAAATAGAAAAAGCTGTTACATCATATCCTCTATGTGAGGGCTGATGTAACAGCTTTTTTATTCATGATAAGTGAATTAGCTTGCTAATTCATCTTGTTTGCGCGTAAGCAAAGTGAGCATTTGCTAGTTTACTATTCAGAAGTCCTTTTACCAGTAAGGGTAGGATCGCCGAAATCGCGGGTAAAAATATCACTCTTCTCAAGAAGACTTTCCACGGTATCAAATCCCAAACGATGGAGTAATTCAATAACATAAGGATTATCGATGGGGGTAGGATAAGGTGCAGCAGCTCCGTATTCTTCAACATGTGCTCTACCTTCTTCATGAGGAATAA
>JAEWEO010000327.1 GCA_023389295.1 Bacillota bacterium
AGGGTTCGAGCCCCTGGAGGCGCACTCACAAAGGTATCGGTTTGACAGACGTAGGAGCTGTTGGGTCGGTGCTTTTTTTTCGCGTAAAAAACGAGACCTGCACAAAAAATGAGGTAGAACATGGTCGTGAGCTTGCTCACAAGGACATGTTCTGCCTCATTTTTGTATAGGCGAAGCCTACGCGACCGAAGAGACCGAAGGTCTCGAGGTTGCGGTGCAGGTCATGTATTAATAGATAAAAGTTGTTTGCAAAAAGTTTGTCTTTACTGATATGGATTAGAAAAACCTGTGAGAAACAATTAATAGATTTAAAAGAAAGTAATTGGATTGAAAAGGAGTTAGGTAGCACTTGTTTGGACACCCGATGGACACCACGAAATAATGAGAAATGATATAAGAATATATGGAAAATTAATACATTACATATCTTGTAAAAAATTATCGAATAAGTTATAATAAAAGAGCCTTATAAATGAAATATAAAGCAAATGGTTCTGACTTGTATCATAGAAAATGCCCCAATTGCCAGGGCGGAAGACCATAAATATAGTATTACAATTTGGAAATACAGATACATAACAGAAAAGGAGTATAAAACAATGAAAAAAATGATTACTAGTTTACTGGCTCTGGTGCTAGTGCTGTCACTCGCAGCCTGTGGATCAGGCAATAATACGGAT
This sequence comes from Bacillota bacterium, assembly GCA_023389295.1. GTDB lineage: Bacteria > Bacillota > Clostridia > Lachnospirales > Lachnospiraceae > Mobilitalea. Next base: position 681 of record JAEWEO010000327.1, read on the forward strand.
AATAGAATAAATGTCCCTAAATCTTCGACTGACCTTAAAGGCGAGGACTATAAAGACGTAATGACCTTACTTCAAGTTTCCGGTTTTACTAATATCAAGACAGAGGTGTTAGATGATTTAATCACCGGATGGCTTACAAAAGATGGTGAAGTTGAAAAAGTTTCAATAAATGGAGATACCGACTTTTCCACAAAAAGTAAGTATTCGTATGACGCAAAAATAGTGATTACATATCATACCTTCCCCTCGAAAGAAACGGAGGATATACCGGAAACAACGAAGGTTCCAGAAACCATGGAAGCAAATGGAGACTCCTATGATAGAAATGTAAGCGGATTCGACACAAAAACCAACCAAACGATCACTTGGAATGGAATTGATTTTTCCATTCCCAGTTATTTTGATGTATTAGACGAAGGTTCAACAGAAACTTGGATGACTTATTATCCTGAAGAAGAAGATTATTATGCGTCTATAATGTTTCAAATCCAAGAGTTTTCAGGGACACAGGAAGATTTTAATAGCCAAATAAAATCTATTATTGAAAGTACCATGGGCGGTGATTATTTCGCTAACATGAAAGTTCAAAAATCAGAGGAAATTTCAATTGCAGGGTTGCCTGGTTGGACAATTACTTTTTCCGGATCTAATACAGAAGGAGATGGTGTGATTACTACTGGGAGTTATTCCTTTGCCTATAATATAAATAGTGGTAAAATAGTCATGATTACCTGCGCTTACGACAGCAATGACCAGTCGCAATATGATTATTTAGGAGATTACAAAAAAGTATTGGAAACGGCAAAATTGTTAGACGAACCTCTATCACCAGAGGAACAAGAAAAGAAAGACTATCAAGAATGGGTTGGAAGTCTATTTAGTGTATGGGATGGCTCTAATAAAGACCTTAAAGACTTAGTAAAAGAAAACATGAATGACCCTGATAGTTTTAAACATGTAGAAACTAAGTATATTGATGAAGGTGTAGGAAAAGGTGTTACTTTATATATGAAATTTAGAGGTAAAAATGCGTTTGGTGGTGTAATCACAAGCACAGCAATAGCATTTGTTGATTATAAAGAAAATACTATAACACTAAAAAGTATAGAATAGACTTTTGGAAAAGAACTAAAGTACATTTTAGAAGAAACAATAATCTATCTGCTATGCGGGCAATGTCGTCAACTTAAGAAAATTCACAAAGAGCACTTGACAAACAAATCAAAAAATGGCGCTTCGCGTTTGATATAAACTATTAAACGCGAAGTCACACTTATTAGACTTACTAAGAAATCTGGATGCAGATGGAAAGTTAATTCAATATATTATTTTTGCAATAAAGGATTTAAGAAATGAAATAGCTCACAATAATGTTATTTTTGATACTAGGTTTAATACTGGAACAATAAATAGTAGGCTAATCAGTTGCTTATCATCAGAGATGGGGATCCCTAATATTACATTTACTAATATTGATGACTATATTATTTTAACCACATACATATTAAGAAAAATGCAAGTATCAAAAACTGAGATAAGACAGTTCATTCGTAAATTTACTATTGAAATAGAAGTACTACGTAATGAAATTCCAATAAATATATACAATCAAATCATTAATACAAACGTACGTAATAAACTACAAATTTTAGATAATTATATAAAAGCTCATTGAAAAATTTTACAAAAATTTGATTTTTTGTTGAATAATGTACAAGTATATGGTATATTATAAATATGAATTGCGGTGGTCGTCTTCGGACAACACTTAAGGGAATCTGATGCGTCGGATTCCTTTTTTATTTGCGCGTAAGCAAAGTGAGCATTTGCAAGTTTACTTGCAGTAATGCGAGCGCGCACGCGAACCGGAGAAACTCGCGTAGCGTGTTTCTTACGGTTTGTAAAATAAACCATCTTCACTATAGAAGTATCAGTTTTGAAGACATAGCAACATACATAATATGGAAGAATATTAATTGAACTGGCCTAAGCTCCTATGATATAATTTCTTAAGAGGGTTTTATAGATTTGTTCCTATTAAGATAATATGAGGGGAGAAGGTACAGATGAATAGTAAAACGATGCTTGACATGGTTAGTGAAGAAACGATGTGTTTTATGAGAGGTCAATATAGTCTTGACGAAGTGGGGAACGGTAAGGATGAATAAGCAATAGATAAACTATAATATGGAAACCTTCAAACGAAAAGTTTGGAGGTTTTTTTATGTACATGATTCGGAAAATGTCTGACTAGCTGACATTTACGAATAGAAAGTATGTCCTGTAAATTATATTTCTTGGCAGGTAGAACCAGCATGTGAGTGTTGTCTAATTAATTTTCTAAGAGTTTTTTAGAAAAAACATTATTTGATAAAAGGTACATATAATTAAATAATGATTTAATACCCTTCATAGGCGGTGAAGCATAGAGATGGAAGAAAAACAGATCAAGACAGATTATCTAGTAACCGGAGCCGCAGGGTTCATAGGATTTTATCTGACCAAGCGACTACTTGAGTTGGGATATACCGTTGTTGGAGTTGATAACCTAAATGATTATTATCAGGTAGACCTTAAATATGCTCGCTTGGAACAACTGAAAGCCTTTACTAATTTTGAGTTTTTAAAGAGAGATATCTCAGATAAAGATATTGTGATGGAGATTTTTAAAATCTATAACCCTATGGTTGTGATTAATCTGGCGGCACAAGCTGGGGTACAATATTCCCTAGTGGCACCGGATACCTATATACAAAGCAATGTGATAGGCTTTTATCATATTTTGGAGGCATGTAGGAAGCATCCCATAAAACACCTAATATACGCTTCTTCTAGCTCCGTGTATGGTGCCAATCGTAAGGTTCCATTTGAAGAAAGCGATACAGTAGATCATCCGGTTTCCTTATATGCGGCAACAAAGAAAACCAATGAGATTATGGCGGAAACCTACAGTCATTTATATAAAATCCCTATGACAGGTTTAAGATTTTTTACTGTGTATGGACCTTTTGGACGTCCTGATATGGCTTATTTCAGCTTTACCGACCATTATTTTAATAATAAGCCCATTCATATCTATAATAATGGGGATTATGATAATGATCTATTTAGAGACTTTACTTATATTGATGATATTGTTGGTGGAATAGAACAAATTATTCATCATGTACCAGAAGCGCCCTCTCTACACAAGATTTATAATATAGGTAATAATAAGCCCGAGAAATTAATGACTTTCATTGAAACCTTAGAACGATGTTTAAGTAAGGCTACAGGACGTGAGATTCTTTTTCATAAAGTATTTGAACCCATGAAGCCTGGGGATGTTCCCACAACATATGCCTCAACAAAATTACTCGAGGAAGCCTTTGGTTTCAAACCAAAAACTACGATTGAAGAAGGTTTGCAAAGATTTGCAGATTGGTATGTAGAATATTATAAGATTTCATAGGAGGAAAGAAGGATGGAATTTATTGATATTCATAGTCATATCCTTCCGGGAGTGGATGATGGGGCAAAAGACATGGATGAGACTTTGCTTATGTTGCAAATGGCTTACCAAGAAGGAATAAGAGTTATGGTAGCCACACCGCATTATGAAGCAGGTAAAAACAATATATCAATAGATCGTTTAAATCAATTACTTCAAGAGGTAAAGCAAGCGGTGAAAGAAGCCGGGATTGAACTAAAAATTTTACTCGGCAATGAGATACTATATAGTATAAGTGCCCTTGAAGCGCTTAAGGAAGGTAAAGTGCTTTCAATGGATGGGACTAGGTACATATTAGTGGAATTTTTACCGGGTACCTCCTTTAAGCAAATACGGGAGGGACTTTATTCCTGTATTCTGGCTGGATATATTCCTATTTTAGCCCATGCGGAACGATACGAATGTTTAAATAAGAAACCAATGCTTGTAGGAGAACTAAGAAAGTTAGGAGTATACATACAGATAAATTTATCCAGTATTAGAGGTAAATTTACGAATCGAAAGGTAATGTTTTGTAATAAAATTTTAAAAATGAAGTGGGTACATTTTCTTGGAACCGATGCCCATGGAGCCCATGAAAGAGTTCCTCGTATGAAGGAAGGGGTAGAGCTACTTATGAAGAAATATGGGGAAGATACCGTGCGTCAATTATTATGGAACAATCCGATGACCATGTTGGATAATAAGCATTTATAACAAATATTTAATTAGGAGCAATGCGGATGGATCAAAGGAATAATGAGGTTATTGAGCTTGAGTTAAAGGAGTTATTTTTTATTTTATTACATAAGTGGTGGTTAATAATAATCATTGGCGTATTGGGGGCATTAATTACCGGTAGCATAAGTAAGTTCTTATTAACACCGGTTTATAAATCAACTTCTAAATTATACGTGATTAACCGCCAAAACGAGGATATAACAACTTGGTCGGATATGCAATCCAGTGAATTTTTAACGAAGGATTTTAGGATTCTTGTAAAAAGTAGACCAATTAGAGAAGAGGTTATTAAAAACTTAAATCTAGATATTACACCGGAGGAACTATCCTCCATGATATCAATTAATACGCCAGAAGGAACTCGTATTCTGGAAATTATGATCACTTATACAGATCCGGTTTTAGCAAAACAAATCGTTGATGAAGTGGCAAGGGTTTCTTCAGAACGTCTGGTCAAGGTAATGGAAATAAAGAAAGTGAATATTGTAGAAGAGGGGAATTTACCAGTACAACCAGCAGGTCCCAATGTAGAACTAAATACCATGATAGGAGGAGGACTAGGTGTTCTTTTAACTTCCTTAATATTAATTATTCTTCATAGCATCAATGATAATCTTTGTACCCCGGAGGATGTGGAAAAATATTTAGGGTTAACGATACTGGGTATCATACCCGTTGAAGAAGGGAATGGGAAAAAACAGAGATTTTCAAAACGGCGCAAAAAGAGGCTATTTAGGAGGAATAAAATCCATGGGGATAGGGGGAGAAAAACAGAATGAAACAGGTTAACTTAGAAAGTTTTTATAAATTAGACTTTAGAAGTAATGAATCCTACATATCCTTAAGAACCAATTTACTGTTTTGTGGAAGTATTATAAAGCTGGTCTGCTTCACAAGCTGTTTACCCAATGAAGGTAAATCAAATGTATCCTTTCATTTGGCAGCATCCCTTGCGGAAAGTGGTAAGAAAGTATTATTTATTGATGCGGATCTTAGAAAATCAGTCATTGTTGGAAGATATAAACCGGACCGAGGAGTTCTAGGATTAACACATTATCTTTCGGGACAAAACACGCTGGAAGATATCCGTTACTCAACCAATATAAAAAAACTAGACATTTTATTTGCTGGGCCTGTACCACCAAATCCTTCGGAACTTCTAGGAAGTAACAATTTTCATGAATTGCTAAAAGAAATGAGTAGTGAATATGACTATGTCATCCTTGACACACCGCCCTTAGCTAGTGTCATAGATAGTGTCATTGTATCAGAACAATGTGATGGTGTAGTGCTTGTTATCGAGTCCAATCGAATTAGCTATAAACTGGCGCAGCGGGTAAAGAAACAGTTGGAGAAAGGAAACTGCAAGATACTTGGTGTTGTTTTAAATAAGGTTAACATGAGTAATCGGCTCTATGGGTATTATGGGAAGAAATATAAGAATTATGAAAATGATAATAATTCCAATAACATTTTGGTTGAATAGCATTCACATTCAACAGAGAATAGATGATGTTATTGGGACATAAATGAACACAAATAATTTGATCTTATATAATATATTACAACAAATTATATGGAGTTATATAGATGAAAATTGCTGTTGCCGGAACAGGTTACGTAGGATTAGTTGCAGGTGTATGCTTTGCAGAAGTAGGGCACAAGGTTATTTGTGTTGATATAGATGAAGACAAGATTAATCGAATGAAATCAGGAATATCACCAATATATGAAGCGGATTTAGAACGATTAATGCGTAAAAATTATGAAGAAGGCAAATTGGATTATACCATCAACTATAAAGAAGCCTATAAAGATGCTGATGCAATCTTTATAGGAGTAGGTACACCGGAACGAGCGGATGGATCTGCGAATTTAAAATATATAGCAACGGTTGCTAGGCAGATTGCAGAAACCATTGAAAAAGACTGTCTTGTTGTTGTTAAGTCTACGGTTCCGGTAGGAACCAATGACAAAGTAGAGCAATTTATCCATGATTTTTTAATTAATAAAGTAAAAGTAGAGGTTGCTTCCAACCCGGAATTTCTGGCACAGGGGTCTGCGGTACATGATACCCTTCAGGCAGCCAGAATTATCATTGGCACGGAGAGTAAGTGGGCAGAGGATATGCTGCGAACTATCTATGAGCCCTTTGATCTTCCTATCGTAGCGGTGAGCAGAAGATCAGCAGAGATGATTAAATATGCGTCAAATGATTTCCTAGCACTAAAGATATCCTATATGAATGATATTGCTAATCTTTGTGAATTAGTTGGTGCAGATATAGAGGATGTAGCTCTTGGGATGTCTTATGATAGCCGTATTGGAAGTAAATTTTTGAATGCCGGTATCGGTTATGGCGGTTCCTGTTTCCCTAAGGATACAAAGGCGCTGGAATATCTGGCAAAACAAAACGGTTACGAGCTTCGTACTGTGAAAGCTGCAATTGATGTGAATAAAGATCAAAAATTGATTCTCTATAAAAAAGCCAGTAAGAGGCTTATTACCTTTGATGGGCTAAAGGTGGCAATGCTTGGATTGACATTTAAACCGGGAACGGATGATTTAAGAGAGGCTCCCTCCCTTGATATGATTCCTTTGTTATTAGAAAATGGCGCTGATCTTTATTTATTTGATCCTGTAGGCACAGATAATTTGAAGAAGCTATATAAGGAAGGAAGAAATGGTAAGGGAAGCATTACCTATGTTGAGAAAGTGGAGGATGCACTAAAGAATGCGAATATCTGCTTTCTGCTTACAGAATGGGACAGCATAAGATCAATCACACCGAATGATTATAAAAAATTAATGAGAACACCTTTGGTTTATGATGGAAGAAATATGTATAAGGTAAATAAGATGCGGGAGGAAGGAGTAGAATACTACTCCGTTGGAAGAAAGCAGTAGAATCGTTCCTCTTAAATAGGATGCGGTGCAAAATTATAGATTTAGCTGTAATTTTGTGCCGTTTTTCTAATCTATAGCAAATAAAGTCAAAATATATAGAAAAATGTATTTAGTCAGGCACCAGTATATCAAAAGTAACATAAGATAAAAGTGTGCATTAGGAGGTAAAATGGAGATGTTCTTTCAATTTAAAAAATATCGAAAGCAGGTTATTTTTTTAGCAGATACATCGATTCTATGGATAGTAAGTGGTGTACTCTACCTGCTACTTCCAAAAGATAACATAATTCCTCAATTTAACGTACTCCTGCTACTTCCTCAACTGATACTATTAATTATTTGTAGTACCATTACTCATAGCTTTTTTAAAACTTATGACAGTTTATGGAGATATGCAGAAAGCAAAGAATATTTGTCCTTGCTTTTAGGAGGAATTATTGGATTTACTGGATTTTTAATTTTGAATTGCATGATATTTGAGTTCGCGTTACCGGTCCTATACTTTCTTGCAGATTATTCCCTATCGCTATTATTCATGTTGTTAATGAGATTTTATTATCGGCGGATACGTGTTCGAAATTATCAACGAAATTATCAAGGAAGAATTCCGATTGCGATCATTGGAGCAGGAACTGCTGGAGTCCGTTTAATGGATGAAATAAAGAATGACCCAAACAGCAGATATTGTACCTATTGTTTTATTGATGACAGCATTGAGAAGATTGGTAAACGCATTCATAACGTTGAGATTAAAGGACCTATCAAGGATATCGATTTGTTGCTACAGGATACACCGGTACGAGAAATTATCCTTGCAATACCATCAATTACTGCGGAAAAAAGAAATGAAATTTTAAAACTTAGTTCCCTATTAAAATGTAGGGTAAAGGTTCTTCCGGACATTTTATGCCTGATGCAGAAAGAGGATATGCCTTTATCAAGCAGCATCAGAGAAATTAAAATCGAGGAACTACTCGGAAGAGAACCAGTTACTTTTGATACCACACAGATAAATAATTTTATTAAAGGCAAAGTGGTTATGGTAACCGGCGGAGGAGGGTCAATTGGATCGGAGCTATGCAGACAGATTGCCAAGGGGCAGCCAGGGACTCTAATCATTTTAGACAATTATGAAAACAATGCATATGACATACAGCAGGAGCTGAAATTTATATATCAGGAAGAACTTAATATTAAAGTAGAAATCGTTTCGGTTAGAGAAGAGGAGAAAGTGGACCTCATATTTAAGCGGTATCGACCCAATATTGTATTTCATGCAGCAGCTCACAAACATGTGCCACTCATGGAGGATTGTCCTGAAGAGGCAGTTAAAAATAATATTTTTGGTACCTACAATGTGGTGCAGGCATCAGACCGTTATGGAGTTGATAAATTTGTACTTATTTCTACAGATAAAGCGGTAAATCCTACGAATATTATGGGAGCCACCAAGAGATTTTGTGAAATCATTTTGCAAAGTATGATGAAAACCAGTAAGACAGAATATGTATCCGTTCGATTTGGTAATGTTCTGGGCTCAAATGGTTCTGTCGTACCCTTATTCAAACGGCAGATTGAACAGGGCGGGCCGGTCACAATTACGGACAAAAGAGTAATTCGCTTCTTTATGACCATTCCGGAAGCGGCACAGCTAGTGTTGCAAGCAGGAGCTATGGCAAACCGTACCGAAGTCTATGTACTTGATATGGGGCAGCCAGTTAAAATTATAGATTTGGCTGAGAAGCTAATCCAGCTGTCCGGTTATGAACCCTATACCGAGATACAGATTGTTGAAACTGGTCTTCGTCCCGGAGAAAAACTATACGAAGAGATTCTTATGGCTGGTGAGGAGCTGATGGAAACCTCTAACAATAAGATATTTATTGAACGGCAAAAAGAAATCTCACAGGAAGAATTAAATAGTAAATTAGAAATACTTAAGGAAGCGTTGGCAACGGGATCATGTAGTGAGATTAAAAAAGCCATGAAACAGGTTGTTCCTACTTATCGCGTTCCCAAAGAGGTTAATGCAAATGTAGATAAATCTTTAGAAAGTACAGATGAAATTCAGGGAAGACATCAATTTGTAGAGAATAATGGGGGTTGATGATAATCAGTAGCATTCGAAATATTCCATTTTCACCGCCTGATATAACCGAGATGGAAATCTTAGAAGTAATCGATACATTAAAGTCCGGTTGGATAACAACCGGACCTAAGACAAAATTGTTTGAACAGAAAATTGCACAGTATTGTGGGGTAAAAAAGGCAGTTTGCTTAAATTCAGCTACCGCTGCGATGGAATTAACCTTACGGATATTAGGTGTCGGTGCCGGTGATGAGGTAATTACAACTGCATATACGTATACGGCAACTGCTTCGGTCATACAACATGTTGGTGCGAAGATAGTATTAGTCGATTTGGCAGGGAACTCTTATGAGATGGATTATTCCAAATTGGAAGCTGCTATAACGGAAAATACAAAGGTGATTATTCCGGTCGATATTGCCGGTAAAATGTGTGATTATGATGCGGTTTTTAAAGTTGTAGAGAAGAAACGACATTTATTTCAAGGGAAGAACGCGGTACAAAGGATATTTAATAGAGTCATCGTACTAGCGGATGCAGCTCACTCCTTTGGAGCTATGAGTAAGGGGCGACCTAGTGGTCAAGTAGCAGACTTTACCTGCTTTTCTTTTCATGCAGTTAAAAATCTGACTACCGCTGAGGGCGGAGCTGCTGTATGGAAAAATAACAGTGAAATTGATGATGAATGGTTATATCAACAATTCATGCTATTTAGTTTGCATGGACAATCAAAAGATGCACTGGCTAAAACACAAAAGGGAGGCTGGGAATATGATATTGTTTTTCCGGGTTATAAGTGCAATATGACCGACATCATTGCAAGTATTGGATTAGTACAGTTGTGTAGATATGAGGAATTATTAAAAAGACGAAGAGAATTGATCGAAAGGTATGACAGAAAACTATTGCCCTTAGGAGTGCTACCCCTACAGCATTATAGTGAGGAGGATCAATCCTCCGGCCATCTTTATTTAATCCGTATTCCAGGTATTAGTATGGAAGAGAGAAATGAAATTATTTCTAACATGGCAGAAGTTGGCGTTACCTGCAATGTTCATTATAAACCACTACCTATGCATACCGCATATATGGATTTGGGGTTTGATATTAAGGATTATCCGAACGCCTACAAACAGTACACAAATGAGATATCATTACCGCTTCATACAAAGCTAAGCTTTGACGACGTGGATTATATATGCAGGAACTTGGCGCAAATAATATCAAAATATGTTCAAATAGCGGAATAAAGAATTGAGGTTATTACATGGGTTTAAGGCGTTGGGATAGTTTACCTTCGGGCATAAAGAAGGAACATGTACGAATATATTATGATAGATTATATAACAAACGCATTCAGCTGGTATTCAAAAGAGTATTTGATGTTTTAGCTGCTTTCCTATTACTTATTATGCTTGTTCCTTTCTTTTTGATCATAGGGCTATTAATTAAGTTAGATTCAAAAGGACCAATTATGTTTCGGCAAACTAGAGTTACCCGTTATGGCAAGCAGTTTCAAATATTCAAATTTCGTACGATGGTGACGGAAGCAGAAAATACCGGGTTACAAGTAACTACAAAGAACGATTCTAGAATTACCAGAATCGGCAGAATCTTGAGAAAATACAGATTAGATGAAATCCCCCAGATAATTAACATTATTAAGGGGGATATGACATTTGTGGGTACAAGACCGGAGGTAGTGAAATATGTAGAACAATACTCGGAGGAAATGATGGCAACACTACTTTTACCTGCCGGAATTACTTCAGAGGCCAGTATTTTGTTTCGAAATGAGGATCATTTTTTGGTAGATGTACAAAATGCCGACCTTACTTACGTGACAGTAGTACTGCCTCAAAAGATGAAAATCAATTTGAAAGCGATAGAGAATTTTAGTTTACTTAGTGATTTTAAAACCTTAATTAGAACTATTGGTGCGGTTTTTAGGGAGAAGGAAGTAATGGAGAAGGTAATAAATAAGGAAGAAAAATTAGTGGCATTACTAACAAATAACGATGATGATATTTATTGCTTTCGCAAAGAGCTGATCGAAGGTTTCATTAAGGAAGGTTATCGTATTTTGATCTCCTGCCCTTATGGTGAGAAGCTTGAACTCATGAAGGATATCCCTTATTTGTACGATGATGTTTCCATTGACCGCAGAGGAACCAATATACGAAAGGATTTTAAACTTTTTCTACACTACAAAAGGCTCTTAAAATGCTACAAACCGGATGTGGTTTTATTATATACAGCGAAGCCAAATATTTATGGGAGTATAGCGGCGAAGCATTTAAAAATCCCATATATCAATAATGTTACGGGACTTGGTAGCGTGATAAAGATGAAACTTATTTTGCAGAACTTCATTCTATTTCTTTTTCGTGTAGCATTTAAAAAGTCACACTGTATCTTTTTTCAAAATAGCGAGAATTTACAGCTTGCAAGGAGAAAGCGATTAATCAAAGGACGTTATCAGTTAATTCCGGGTTCAGGAGTGAATACAGAGCGCTTTCCCTTGCAGCCCTATCCAGAGGATACCAATGGGATTGTATTTAATTATATCGGCAGAGTTATGAAAGACAAAGGAATCGAAGACTACATAGAGGCAGCAAAAAGGATAAAGAAAGTGCACCCGAATATTAAGTTCAATATTATTGGTTTTATTGAACCGACAGAAAAGCATTATGAGAGTGAATTAAAGGAATTGCAGGACCAAGGAATTGTGACTTACCTGGGTAACCAAACGGATGTCAGGCCCTTTATCACCTGTTCCCATGCAATTATTCACCCCTCCAACTATGGAGAAGGGATGTCAAATGTTCTGTTAGAGAATGCATCCTCCGGTAGACCTGTTATTACTACGGATATTGCAGGATGCAGAGAAATCGTAACGAAGAATATAACCGGCTTTCTCTATCCTGCAGGCGATGTGGAGCAGTTAGTTTCAAGCATTGAGGAGTTTATAAAACTTGATAATGGGGACAGAGAAAATATGGGGATAGCAGGGAGAGAGAAGGTAAAAAATGAATTTAACAGAGAATACGTAGTATCGGCTTATCTTAAGGAGGTTAAACAAATATGTTAAAGTATATCATCACTTTTTGTAAGATAGCCTATACACTTATTCGTTTTATGATAATTAAAATATTTCATCCATATAACTTTCATTTTTCTCTAATCAATGTCGTATCACCCTTTACTGAGATTTCCTTGGATAGAGGAGCAAAAATAACGCTTGGTAAACCGGCAAGAATAAGAAGTGGAGCCAAAATTCAGGCTAGAAAAGATGCAAAGATAACGATTGGAGATAATACCTTTATCAATCATGGTTGTATGATTTTAAGTCGCCAACAAATCACTATAGGCAAGGAGGTTCAGTTGGGACCTAATGTAATGATCTACGACCATGATCATGATTATCAGGTAGGGTTAGCGAAGGAACAATATAAATGTAGTGCAGTTGAAATTGGTAATAACGTATGGGTTGGAGCTAATACAATTATATTAAGAGGAACGAAGATCGGTAACAATTGTGTCATTGGAGCAGGTAGTGTGATCAAAGGAGAATATGCTGATAATACTCTAATTTTGCAAAGAAAAGAAACTTCGGTTTCTGTTATCGGAAATTCCATGGGAGATAAATAGATGCAAAGAATTTTACATGTTATCGGAAGTTTAAATAATGGCGGATCTCAGGTAGTTGTTATGAATTTATTTCATCATATTGATCGTTCAAAAATGCAGTTTGACTTTATCATTGATCGTCCAATGGAATTATTTTATGCAAAGGAAGTTAGGCGGCTTGGAGGAAAGATCTATGTATTACCGACTTTTAACACTAAGAATATCTTCCGCTACCAAAAAGAATGGAAGTATTTTTTTAAAAACCATCCGGAATATAAGATCATTCACGGTCATGTAAGAAGTACGGCTGTGATATATTTGGGAATTGCCCACAAATTTGGATTAACTACCATTGTGCACAGTCACAGCACAACATCGGGGAAGGGATATAAAGCCTTCATAAAGAGTATATTGCAATATCCCTTAAGATATAGAATAGATTACCTTTTTGCCTGTTCAAAGATGGCAGGAGAATGGTTATATGGGAAAAGAGCCTGCAAAAAAGATAATTTCATGGTAATTAATAATGCGATAGATGCTAGCAAATTTGCCTTTCAAGAGAGTATAAGATCACAGGTCCGTAGTTCCTTGCATTTGGAGGGAAAATTCATAGTCGGACATGTAGGAAGATTCCACATTGCGAAAAATCATGCATACTTACTGGATATCTTTGCAGAGATTCATAAATTGAGAGATAACGCCGTATTATTACTAATCGGTGACGGATTATTAAGAGAGGAAATCGAGAAGAAGATTGACTCACTAAATCTAAAAGACAGTGTGTATCTGTTGGGGTATCGATCGGATACTAGTGATTTCATGCAGGCGATGGATGTATTTGTATTTCCATCCATATGGGAGGGTCTTCCGGTAAGTGTGATTGAAGCACAGGCAGCAGGGCTTCCCTGTTATATTTCGGATGCGATTACAAAAGAAGTGTGTATTACACCTTATATCCAACAGCTACCGCTATCCATTTCAACAACCACATGGGCGGAACAGATAGTAAATGCAACGAGTGTGAATAGGGAGGATGGGTACAAATTAATTAAGGATAAAAACTATGATGTCAAAGATACCGCTGATAGATTGGAAGAATTTTATGAACGCTTGGAAAGGAAAATGCGAAATGAGTAAATATATAATACGACTGGATGATGCTTCTCCAAAACATAATATGAAAAATTGGGAACGTATGGAGAGGCTTTTAGACCGTTATAAAATTAAACCGATAGTAGGCGTAATCCCTAAGAGTGAAGATACTTACTTTCATATCTATAAAGAAGATCCAAACTTCTGGAATAAGGTGCATGAGTGGGAGAATAAGGGATGGACAATTGCTATGCATGGTTATGAGCATGTTTATGTAACAAAGGATGGGGGAATCAATCCGGTTCATTCACGTTCGGAATTTGCAGGGCTACCTTTAGTCACTCAAAGAAGTAAGG
>JAEWEO010000333.1 GCA_023389295.1 Bacillota bacterium
GGCAACTAGAATAGACGGAAAGAGAGAGATCCATAAATACTTCCCACCTGACTGCTTGTTACTCATCCTCTCTCTTTGTAACTCTATTAATTGTTTCTCCAGACTAAGCTGTCTCCTCGTCAGCTCCTGCGCACTTTGGATATCACCCCTTAACTGCTCTATGGATAAGTAGTTCTTCTCAAGTGCAGCAATCCGTTCCTTTCTTAAGTTTTCCTGCTGTTCTAGAGCTTCCACTTGATGAGATAACTCCAGATAGGATTTAAATTTCTCTTCGATTGCGGGCAACTGGTCCATTCGTAATATATCATCTCGATCAAACGAAGCCTCCAGCTCTTTTTTTTGCTTCTTCAGAAATTGCTCCTCCAAAAGCTGTTGTGACAGATTACTAGTCAGCTCTTCTATCTTTGCTTCCTTTGCAAGTCCCTCATCAATTTCATTTTGAAGTGCTTGAAGCAAAGTCAATGTCTGTGTCTGATCAAATTGTTTCTTCTTATGTGTTAGTATACTAGTGGCTTTTTCTACATCTACCTCTTTGCTTTTGGTAACGGATAAATTTGCTATGTAATTACGAACCTGTGCAGCCAGTTCCGTATCTGTCTGAGCTTTAAGCTGTTCAATACTAATGGTGTTTTTAAAGGTGGAGGCTGTAAGATTAGGAAGAAGCTCACTAATGAAACCTTCCTTTAATTTTATTTCACGTCCTGTAACAAGATCTATTACTGTAAAGCTTTTATCATTCCCATGGAAACTACGTTGTAGCCGGTAATTCTTATCACCCACTTGAATATCCATATTTCCACCAAAGGCACCCGGATAATCCCACGGAAGATACCGTGTGTACAGATCTTCTTTTGAAGAGGAAGCTCTTCCCCTTAATCTTTCAATTCCAAAAAACATGCCCCTTATAAAGGTATGAATGGTGGATTTCCCCGCCTCATTATCTCCGTAGATTAAATTGATACCGGGCTTTAATTCCATTTCGTAGTTTACGAATTTGCCAAAATAATTCAATTTAAGCTTTGTTAAAAGCATTTCTCACCATACCTTTCTAATTCTTAGAACCTAATAAAGCCTCTAGACCGTAATATAATGCTTTCTTAGCAATCTCATCCTGTTTTGCGGTCTCGCGAATTCTTTGAATAAACAGTCCAATGATGTTATCGGAATTCTCATTATAGAGTGCATCAAAATCATAATCCGGAACCGACTGATCCTCCACGTCTAAGACATTACCAAGACCTTTGATGGCTTCTTTATCAAAATGGATGTCTTCATCTCTATTTCCTTGAATACGGAAGGAATAAATGTGCTGTTCTCCTAATGCAGCGATTCTTTCTTTTGCTTGATCAAGAAGTGCGGCGTTTGTTGTCTCCGGATTAATGATGAGAGCTTCTCGCTTATATTCTCTTGCAGCACTTGGTACAAACCCTATGTTTGTCCTTCTTTCCTGCTGCTCTTTCACAATTTCACCAAGTATATACCCTCGGAGTCCTGTTTCATTTTTATCCAGTGGTTCCAAAGAACCACAATAAGCCATTTTATCACCAATGATCTCCGGCTTATGAATGTGCCCTAGTGCCACATAATCAAAGCCAGCCTCAGATAGCTTTTTGCGGTTAAGGGGTATATTCTTCTCATCTCCCCCATGAGCAAGAAGAATATTTAACCTATCCTTCTGTCTGGGGGCTATCCTGTCATAGAGCGGCTCGGTAATATCTCGGCTCAGATAACTGAGGCCGTACACCTCCACCTCTAGATCAGGGTATTCGACCGACTCTATGGTATCCTTCAAAAACATATGTACTTTGTCATTCCAGGTAAAGTCCGGATAATGTGACCTTGCTCCGATAAAATCGTGATTTCCTGCCATCAAAACCACTTTTGTAGTCTGGAGCTTACTAAACATATAATTAACCTCTTTTAATTCTCGAAGCAGAGGTTGTCTATGGAAGAGGTCTCCGGCTATGAGAAGCAGATCAACCTCTTTTTCATTGCATACGGTTATAATATTTTCAAAGCTTGACCATATTTCCTTTTCTCTTAAGGTACCCCAGGGATGACTAGAATCCGGTATCATACCCAAGTGTACATCTGCAATATGTATAAATTTCATGGTCTCCTCCTGTTATAAGTAAACCTATTAGTTTTCTATATGAAAATCTTTTAAAATGTCTTTATTTTGCAATTCATAATCTTTTACGACTCATGATTTTTTTCTATTCTATGGTATCATATTACAATACTTTTTCTTCTTTCGCAAGCAGACCATCGAACATTTATTCTGTTCTGCATACTGAAACTATCTAGGATAGCAATACGATATGAAATCAGTTAGAAGGGATGGGAATGGAATATGTCAAAAACACAAAAATATTATTTCCACTAATATCCAGCTCAATTGGTATGAATGCAAAAGGGCTGTCGCACTAAAATGTGCGGCGCGCCCTTTTTGGGTTGGTGATGTCTATCACACATAACTTATTTTACTGAAATATCTCCAGTCTCTTTATTACCGATGATGTTCTTAATCATCTCATGGGTTCCTGTACTTGCAAGTCCGCTCGCCATACCTCCTAGTAATATCTCCGGAGTAAATTGCCATCCGCTGATCCATACATTGAGAAGTGTACCTACTACAGCCATAATGAGCGGTATGTATTTATTCGGGATAAATGAGATGCTGTGTTTTATTATGTACCCTAAGCATAAGCAAATTGCTAAGACAACGATTACTACATATCTTGATAAAATTTCCACGCTGCATATCTCCTTTCCTATTATAATTCTAACCATCCTCGGTTCCTTTTTCCTACTCTTTTACTACGGTACAATTTGTGCAAGCACTTTCTCGTCCAATATAAGGTATGATTAACATCTTCTACTAATGCTTATAAATTCATCACAAATTTTTCACAATTTCTGCATATTTAGTACACAATTTCTTTTTATAATAAGCCTATAACAAAATGAAGAAAAAAAACCACTTAGTTGGTACATTACTTAATTAGCAAGTTAACTTTAGATAGATTTTCATAAATTCCCCCACATAATGCCAACAATAGTTGGCTTCCCCCCCTTCTAAAAAACCCTCAGTCACCAGACTGAGGGTTTTTTACTTGT
>JAEWEO010000336.1 GCA_023389295.1 Bacillota bacterium
TATTATGTAAAGGTGTAATAAACAGCAATTCCATAAAGCAGTATAAAACCAGGTAAACCTAGTAGCCCATTGGTTATGACACTTACACTATTAATTCCAACATTAATATTATACCCATTACTTCTTAGCACAAGGTCAAGTATATAGATACCGGCAGTTCCAACGATGGCTCGCAAACCGAAATCTACGATAAGATCCGGTCTCCTCTTTATAATACATACGCCGATAAACACGATGCAGGCTAGAATGATTCCTATTAATATTAAATTCTCCATACCCATATTCTTCTACCTCTCTCTCTTCTATTCTAAGATAATACAAATATTATTGATTCATCTTCGCCCTGTGTCATATTATTTAATGTGAATTTTTAATCATAATTCATTAGTGTCTGCAAGTCTGACTTTTTTAATACAACCTATTACATTTATATACCGAAACATCCAATTTATGTTAAAAAATAGAATAATAGGCATAGAACTTGACTATACTATAAACAAATCATTATGTAAGGTTGGTGAAGCAATGCTGTTATTCTCTAAGAAGAAACCTCCAAAAGATAATTATCTGATTACCGAGATAAATAAGACTAAGGTAGCAATGGAAGCTGCTTATTCTAATTTTCAAAATGTTGTTGACCCCGATCTGATTGATAGCTGTATCTATGAGTTAAATGCAGTACAAAACAGATATAAATTCTTGCTTAAGCAAGCAAAGGCTGCAGAGCAAAATTGATAATAACTATAAGGAATAAAAATGTCCCAAAACCAGATAGCTAAGGAATCGGAAATCCTCGAAATCTATCATGTTTTGGGACAAGTGCTATCTTAATATTATATTTTACGCGATAAATCCACGGTTTCTATTGTTTGGATCAATATAAGTCTCATTCAGAGTACCTTTACCATAGGTTAAGCCTGCATAGACTTGTTGCGTATTACGCATCATAGGACCGCTGGTGTCTGTTTTACTGACACCTTCAAATCCAACTAACAGCTTCTTTAACACACTTTGTGCACTATCTAGTGAAGTGGGATTTTGTTTCATTATGGCTGTTATAATACACTTATTAACGTATAGATATAAACTAAGTAAATCATAGGAAATTGCATAGTGGTAATCCAATGCTACAATTAGTTCATTTACATATTTCTGTGCCCTTTTTAATTCCTTATCAAAGTTAGGCATGTTATCAGCAGCATAGGCATCTCTTGCTTCTTCTATCTCGGTAAGTATCATTTCATATAAGATGACCACGAGCTCGCTTCTTGATGCCTGAGTTACTCTTGCTGTAAATGCCGAAATCGCCTCTTTTTTCATCATATCCTCCTACTTTCTTTAAGCCGTCAAATCCATAAGCAATCCTTATATCATCCTTAATTTCAAGTTGAAAGGATAATTTCAACCAATCCTTTCTCCGAATGAAAAAGCTTTGCTAGTATATCTTCTCTTAGGACTGTAGTAAGGATAAAATGGTCTGAGGTCTTTGATTTGCCTGAGCTAGCATGGAGGTTCCTGCTTGAGCAAGAACATTCTTCTGAGTATATTCTGCCATCTCCTCTGCCATATCAGCGTCTGAGATACGTGAGAGGGATTCTGTCATGTTCTCTGAGGTAGTATCTAGGTTTGAGATGGAATGCTCCAAACGATTTTGATATGCACCCAGCTTAGAACGAATGGAGGATACGGTGTTGATTGCATTATCCAAAAGGGTAATTGCATGTTGTGCACCATCTGCTGTAGCAATATTTATTTTATTAATTCCAAGTGTCTCCGGATTCACCTTAGGAATTCGAACAGACATGGTTTGTCCTTCATTTGCTCCGATTTGTAAATCCATGGGACCTGCATCCAATACAGATAAGGTCACATCCACCTGATTAGCCGTATCAGTAGTCGCTGTCGGGTCTGTGGCTGGAGTACTTAAATTGTAATCCACAAAGGTTGTCTGGACTGCCCCTGGTGTTACTTCCACCACCATAGAAAAGCTATTTCGATCAGTAATGGATACCTGATTGCCTTTAATGGAAACCGTTGCTGTTTTATCAAATTGGGAGTCATAATCAAGTGTGGCTTTTGCATCAACTCCGGTAGCACTTGCTTTGGTACTTGTTAATCCCAATAGCTTTGCAAGTTCCGGATCATCACAATATACTTCAATCTTTTGATCGGAGCCATAATCACTGGATATAAATGCAAGACATTTTTCACCTTCCCAGGTTGTACTGGTATATCCCGCAAAGTCTAAATTATCCGTTTTTGAAGGTGTGGCACCATCATCAACTGCAAATACTTTAACTCCAACTCTATCTCCAACATTTCTTAGCTTTGTAAAGATATCGTCTAAGGTATCACCTTCTTCAACCGTGATTGACTCACCGTTGATATTAATGGTTCCAGTCTCATCACTAGTAACCACAGTATCCACAGCCGCGTCTGTAAAACCGGATTTCGCGCCAATAATAACAGCCTGTCTTGCATCCTGCTCAACTTTAAGAGTGTAATCTCCGATGGATACGGTATCGGATAGAGAAACAATTTTTACATTGTTATTACTTGCATAGGATTTACGATCAATATTACCGTCAAGTAATGTCATGGTGTTGAACTCTGTTGTTTCCGATATTCTTGTTATCTCCTGATTTAACTGATCTATCTCTGACTGAATAGCCATACGATCTTCTGCTGTATAGGTACCATTGGCAGACTGAACTGCAAGCTCTCTCATTCTTTGCAGCATGGATTCTACTTCAACCATTGCTCCCTCCGCTGTCTGAATAACAGAAATACCGTCGGAAGCATTTCTGGAAGCCTGGTCAAGACCTGCAATCTGAGTTCTCATCTTCTCAGAGATTGCCAAACCTGCGGAATCATCCGCTGCACTATTAATACGGTAACCGGAAGACAATTTTTCCAAGCTTGAATCTAGTTGTTTATTTGTTTTTGCTAATTGGTTATTTGCTTTCAAAGCTGAAATATTATGGTTAATTCTCATATTGTATTACCCAATTCCTTTCTCTTTGGCAGCCATCCTCCTCCGTGTCCGATGGTTCGCATGATTTGTATATTACAGCTACCTCCATGTAGCTGCTTGTAATTTATTTAGTCTCTGAAGCTGTAATACTATTTTCTGCTGCTGCAATGCTTCGTACAAAGGCTTTTGCTATCTTGTATAATAGCCTCTCCGTATCCGCTCTCATAGAGACTTCGCTCTCCTCCTGATTAGGACTATAGCTGCTATTATAATCATTCTCCTTTTGTTGCAATCCAAAATCCATTTGCTTTATCATCAAATGATTCTCTTCTGCTACCACCTTTAACTCACTCATATTGTTCTGAAGCTGCTCAATTCCTGTTCGGCTGTCACTTCGAATGAATCCTTTTAGCACATCCTCCTTAAGTGTGAAGTCTGCTTTCACATTACCAAGTTCTTTCGAATATACCGTTACCGCAACCTTACCGGCGGAATGAGAACCTCTTAAAATAGTGAGATTTATATTGGTTACACCATTTGCTGTCTCCACAGGAATTTGATAGTATTCTTTTTCTGACAGCGCTCGTAAGAATGTCAGCTGCTGACTCATACTTTTTAATTCTGCTAATTTAAAGTGATTAATCTTTTCATCCTCAGAGATCTGATTCAGTGCCGTATTCGCATCCCTTTCTATTTGTCCATACATCTCTTCCATGGAATGCTTGTCGATTAATGTATCGGTTAATTCCTCTAAATTCTTAAGACTATTTTCTGATTTTTCAATGTTATTTTCATCTTGCAGCTTCAATAATTTTCTAATAGCTGATTCTCCATTGCCTAGTAAATGATTCGCCATCATAATATTAACCGGCGTATTCGGCATGCGATAATCGTTTAAGAATCGAATGGACTGTTCCGCATTCTTACATAGTTCACGAATTTGTTGTACTTTTTGTGTGTATACTTCTTCCTCATTCGCAACATCCATCTGTGTTAACTTTAATTGTTCATATAACTTTTCAACAGAAGTATTTTTTAATGTCTCCCAGATACCAAGCTGTTCGTTTTCTGCAACCATCTGCTGCCATACTTCATTTTCAGAAGCTATGCTTTGTGCCGTTTGTGTTAGCCTTTGTGGTGATAATTCCTCCTTAACCTGCTTAAGGATACGCTCTAAATACTCCAACTGTTCAGAGGCTGCTGCCTCCTTCGCATTCTCCATAGAACTCTGCTGTTCATTTTCATTTAAAAAAGAAGATAATTGAGATGCTATGGTACTAGAAGTACGATTGGAACTTTGTAATAAGCCGAAGTCATCATCAATAGCCTCTTCAAGACTTCCCTTTTTCATGGTTTGTACTGCTGTCAGAAGATTCTCCAGGGTCACCTTTCGATCTGCTTTTAGAACTGCTCCAAGAGCCGCTCCGTCTGATTTATCCACTTGATAAAGAAGTCGGTAAATTCCAATATAAGCATTACGCTCCTGCTCTGAAATTCCTTCGGTTTTCTCAAGCTTACGAAGATAGGTACTATATCTCTCCTGTGAGGTAACTCCCTGCTCCTCTTTCATTTTATCTATTTGTTGATTTAGTTCATAAATCGGTGTTTCAAGAGGATTGATTCCCTCTTTTATCATGCGAACCGTTACTGCTGGGTGAAAACTTTCCATCAAACTTCTTACCTGCTCATCGTAGGCTTTGACCTGATCGATGGATTCTTTCGTAATCTCCATCTGATTATAACCGAGAATTCGAACAGCACGCTGATTTGCCTGGGTATTTTCAATGTCCATCTCCATTAATAAAGAATCCATATTTGCAAAGGCCTTACGTATGGAATCCCCATACTCACTACTTGGCGTAGTCATTAAGGTTTCATATGCTAATCCTGCTTTTACTAAATCAGCCTGTAGCTTCGTCCCTTCTGCAAGTAGTCCCGGTATGGTTTGCGTCAAACGTTCGGATAAAGTACTTCCAAGAATATAGCTTGGCAAGTAGGTTAAGGCTTCTACGCTTTTGGTTGTATCTTTTAAGATCTCAAGAGATACTTCAGTTGCCTCTACTCCTACCTCTTCAAAATAGCTTTTATAATAGTTATTTTCCAGTTCCCTTAGTGCCTCGACAACCTCCTCCAGTTGCTTTGTCTCTATATGAAAGCCTTTTTTCTCTAGTTGTAAGGCTGCCTTTACGGTCATACTAAGACGAATTTCTTCCAGCTGGCGTTTTGCCTTGATCTCTTCATATTCCTCATTCGTTACTTCTACCTTATTTGCATCCGTTTGCGTAAGATTCTCATCCTCGTAAATCTTACTATCTTCCTGATGGGGGGTACTCTCTATCTCTTTTCTATCCAGTTTTTCCTGGATAGAAACCAGATTCTTAATTGTTAGTTCTTCTTTGCTTTGTACCGCTACGGATACGGTATCCGGCCGAATGCTTTGGACCTCCTCCACAATCTTTGGAGCATTCGCACTTTCCTTTGGCAAAAGTGCAACCTCCGTAGGATTTATCCCCTGCTTCATGCCTTCTATCATCTGATCCAGTAATCTATTTTGATCAGAGCTCGTCTTCAATTCTTCCAGTTCTTGTTTATAAGTAAAGGTATCCTCTGTTAATGGAAGTTCATTCTCAAGAAGCCATCTGGCACTTTCCAAATTATCATTATTCACCTCATACCCTGCTTGTGTTATAACCTCATTTACTTGACCCGAAAGGCTACTCCAAGCCTCCTCCGTTAATGGGCTACTTTGCTGTAATATACTGCTATATCCGGCTTTATAAATATTCTCTACACTAGGCTTTGCACCACTTGATATTAACTGCTTCATTGCCCTTTGATTCATAGTTTGGACAGAATTTCCAAGTTCAAGTGCTTTTGATAACTTTGTTATATTCTCTTTGGTTGCCGGAAGGTTCTCTTCCTGTAAACGATTGGCAATCTCCTTCTCTCCAAAGGATAGCAGACCATTTCGGTTAGAAATTGTCTCTAAGACGCTATCACTTGCTGCTGCCTTTCTTTTCTTAGAAGCTTGATTATCCTCCTTGATCCGGTCAATTGCCTTACTAAGGCCCTCTACTGTATAACTTTCTACCGGAAATCCTTCTTCCTCCAGCTGCATATAATCTTGCTCTGTTAATTTAAGCCTAATTTCCTCTAATTTATCTATTGATTCTTGCTCTGCTTTTTCTTTCTCTGCTTGCTTAGCTTCCTGCTCCTTCTTAGCCAGAAAGGCTTCCCAATCAGTATCCTTTACATATGCAGCTTTAAATGCCTTACGATTACTTTCTGTGAAGTCATCAATAAGTTTTAACTCGATATCCTTATGGGAGGCATTGATTACTTCGAAGGACTTAACCTCCCCCGGTTTCACACTCCCAAGGATATCTTTTGCAGCTGTTACCATATTTCCATTAAAATTAATGGTAACTAATTCACCTACGGACACAATGGTTCCGGTGATTTGTTGCCCCTTTTTTAATGCTGACATTTGTGACTCGGAATTCTTTTTCTCAACAGCCACGTTCGTTGTCAGCTTTGTTTTAATACGCTCACCTATTTCAAATGATGCTGCATAATTCATTCTATATCCATCCTCTTTGTAGGGTTTTTAGCTACTACTTTGGTTTTAAGTATTCGATCATATCAGCTTACTTTGTCTTCTTTTTCATGGTCATTTACTATGACATTTCTGCAAAAAGACTCTTACTGCTTTTATTTCGGCTAAAGCTTTGAAATACTTAACCTTTTGTCCTTTCGAAAGATTGTTAAGGTTATAAATGAAAAATTAATGATACAACTTCTACATCCTATTCCCTCGAATAAACATAAAATAACAAAGTATTTTGACCATCGAGGAATCATGCCTATTTTTCAGGTTATAGGCATATCTCTACCACAGGAGGCTTTTATGCGAAAAAGAAAATTTCGGCTCTTAGGGGTAATCTTAACTATTTTTATCATAGCTTCGGTATTCTTAGGCTGTGGCATTAAAAATTCACAGTCACAGGAACAGGTAGATTTTGAGGTATTTATTAATGATGTATTTGTACTGGAGGTTCAATCTGATACTCTCTCCTTGAACTATTCCCTTGCAACGCCCGAGAAATATGGTATTAAAGATAAAAATGCGACCCTTGGAGAATATAGTGTAAGCAGCATGAATTCGGATCTAACCTCTTCTGAAAATTATTTAAGCCGTTTGCTCTCCTTTGATTATGATAAACTAACCTCAGAGCAGCAATTGACCTATGATATTCTTAAGAATTATTTTGAACAAGATTTAGCTCTTGGTAATTACACTTACTACCAAGAGATTCTCGGACCAACCACGGGAGTTCAAGCCCAGCTACCTATACTGTTAGCAGAATACAGTTTTCATGATAAAGATGATATTGATGAATACATACAGCTTTTGCACTGTGTCCCTGACTATTTTAAGGATATTATGGAATTTGAAAGAGAGAAGTCCGCACGCGGTCTTTTTATGAGCAATGCAGTAGCCATGCGCATCATTGAGCAATGCGAATCCTTTGTACAAAACCCTGAGGAGAATTTTTTAATTTCCTACTTTGATGAAAAGATATCCGGTTATGAGGGTCTTACAGATTCAGAAATTACAATGTACAAGGTAAGCAACAAAGAAGCTATTCTGGCTTATGTAATACCTGCTTATAAAATGATGATTGATTCCTTAAAAGAATTATTAGGAACGGGTAAAAATCAAGCCGGGCTGTATTATTTTCCGGAAGGTCAGGCTTATTACGAAGCTCTTACCAAATACAAAACTGGCTCTGATCGAAATATGGAGGGTATTATTGATTTATTGGATAAGGCAATTGCTGGTGGAGTCATTGATATTACCTCCTTATCCATGTCAGATACTGATTTAATAAATAAATATCTGTCCTTTACTTCCTTCCCCATAACCGATCCTGAGGAGATTATTGCAGATTTAAAGAAGGATATCACAAAAGACTTTCCTGAGATTATTGATGTTAATTGTAATATAAAATATGTGCCTAAATCCCTTTCTAAGTATCTGAGTCCTGCAATGTACCTGGTACCACCCATGGACAGCTATACACAGAATAACATCTATATCAACGGAAATGATAAAGAAACCTTATCCATGATTTATACCACGGTCGCCCACGAAGGTTATCCTGGGCATTTGTATCAATGTGTTTATTTTCGTAATCAAAATCCTTCTCCTATCCGAAATATTTTGAATTTTACAGGCTATGATGAGGGTTGGGCCACTTACGTGGAAATGTATTCTTACCAAATCTCCGGAATTGATAAGAACCTAGCGAGATTTTTGCAAACCAATAATATGGTAATTCTTTGTATGTATGCCCGTGCCGACATTGGCATTCATTATGAAGGTTGGACCAAAGAAAGGACGGTATCCTATGTAAATCAGTTTGTAGGAGATGAAGAGGTAGCTAAATCCATCTATGCTACACTACTGGAGGAACCGGCAATTTATCTGCCCTACGCCGTGGGATATCTTGAATTTAACGATTTAAGAGAAGAAGCAAAAGAACGCTTAGGAGATCAATTTGTAGCTAAAGATTTTCACCGTTTTGTACTTGACATCGGTCCCTCACAATTTGGTGTCCTTAATCAATATATGGATCAATGGATTGAGGCTGTATTGAAATGATGGCATGAAAATAGGAAGTCGGTAACAAACTCGTTACCGACTTCCTTATTTAGATGATTAGAATCTAATTACATGATTTCTGCTCCAGCGGGCATTGTTTTCTCAGGAATCATAAGGGAAAGGTTACCTTCTGCATCCTCTGCACAAAGGATCATCCCCTCGGATAACAATCCTGCTAAGGTAGCCGGCTTTAAGTTAACTACGACCATAACCTTCTTGCCAACCATCTCCTCCGGTTTGTAGTGAGCTTTGATACCGGATACAATCTGCTTTACCTGTGATCCAATTTTAACCTGTGAGCATAAGAGCTTCTTAGATTTCTTTACTTCCTCACAAGCAATAATTTCACCAACTTGGAACTGAAGCTTTGCAAAATCATCATACGTAATCTCCGGTTTTGCTTCTATATCAACTACACTTGCTGTTTCAGCCTCTTGTACTTCTATCTTCTCGGCATTTTCTTCTGTCATTACTACTTCTTCTTTTGACGCTTCCACTTTCTCAAGTACCTCCTTAATATCAAGTCTTGCAAATAAAATCTCCGGTTTTTCTGTTACCTTTGTTCCATCCTTAAATAATCCGTAGGTTTCCAGCTCCTCTAAGGATCTTGCCTTTGTAGATAGCTGATCCAGAATTTTAATTGCTGTCTCAGGCATAAAGGATGCAAGTAAGCTGGTACCAATACAAATACTTTCGGTCAGATTATATAGAACAGTCTCCAGTCTTGCTTTCTTTTCTTCTTCTTTTGCAAGAACCCATGGCATTGTCTCATCAATATATTTATTGCAGCGCTTAAATAACGTAAAGATTTCACTCATTGCATCTGCAACACGAAGTTTTTCCATCTTTGCGATAACCTTCTTCGGTGTTTCAAGTGCTAAAGCCTTTAACTCCTCATCCACCGGCTCAACTACCTTACCATCTCTTACAATACCACCAAAATACTTATTACTCATGGAAATGGTACGGTTTACAAGATTACCTAAGGTATTGGCAAGATCGGAATTAATTCTCTCTACTAATAGCTCCCAAGAGATAATACCGTCATTATCAAAAGGCATCTCGTGAAGCACAAAGTATCTTACAGCATCCACACCAAAGATCTTTACCAAATCATCCGCATAG
>JAEWEO010000013.1 GCA_023389295.1 Bacillota bacterium
AGTCTACAGTTTGACTTTAATCCAATGAGTAGTTATTAAAACTGGAAGCAATTGGATGAAATGTTTTGATTTTATATTAAGTTATGCAATCTTAATACTATTTTTAGATATTTTATTGATAAACAGAATAATTATATGATAATATAATATATCAATCACTCCAATTTGTGTATAAGCAAAGTGATCTGTAAGAAACTCACGTAATTTTCCTACGGTTGGATGATTCGATAATGACAAGTGAAAATTGTTTAGCTTTGATAGAGAGGAATGATAACCATGGCAATTAGAAATATTAGAGAAATGGGCGATAGTGTTTTAAATAAGGTTTGTAAAGAAGTTAAGGAAGTGGATAGAAAACTACTGACCCTCATTGATGACATGATTGAAACGATGTATGACGCGGGAGGTGTTGGACTTGCCGCTCCACAGGTGGGGATTCTAAAACGAGTGATCGTAATTGATGTATCGGAAGAAGGGGATGACCCTATTGTCCTAATCAATCCTGTTATTGTAGAGATGGATGGGGAGCAGACCGGTGATGAAGGTTGCCTTAGTATTCCCGGTAAGATGGGTACTGTGACCAGACCAAACTACGTAAAAGTTAAGGCGTTCAATGAGAAGATGGAGGAAATCATTGTTGAAGGAACGGAGCTGCTAGCTAGAGCTCTATGTCATGAAATCGATCACTTAAACGGAATATTATATCCGGAGAAGGCAATCGGTGAACTTCGTAACACCTTTATTACGGAAGAAGTAGAATAATTCGCGAAAGGATTGTTATTAATGAAGATAGTATTCATGGGTACGCCGGACTTTGCGGCAACCATTTTAGAAAAACTCATAGAGTCCAACCATGAGTTAATAGGGGTAGTAACCCAACCAGATAAGCAAAAAGGAAGAGGCAAGGAAGTAAGTTTTCCTCCGGTAAAGGAACTTGCCCTAAAGCATGGACTTCCGGTTTATCAGCCACTAAAGGTGAAGGAGCCAGAATTTCTCCAGGAACTTAGTAAGTTAAAACCGGACGTTATAGTGGTAGCGGCCTTTGGACAGATCCTTCCTAAGGCATTACTTGATATACCTACCTTAGGATGTATTAATGTACATGCTTCCTTGCTTCCCAAATATCGTGGAGCGGCACCAATTCAATACTCCATTATCGATGGTGAAGAAGAGACAGGTATAACAATCATGTATATGGATGTTGGAATTGATACTGGTGATATTATTTTACAAAGAAGTTTAACCATTACGCCGGAAGAAACCGGTGGAAGTCTATTTGATAAAATGGCTGATCTTGGTGCAGATTTATTAATGGAGGCTTTAGTTAAGATTGAGGACGGATCCGCTGTTCGAATTCCACAAGAGGAAGATAAGGCAACTTATGTGAAAATGATCAGTAAGGAAATGGGAAAGATTGATTTTACCCAACCGGCTAGTAAACTGGAACGACTCATCAGGGGATTAAATCCTTGGCCAAGCGCATATACATTTTTAGAGGGTAAGACCCTTAAGTTGTGGCAAGCAGGGGTAGAGCCTGAGGAAGCAGGTAAGTGGGCTAAAGTTCTGCCTGGTCAGGTGGTTGATGTTAGAAAAGATGCTATTGTAATTAAAACTGGTGATGGTCTTTTAGTGGTAAAGGAATTGCAATTAGAAGGTAAGAAGCGTATGACGGCGGATGCCTTTTTACGTGGCTACGCAATCCAAATAGGCCAACAAATCGGTGAAACAAAAAAATAAAAAAGCGACAAATACTTTTTAATTTATTATAAAAAAGGCAAGTTAGATGTACACTAGTTTTATACCAGCTTAGCTATGTAAACAACAAATTTGCTTTTAATAAACATAAGACGATCACCATGGGCGAGCGTCGTTGTTCATGACAAATGAAGTAGCTTGCTGGTTCATCTTGTTTGCTACACATTGGTAGCGGAAAGGAGTCTATTATGGGTTTTGGTTTTTATTATCCCTTTTTTGATCCGACTTATCTTTTAGTAATAGCAGGCCTCGTTATCACGCTTATTGCATCGGCGAGAGTACAATCTACTTTTTCAAAATATTCCAAGGTTCGTAGTCGTGGAGGATTCACAGGTGCTGAAGCTGCTGAGAGAATTCTTCATCAATCCGGAATTTATGATGTAAGGATTGAACGAGTAGCCGGTAATTTGAGCGATCATTATGATCCGAGAAGTAAAGTGCTTCGTTTATCGGATAGTGTATACGGTCAGAATTCTCTTGCTGCAATTGGTGTTGCAGCTCATGAGTGTGGTCATGCGATCCAACATCAGAATTCTTACGCACCCTTAGTGCTACGAAGCGCCTTGGTGCCGGTTGCTAATATTGGCTCAATGGCAGCATGGCCAGTAATTTTAATTGGAGTACTTTTTAGCTTCAATTCCTTTTTAATTAATTTGGGTATTATTTTATTTTC
Organism: Bacillota bacterium; assembly: GCA_023389295.1. GTDB lineage: Bacteria > Bacillota > Clostridia > Lachnospirales > Lachnospiraceae > Mobilitalea. Next base: position 2,429 of record JAEWEO010000013.1, read on the forward strand.
ATTGGCTGTATTATTTCAGTTGATTACATTACCGGTAGAGTTCAATGCTTCCAAAAGAGCGATCGCTAGACTCGGAGAAACAGGAATTTTATATGGTGATGAACTTGGTCAATCAAAGAAAGTCCTTGATGCAGCGGCTTTGACTTATGTAGCTGCCGCAGCAGCGACCATTTTACAGTTATTAAGATTAATTCTATTATTTGGAGGAAGAAGGCGTGATTGATAACGTAAATGCAAGAGAAGTGGTTCTTACTATGTTATTGGAGGTAATTGAGGAGAATAAGTACAGTCATACCGTTCTTAATCAAACCTTAAGAAGCTACCAACGACTTGAGAAGCAGGAACGTGCATTTATCTCACGACTATTTCACGGCACAGTTAAGATTTATATTACCTTGGATTACATCATTGATCAATATTCTACTTTGCCTTCCCAAAAGATGAAACCACTCATCCGTAATTTGTTGCGGATGAGTGTTTATCAGTTAAAGTATATGGATCAGGTTCCAGTATCCGCTGTATGTAATGAGGCGGTAAAACTGGCGAAAAAACGTGGATTTTCTAAATTGTCGGGATTTGTTAACGGAATTCTTCGAAATATTGCCAGAGAGGAAAAAGCGATAGTTTATCCGGATCCACACAATAATCCTGTCTCTTTCCTTGAAATTACTTATTCTTATCCCAAGTGGCTGGTGGAAGAGCTTCTAAAGCAATATGACTTTTTGGTTGTAGAAGCAATGCTTCGCGCTTCTTTACAGGAAAAAGAGACAACCATTCGGTGTAATCAATTAAAGATTACCCCCAAGCAATTGGAAGAGTTACTAATAAAAGAGTGCGTTACTGTAAAAGAAAATGAATATTTAGATTACGCTTTTAAAATTAGTGATTATGATTATCTGGAAAAATTAGATTCCTTTACGAAAGGATATTTTACAGTTCAGGACGTTAGTTCTATGCTAGTGTGTGAGATTGCCGGTATAAAGAAGGAGGATTTTGTTGTTGATGTCTGTGCTGCACCCGGAGGAAAAGCCTTACATGCAGCGGAACAAGCTGGGAATGTATCAGCACGAGATTTGACACAATACAAAACTAATCTAATTGAGGAAAATATCCGACGCATGGGGTTTACCAATGTGAAAACTAAGGTTTGGGATGCCACTTTGTTGGATGAAAGTATAGTGGATCAGGCAGATGTGGTTATTGCGGACTTACCCTGCAGCGGAATGGGTGTTTTTGGTAAAAAATCCGACATTAAGTATCAGTTAAGGAAAGAGCAATTGGAGGACCTGGTTAAACTTCAAAGAAAGATATTAACTGTGGTTCAAAGTTATGTAAAGGAAGGCGGAGTCCTTATTTTTAGCACCTGTACCGTCAATGGAAAGGAAAATCAGGAAAATAGGGACTGGTTTTTAAAAGAGTTTAATTTTTTGCCGGAGGATTTAGATACTCATTTGCCTGAGTCATTAAAAAGTGATACCACGAAGGAGGGTTATCTACAGTTGCTTCCGGGAATACATGCTAGCGATGGTTTTTTTATATCAAAGTATCGTAAAAAAAGTAGCTCATTGAAGAATTAATAGATAAATTTAATAGGATTAGGACAATAAAATGGAAAAGTTAGATATAAAATCCTTCAATCTGGAGGAACTAACCGAGGAGCTAAAAACCCTTGGTTTACAAGCGTTTCGGGCAAAGCAGATCTATGAATGGCTTCATGTCAAATTGGTGGGTAGTTATGATGAGATGACGAATCTATCAAAGGACCTTAGAGAAAAGCTGAAAGAAAAGTATCCGCTTACCGTTCTAGAAGAAGTAGATTCCCTACATTCTGAAACGGATGGAACCGTTAAATATTTGTTTCGTCTAAAGGATGATCGAGTTATTGAGAGCGTACTAATGAAATATCACCATGGAAATAGTGTATGTATTTCCTCCCAGGTAGGCTGCCGCATGGGTTGCAAATTCTGTGCCTCAACCATTGGTGGAAAAGAAAGAGATCTATTACCCTCAGAGATGTTAGATCAAATTTATCGTATTCAAGCATTGTCGGGAGAAAGGGTATCAAATATTGTAATTATGGGTACTGGAGAACCTCTTGACAATTATGACAATGTAATTCGATTTCTACATCTAATTAGCAATCCCCAGGGCTTAAACATCAGCCCCAGAAACATAACTGTTTCCACCTGTGGGATACCGGATAAAATACGAGCCTTTGCCAAGGAAGGTTTACCAATTACCTTAGCACTTTCGTTGCATGCACCAAATGATGAAATTAGAAAAAAACTAATGCCGGTAGCAAACCAATATCCTTTAGCACAGGTTATGGAGGCCTTTCGTTATTACTATGAAATAACAGGAAGAAGACTTACCTTTGAATATAGTTTGGTAGGTGGAATAAATGATGAAGATGAACATGCTTTGGAACTTGCAAAGCTAGTAAAAGGACTTAACTGTCATGTTAATTTGATCCCTGTGAACCCCATAAAAGAGCGGAATTACAAGAAATCAGAGAACAAAAAAATACAAAATTTTAAAAATATACTTGAAAAAAATAGAATAAATGTTACTATTAGAAGAGAAATGGGCGCAGATATAGATGCTGCCTGTGGGCAACTGAGAAAGAGCTATCTGGATAATAATTCGTAGTCTTATGAAGTTGTAATAATGGGAGGTGCAGGCTTGAAAGCATTTTCAATAACTGATATAGGAGAGCGACGGAGGATAAACCAGGATTATGTCTTCTGCTGTGATAATACCATCGGAAAGTTACCTAATTTATTCATAGTAGCTGATGGTATGGGAGGACACAATGCCGGTGATTATGCTTCAAGATTCTGTGTGGAGTTTTTTAAGCAAAAGATAGAAGAAAACGAAGCTAAATTACCCATTGCTTTGATTGAGTCCGCTTTGAAAGAAACAAATGATGCCTTACTGAATAAAGCACATGAGCAATCAGAATTAGAAGGTATGGGGACCACCTTTGTTGTAGCCACCATATTTGATAAAGAGATGTATGTCGCCAATATCGGCGATAGTAGATTATATGTTATAGGAAAAGAAATGAAACAGATTACCGAGGACCACAGTTTAGTTGAAGTGATGGTGAAAACAGGAGAACTTGATCGAGATGAGGCGAGAGTTCACCCGAACAAGAATATCATAACCAGAGCTTTGGGGGCAAACGCAAATGTGGAACCGGATTTTTTTGAAGTGCACTTAGAAGAGGGAGATACTGTACTTATGTGCTCTGACGGTCTTACGAACATGTTAGAGGACGAGATGATAGAGAAGATTATCCGTGACAATGATGACCCCCAATCAGCGGCCGATACATTAGTTAAGTGTGCAAATCAGAATGGTGGCAAAGATAACATCGCCATTATTATTATTAAAGTTTAAAGAAGAGGTGATAAAGAATGTTAAAACCCGGTATGTTTATCAGCGATCGCTATGAAATTATTGATAAAGTAGGATCCGGCGGTATGGCAGATGTTTACAAAGCCAGAGACCAAAAATTAAATCGTTTTGTTGCGATTAAAGTATTAAAACCGGAATATTCAAGTGATAAAAGTTTTGTCAATAAATTCAGAGGAGAAGCTCAATCAGCCGCAGGTCTATCTCATCCCAATATTGTGAATGTATATGATGTTGGTGATGATGGTGGTTTACATTACATTGTAATGGAGCTTGTAGAGGGGATTACTCTAAAACGTTTTATTGAGAGAAAAGGAAAATTAGAGGTTAAAGAAGCGGTTGGTATTGCAATTCAAATATCACAAGGTATGGAAGCAGCTCATGATAACCACATCATTCATAGGGATATTAAACCCCAGAACATAATCATTTCAAGAGACGGCAAAGTAAAGGTAACGGATTTTGGAATTGCAAAGGCAACGAATTCTAATACGATTACCTCCAATGCAATGGGCTCTGTACATTATCTTTCTCCGGAACAGGCTAGAGGAGGATATAGTGATGAAAAGAGCGACATCTATTCTTTAGGTGTTACCTTATATGAAATGCTTTCCGGTAAAGTTCCCTTTGCAGGTGACAATACCGTTTCTGTAGCGCTGCTTCATATTCAAGGAGAAGCAATGCCGCTTCGTGAATTAGATCCACTAATTCCGGTTAGTATTGATAAAATTGTCCAAAAATGTATGCAAAAGAGACCGGAGAGAAGATATCACTCCGCTTCTGAGTTGATTTCAGATTTAAAGAAAGCGATTACGAATCCGGATGGAGACTTTGTTCAGATCCCTGCTTTTGTGGCAACGGATTCTCCGACGATTAATATTTCTGATGATTTGAGTAAAATAAAGAATGGGACCTTCCATGACGATGATCTACGTTCAACGAAAAATCTGTCAGCCGGAGCAATTACTGATGATGATGAAGATTTAGATACTGTTGATTCTAAGGTGGAAAAGATTTTCTTAATTGGCTCCATCGTAGCAGCCGTTGTACTTGCACTTGTAATTATTGCGCTGGTAGTGTGGTTCTTAACCTCTAAGGTTAGTGGCGATAAACCGGATGATAATACACCGGGGATTGAAGTAACCGAGGAACCGACACAGGAACCGACGATAGCACCAACCGGTGAGGCTACGGCAGGAACCTATATCGTGCCAAATGTTGTGGGATATACCAAAGAGGATGCAATAGAAGAATTTAAAGCAAGGGATGAAAATGTGTTCATTACATTTGCAGAGGATTATTCCGATGAATATGAAGAAGGACACGTTATGAAACAATACCCCGATGCGAATAGTGAACGCCAGAAGGGTGAAAGTGTCATCTTAACCATTAGTACCGGTAAAAAGACTTTTCAGCTTCCGGATGTATACGGTTTGACGGAAGATAAGGCGGATAAGAAATTAATAGAAAATAAATTAGAACTATTACATGAATATGTGAATAGTGATGAGGTTGAGGCTGGTAAAGTAATTAAGACGGAGCCTGAGAGAGGTACCATGGTAACTGCAGGAACGACAGTTACTGTTTATGTAAGTGAAGGACCTGAGAATAAGAAGGTTGCCGTTCCGGACCTTTTGGGACGTACCTTAAAGCAAGCAGAGACTGCACTTAAAGGCCAAGGACTTGTAATTGGTTCGGTAGATTATCAAAGTTCTGATATATATGCGGAAGGTAAAATAAGCTATCAGAGCACTTCACAAGGCGTAATGGTGGATAAGGGTACTGCTGTTGATGTTACGGTTAGTACCGGTCCGGAAGTAAGTAATACCAGTTATGTTGGTATGGCAGTAATCGATGTGAATCCATTTGATTATTATGATTTGGGAGATACAGCTGATATGACACTTGAGATGAATCAAGACGGTGTTGAGTCTGTTATTTATGAAGGTGTGGTATCTTCCTCTGAATTCCCACTAATAGTGAATAACATTGTTGGAGATAGTAGCAATCCGGGAACCGTTCGGATGTATATCAATGGAGATTTGTTTATAATACCAGGTGAATCAAATGAGGCTACTTGGACTGTAGAATTTGAGGCTGTGGAGGGTTAGTTTGGAAGGTAAAATTATCAAAGGTATCGCTGGTTTTTATTATGTTCATACACCGGAAGAAAATAAAGTCTATGAATGCAAGGCTAAGGGGATATTTCGTAATCAGAATATAAAGCCCCTTGTTGGTGATGATGTAGAGATTGATACCGTTGATCAACCGGAAGGTAGTGGCACCATAGTTCGGATTTTACCAAGAAAGAATGAACTTATAAGGCCTGCTGTGGCAAATGTTGACCAGGCGATGGTAATATTTGCTGCAGCAGAGCCTAATCCTAATTTGAATTTATTGGACCGCTTTTTAATCATGATGCGTAAACAGGAACTTAACACTATAGTTTGCTTTAATAAGACGGATATTGTCTCAGAGAAGGAAATGTCTCTTTTAGAGGATACCTACAAACGATGTGGTTATAAAGTATTGTTTACCAGCATGCTTCAACAGCACGGAATTTCGATTATGGGTGAGCTTTTGAAAGGGAAAACTACAGTATTAGCCGGACCCTCAGGTGTCGGAAAATCAACCTTTATTAATATCCTACAGCCCAAAGCTGAAATGGAAACCGGTAGTGTTAGTGAGAAGATCAAACGTGGTAAGCACACGACAAGACATTCAGAGCTAATCTATATTGAAGAGGGAACCTATGTAATGGATACACCCGGTTTTAGCTCTTTGTATATCAATGAAATAGAGAAAGAAGAATTAAAGGATTATTTTGCTGAATTTCTTGAATTTGAAGAGGAATGCCGCTTTATCGGCTGCAGCCATAGAAATGAACCTGGCTGTGGTGTTAAGAAAGCATTGAAAGAAGAGAAAATAAGTAAAGTTCGATATGAAAATTATATTTTGCTATACAATGAATTGCAGAATCATAAAAAGTATTAATTTATTGTATAGGCTAATTGTACCATGAAAGGTTAGGTAATGTTATGATAAAACTTGCTCCATCAATATTGGCTGCAGATTTTAATATTCTGGGGGAGCAAATTGGTCTTCTTGAAAAAGCTGGTGTGGACTACCTTCATGTTGATGTCATGGATGGAAAATTTGTCCCCAGCATTAGTTTTGGTATGCCATTGATAGCTTCGATCCGTAAGAATTCGAAGCTTATTTTTGATGTTCATCTAATGATTGAAGAGCCGATTCGCTATTTGGAAGAATTTAAAGCGGCTGGTGCTGATATTATTACAGTTCATGCGGAAGCCTGTACTCATTTGCACCGAACTATCTCAAAAATTAAAGAACTTGGAATGAAAGCGGGAGTTACACTAAATCCTGCAACGCCATTACATGTATTGGAATATATTCTTTCAGATCTTGATATGGTTCTGATTATGACGGTTAATCCTGGCTATGGTGGACAGACCTTTATAGAAAATACACTTCAAAAAGTCGTAGACTTAAAGGCAATGATACAAAAAACCGGTAAGCATATTGATATCGAAGTGGATGGAGGTATTACCACCTCCAATGTCCAAAGAGTACTGGAGGCAGGAGCCAATGTAATTGTTGCGGGTACCTCGGTATTTCGAGGTGATATGGAAGAAAATATAGCAAACTTTAAACATATTTTCAAAGCTTATGAAGCATAGGGCAATTTGTTTATTTGGATGAAATAAGGTGATGCGTATATGGAGAATATAGACAGTAAAATTTTAATTGTTACCGGCGGTTTAATCGAAGAGAATTTCCTTGCAGAACGTGTAAGTAAAGTAAACTACTCTACCATTATAGCTGCAGATCATGGACTTATGGTAGCGGATCGATTAAAGTTACCTGTTGATTATATTGTTGGTGATTTTGATTCTGTTTCTGCTGAAATTCTTGAAAAGTATCGTGGTAAATCAACGCCGATTGAAACTTTTCCAACGGAGAAGGACAAGACGGATACTCAAATTGCCCTCGAGCTTGCTTTAATGCTTAATCCTAGTGCTGTTGATATTGTCGGAGCAACAGGTAGCAGGTTGGATCATGTGCTAGGTAATATTCATCTATTGGTACTGCCGTTGCAGCTTGGAATATCGGCATGTCTTATTGATGCTAGAAATAAAATATATCTAAGAAAAGAAAACTTTAAAATCAGAAAAGAAAGTCAATTTGGTAATTATGTATCTTTGTTACCTTTTAGTGATAGAGTAGTCGGACTAACCCTAACAGGGTTTAAATATCCTCTCAATCACATTATTCTTTCATCAGGAAACAGTTTGGGCATCAGCAATGAAATTGTTGAAGAAGAGGCTGTTGTTGAATTGAACGAAGGTGTTTTGTTAGTTATTGAATCAAGGGATTAAAGGCATTTTGAGAAATAATTTGTCATCATAAAAAGTAAAATATGAGATGGAATTCATTAGTAAATTCGAATTTCATTTTTATCATTGTAAATAAGGAAGGAAAAACAAATGAAATTAGGTATCGTAGGCTTACCCAATGTTGGTAAGAGCACACTTTTTAATTCGCTCACGAAAGCAGGAGCAGAATCTGCTAATTACCCATTCTGTACCATAGATCCGAATGTAGGTATTGTTCCGGTTCCGGATGAAAGATTGAAAGTATTAGGAGATTTATATCAAACAGAAAAGGTAATCCCTGCAACGATTGAATTTGTTGATATTGCGGGACTGGTAAAAGGTGCATCCAAAGGAGAAGGACTTGGCAATCAGTTTCTTTCTAATATTAGAGAGGTGGATGCAATTGTACATGTTGTACGCTGCTTTGATGATCCCAATGTCATTCACGTAGACGGTTGTGTAGATCCTTTGCGTGATATCGAGACAATTAACTTAGAATTAATCTTTTCTGACTTGGAAATTTTAGAACGTAGAATTTCTAAAACAGCAAAAGGTGCTAAGAACGATAAAACCCTTGCGAAGGAACTTGAACTGTTGCAACGTCTTAAGACACATTTAGAGGAGGGGCAGTTGGCAAAAACCTTCCAAACAAATGATGATGAAGAGCAACAATTCTTTAATGAATATAATCTGTTAACAGCAAAGCCGGTTATCTATGCATCAAATGTAAAGGATGATGATTTGGCAGATGACGGCGTGAATAATGAATATGTTCAGATTGTTCGTAAATTCGCTGAGCAGGAGAATTCAGAAGTCTTTGTCATCTGTGCTCAGATTGAGCAGGAGATTGCTGAGCTTGAGGAAGATGAAAAAAGAATGTTCTTAGAAGAACTTGGCTTAAAGGAATCCGGTTTGGAGAAGCTAATCAAAGCAAGTTATCATATCCTTGGATTAATCAGTTATCTGACAGCAGGACCGAAGGAAACAAGAGCTTGGACGATTAAAGTGGGTACAAAAGCACCTCAGGCAGCGGGAAAGATTCATTCTGATTTTGAGCGAGGATTTATAAGAGCAGAAATCGTAAGTTATCATAACCTAGTTGAATGTGGAAATTATAATGCTGCTAAGGAAAAAGGTCTTGTACGCTCCGAAGGTAAGGAATATGTAGTACAGGATGGCGATGTTGTATTGTTCCGTTTCAATGTATAAGTAGAATTGTAGTGGGATATAGTAAAGCAGATGTTAACTATGTCAAAAGCAATTGGAAAGTGGTGGTAATTTGCACGTATTATTAAGTACCAATATTAATTTTCCGAATCTCGGTATTGAACTTAAGAATGTAGCCTCCGGTTTTGATATCTTTGGATTTCATATCGCCTTTTATGGAGTTGTAATCGGAATTGGTATGCTACTTGGATGGCTCATGGCTGAATGGGTAGCTCGCAGAACCGGACAGAATCCTGAATTTTATTTGGATTTTGCCTTAGTGGCAATTATCATATCTGTCATTGGAGCGAGAGCATATTATGTTGCATTTGCATGGGATGAATTCTCTCATGACCCTTTGTCGGCCTTTAATATCAGAACTGGTGGATTGGCAATCTATGGCGGCATAATTGCAGCGGTTCTAACTGCAATTATCTATGCAAAAATTAAAAAGTATTCTTTCTGGTTGTTAGCTGATACCGCATGTATTGGACTAATTACAGGACAAATTGTTGGTAGATGGGGAAACTTTTTTAATAGGGAAGCTTTTGGTAAATACACAGACGGACTTTTTGCGATGCAACTAGACCGTAGTGCTGTAGAAAATATATTTCAAAAATCGGTTTCAGAAGCAAAGTTGCAGGAAATTTATGCAGGAAAGTCCGCAGCCCTCGACCGAATTCTGGAGATTAGAAATAATATCGTAACCGTAGATGGAATAGAGTATATTCAGGTGCATCCTACCTTTTTATATGAATCCGTTTGGAATCTATGTTTGCTTATTTTCTTATTTTTCTATACAAAGCATAAGAAATTCGATGGTGAAGTTATGCTGTTATATTTGGCAGGATATGGTTTGGGCCGTGTATGGATGGAGGGGTTGCGTACGGATCAACTCTTCTTGTGGGGAACACCTTTTGCTGTTTCTCAAATATTATCAGCTTTGATTGTAATCGCTGCAGTAGTATTGATTGTTTATAAAAGGAAAAAAAATACAAGAGTAAAGCATAGATAAGATTGAATTGGGACTATTTTCCCATTTCCTTACATTTGACTATATGTTGACATATTTTGTTCGATTTACAATTAATACACAATATCTTGTGATAATAAATCGAAATAGCTCAGAAACCCTTAAAAAATAAGGTTTTCTGAGCTATTTTTTTTGATTTCATACTTGATAAATTCCCAAAACTAATATAAAATGTACCTATAAGTGGAGCAAAGTGGTGTGAAGTGGAGCAAAAAACCATAAAAGTGGTGGACAAGCTCATATGCTACTGACAAAGCGAAGGATAAAGAAGGTGCAGCCAATGTTCATGGGTGAATATGATCACTCGATCGATTCAAAGGGTAGAATTATCATACCATCTAAATTTCGGGAAGATCTCGGAGATGAATTCGTAATCACTCTGGGTTTGGATGGGTGTTTATTTGTATACCCTCAAAATGAATGGCAAGCATTTTCTGAAAGCTTAGCAAAGCTTCCGGGAACGAAAGAAGCAAGACAGCTGCAACGTTATTTTTTGGCAAGAGCGGCTGCATGTGAAGCGGATAAACAGGGAAGAATACTAATACCTGCAAAATTACGTGAAAGCGCTGGATTAGATAAGGATATCGTTTTTGTCGGAGTTCTCAACAAAATCGAAATCTGGAGTAAGGAACGCTGGGATAACAATAACAATTATGATGATGTTGATGCAATTGCAGAGCATATGTCACAGTATGGTATCAGCTTTTAACTTATATTCGGCTTGAAGATTTCTAACTATGCTAATTAGCTAGGTTAATGGAGGTTATGCAATGGCATTTGAACATAAATCAGTTTTATTGGAAGAAACAATAGAATATTTGAACATAAAACCGGATGGGATATATGTGGACGGTACACTTGGAGGCGGAGGTCATTCCTACGAGATAGCAAAGCGTCTTACGAGTGGAAGGTTAATCGGTATTGATCAGGATGAAGCTGCAATTGCTGCAGCGGGTGAACGCCTGAAAGAGTTTGGAGACAAAGTAACTATTGTAAGAAGTAATTACTGCGATATGAAGCAGGTACTAAAGAATTTATCCATTGATAAGGTGGATGGAATTTTACTGGATCTTGGAGTTTCTTCCTATCAACTGGACACCCCGGAGAGAGGGTTTTCCTATAAGGAGGATGCACCTCTGGATATGAGAATGGATACAAGGAATTCAAAAACTGCAAAGGATATCGTAAATACCTATGGAGAAATGGAACTGTTTCGTATGATTCGGGATTACGGGGAAGACAATTTTGCAAAGAACATTGCGAAGCATATTGTGCGAATGAGAGAAGAAAAACCGTTAGAGACAACCTTTGAACTTGTCGAAGCCATTAAAGCAGCAATTCCGATGAAACTAAGAGTCAATACAGGACATCCTGCAAAACGTACATTTCAGGCAATACGAATTGAACTTAACAATGAACTTGATGTACTTAAGAATACTTTACAGGATATGATTGAATTATTAGCTTTTGATGGACGACTTTGTATCATCACCTTCCACTCCTTAGAGGATCGGATTGTAAAATCCAGTTTTAAATTAAATGAGAATCCTTGTACTTGCCCTCCGAATTTTCCGGTCTGCATTTGTGGACAAGTATCAAAAGGACGGGTGATTTCCAGAAAACCCATTCTTCCTACAGAGGAGGAACTTAATTACAATAAAAGATCAAAAAGTGCAAAACTAAGAGTTTTTGAAAGAAACGAAAGATAAGAAAAGTACAGAGGATAAGTAACTCAGACAACATATTTCATAATTTGCTAGAAATTGTGTTGTTATGAATCAAAGATGGCAATCATCATGACATAAAGAGCTTGAAAGAGGGGTTTTCTTGCATGGAGGCAAAGAAGAGACAATATTATAAAGAGAATATGAGGACAAGCTATATTGAGGGTAATACTGCGCGTAAGCTTGCGGTTGTTCCAGATTATGACCGTGAAGTACAGCCCATAAGAAGACCCTCGCCCCGAAAACAGGAGCGTAAACAACCAAAGGCTTTTTCCGGAATTAATTTTGCATCCCTGCTTGTGCTTACGGTTGCGATTGCTGCAACTGTATTTGTATGCGCGGATTATTTGAAGCTTCAAACAGAAGTTACCAAGATGGAAAAATCAATAAAAACGATGGAAAAAGGTCTTACTGCTTTGACCAATGAAAATGATGCTGCTTATGCTGTAATAAATACAGCTTATGATTTAGATTATGTTTATAAAGTGGCAGTAGAGGAACTGGGCATGGTATATCCTAATAACAACGAGGTGATTACCTATGAAGGTAGTGATGAAGGTTATGTAAGACAATATGAAGATATACCGGATTAACCCCAAAGAGTATATGAGGTAAAATACAATGGAAAAACAGGCGGGTAAAACAAATAGGAAATTTACGTCACGAATGCAAGCAAGTTTATTGCTTGTATTTTGTGTTATTGTGTTGCTGTTGGTCGGATTAATGGGTCGGCTTATTTACATAGTTCAGGTGGATGGAGACCGTTATACTAAGAGTGTGTTATCGAGACAATCCTATGTTAGTTCAATTTTACCCTATAAGAGGGGTGACATTGTTGATCGAAATGGAACGGTACTGGCAACTAGCCAGTTGCAATATCGTTTGATCTTAGATCCTAATTATATGTGGATGAAAGAAGAGTGCATTCCCATAACACAGGAAGCACTTAAGAAATATTTTGATATCGATAAGGAATCACTTCAGACCATTCTTGATGAAAAGAAAGATAGCCAATATGTAATCCTATTAAAAAATTTAAAATATGATGTAGTAAATGAATTTAAAGCTGTAATGAAAGAGAATAAAGATATTGTTGGTGTATGGTTTGAAGAGGAATACGTAAGAACTTATCCATACAACACACTAGCTAGCTCTGTTCTAGGCTTCACTTCCACAGATAATACTGGTTACTGGGGAATTGAAGAATATTATAATGAAGAACTCAATGGTATCAACGGAAGAGAATATGGATATTTTGATTCCAATCTGAATATAGAAAGAATTGTAAAAGATGCAGTTAACGGTAACTCTGTTGTAAGCACCCTCGATGCTAATGCACAACGTATTGTTCAAAAGCACATCAATGCTTTTAATGAAGAATTCGGGAGCTTAAATATTGGTGTTCTTGTTATGAACCCGAACAATGGTGAAATCTTAGCAATGGCTTCGAATGAGGAGTATGACTTAAATAATCCAAGAGATCTATCCCCTTTCTACTCTGAGAAAGAAATATCAGCAATGACGGAAGAAGAGAAGATGGAAAAGCTGAACGCAATATGGAAGAATTTTGTGATCAGTTATGGTTTTGAACCTGGATCAACCTTTAAACCGGCTACCATAGCATCGGCACTAGAAGAAAATATTATTACAACGGAGGACACCTTTTATTGTGATGGTATTGAGAATGTCGCCGGTACCGATATACGCTGTAGTAAAAAAAGCGGACATGGAGAGATTACCTTAGAAGAAGCCCTTATGTATTCCTGTAACGATGCCTTGATGTATATCGTTGACAAAGAAGGAAGGAATGTGTTCTATGATTTTCAAACTAGTCTGGGCTTTGGCAAAAAGACAGGTGTTGACTTGCCGGGTGAGGAAGCAGGTATCATTGTTGCTCGTGAGAAGCTGAATCCGGTTGAGCTTGCAACCAGCGGTTTCGGACAAACCTTCACTTCCACAATGCTGCAGATGGCAACAGCATTTTCTTCCTTAGTAAACGGCGGATATTATTATCAGCCACATATTGTAAAACAAATCGTAAATGACAATGGCGCTACAGTAAAAGATATCGATAAAATACTGGTAAAACAAACCGTATCGGAGAAGACCTCTGATGCAATTCAGGAATATCTTTATCAAACGGTGGAAGCTGGAACAGCAAAGGGAGCAAAGGTAGAAGGATATTCCGTTGGTGGAAAGACCGGTACGGCGCAGAAACTACCTCGTAGTGCAAAAACTTATATTGTATCCTTCTTAGGATGTGTTCCGGCAATTAATCCGGAGGCAGTTATTTATGTGGTGGTTGATGAACCACAGAATGTTGCAAGACAGGATGATAGTTCTATAGCAACAAAACTTGCAAGTAGAATTATGAAAGAATTACTTCCCGCCCTTGGAATTTATCCGGAGGGTGATATTGATTACCTTCTTAATGATGAAACAGAAGAGGGTAAGACAACGGACTCAACTGGTAATAGTACTGCAAATAATACAACTACAGGTAATAATACAACTGGTAATACAGAAAATGCCGGACCGAGTAGTACAAATGGTTCTGATACAGTAGGTTCTACAACAAATGAAGAGGACGATCAGCAAACTCCTACAGATAATCAAAGTCAGGAGGGAGACGAAACTGACGAAAGGCAGACTGGTGGGGGTACCAATGAACCTTTGGAGGAGTTTAGTGGTGATGTATTGGACTAATCCATGAATAAAGACGCAACCTTTGTAATAAAATGAAACGATAAGAGTTTCAAGGTAATGATTGGATGTCCAGAAGTAGAACATATAATAGAAGAAATATATTAATCGTTGTAACGGTAATCATCTTGGTAGCTCTAGCGTTAACCATAAGGTTGGGATATCTAATGATATTTAAATCAGAAGATTATTCAAAAAGAGCACAGGATCTTCACGAAAGAGAAAGAGCAATCAAGGCAGAGAGAGGAAGGATTTACGATGCCAATGGTATTCTGATTGCAACAAATAAACCGGTATGCACCATATCGGTGATTCATGCTCAGATAAAAGATCCGGAAAGGGTTATTGATGTATTATCAGAGCTACTTGGACTCAGTGAAGCAAAAGTACGTAAGAGAGTGGAGAAAGTATCCTCCATTGAAAAAATTAAATCTAACGTGGATAAGGAAATAGCCGATAAAATCAGAGAATATGATCTAGATGGTGTTATGGTGGATGAAGACTACAAACGATATTATCCCTATGGTAGTTTGGCCTCAAAGGTAATTGGATTTACCGGAAGTGATAATCAAGGTATTGTTGGTCTTGAAGTAAAATATGATAAATTTTTAAAGGGAATTGATGGCAAAATACTTACCCTTACCACAGCATACGGTGTTGAAATAGAAAATGCAGCAGAAGCAAGGATTGAGCCTCAGGCAGGAAATGACTTGTATGTGAGCCTCGACGTAAATATACAACAATATGCAGAGCAGGCAGCCCTTAAGGTTATGGAGTCCAAAAGCGCAAAGAATGTAAAACTCATTCTTATGAATCCTCAAAATGGTAAGATCTATGCCATGGTAAATGCTCCTGAGTTTGATCTAAATGATCCATATACGCTAATTGATGAGATTGCAGATGATTATGCAGGCCAAACCCTAAGTCAGGAAAAGGTAAACGAGTTACTCAACACAATGTGGCGCAATGCATGCATTAGTGACACCTATGAACCCGGCTCCACCTTTAAAATAGTAACGGCGACAGCAGCACTTGAAGAGCATGTAGTAAAATTAACGGATTCTTTTTACTGTCCCGGATATAAGAAGGTTGGCGATCGTAGCATACGGTGCCATAAAGTTGGAGGACATGGCAGCCAGAACTTTGTTGATGGTATCAAAAATTCTTGTAACCCGGTTTTTATAGAAATCGGAGCAAGAGTGGGTGTAGATAAAATGTATACCTATTTTGAACGGTTGGGTCTCTTTACGAAGACAGGTATCGACCTTCCGGGCGAAGCCAATTCTATTATGCACAAGAAAGATAACATTGGTGAAGTGGAATTAGCCACCATGTCTTTTGGTCAGTCGTTCCAAATAACACCGTTACAACTGTTAACGGCAGCAAGCGCTATCGTAAATGGAGGAACCTTAGTAACACCTCATCTTGGAGTAGAAATAAGATCGTCAGATGGAACTAGAGTAAATGCTCTTGATTACGACACAACTGAAAATACGGTCTCAAAGGAAACCTCAGAAACCATGAAAGAGTTACTGGAAGCTGTAGTAGCAGATGGTACCGGTAAACGAGCTTACTTACCGGGATTTCGCGTTGGAGGTAAGACAGCAACCTCTGAGAAATTGCCAAGAGGAACGGGCAAATACATATCTTCCTTCATCGGCTTTGCACCTGCTAATGATCCTCAGGTCATAGCTATTGTACTAATTGATGAACCCGTAGGAATTTATTATGGAGGAACCATAGCTGCTCCTGTTATAGCAGATGTATTTGATAATATTCTTCCCTATCTGGGTATTGAAGAAAAATATACGGAAACAGAAATCAAAGACTATAATATTGGTACCTTTGAAGTTCCCGACTTTGTTGGTAAAACAAAAACTGAAGTAAAAGAGTTATTAAAAATATACGAGTTTGGCGATCTGTATCCAATCGGTGAAGGTGAAATAGTGAAGGAGCAATTTCCTCTTCCCGGTGAGATAGTCAATAGGGATAGTGCCCTGGTTTTGTACTATGAGTAGTATGTAAGTAAGTAATTGTTACCATATATTGATATATATTTATTATTGTTTTTTTAATATCAATAAAGTATAATAGCAAGTTAGATAGAAAGTAAAAAACGAATGACTAAAACATAAGAGAAAGATCAGCAGGTACATCAATAGCCTGTAAGCTTTCTACTATATAAAAGCTGTTTTTAGGCGGCGGAATGGAGATAACACATGAACTTTACGGATTTTGAAGTAATATTGCCGGTCATCATATCATTTGGAGTATGCGTTATATTATGCCCTTTGCTGATACCATTTTTGAGAAAATTAAAATTTGGGCAGTATGTTCGCGAGGAGGGCCCCCAATCGCATTTAAAGAAATCGGGGACACCTACCATGGGTGGTATAGTTATTGTACTCAGTATAGCGATTACTTCTGTCATCTATATGAAGGATTATCCCGAAATTCTACCCGTTCTGTTTGCAACCATCGGTTTCGGAATTATTGGTTTTATGGATGACTATATCAAAGTTGTTATGAAACGTTCCATGGGTCTGAAAGCTTGGCAAAAACTGATTGGTCAAATTTTAGTAACTGCTATTTTGTGCTATTATCTATTAAACTTCACGGATGTCGGAACGATGATGTTAATTCCGTTCTCCGGAGGTAAATATTTAGATATATCCTACTTGTTTATTCCTAGTTTTTTCATTGTAGTATTAGGTACCGTTAACGGATCTAATTTTACGGATGGCCTTGATGGCTTGGAATCAAGTGTTACCGTTTTGATCGCTACCTTCTTCACCGTAGTAGCAATTGGGATGGGAAGTGGTGTTTCACCAATAACGGGTGCAGTTGCCGGAAGCTTATTAGCTTTCTTACTATATAATGTATATCCGGCCAAAGTATTCATGGGTGATACCGGTTCACTAGCCCTCGGTGGCTTCGTGGCTGCCACGGCATATATGCTTCAAATGCCTTTGTTTATTCTCATAGTGGCCCTAGTTTATTTGGTTGAGGTTCTATCTGTGATTATTCAGGTAAGCTATTTTAAACTAAGTGGAGGAAAAAGAATTTTTAAAATGGCACCAATTCATCATCATTTTGAGTTAATGGGTTGGGCTGAGACCAGAGTAGTTGCTGTATTTTCCATTGTAACAACCATACTTTGTTTGATCGCTCTTATGGGCATAAGCTAGCAAAGGAGTATTCAGTAAGATACCTTGAGATTTGATTGAAAACAGGTAATATCAATCTAACCATACCTTGGGATAAGAGTAAGGCTTTAAGAACTAAGTTTGATCCTTGTGTTATGGGGGGTATCCTATGGAGTTAAACAATAAAAATGTAATGGTATATGGAGCAGCCCGTAGCGGAATATCTGCTGCTAGGTTGCTGCAGCGATTAGGTGCTTTTGTTCTCTTATTTGATGGTAATACAAACCTATCACTTGATGAGTTTTGTGATAAACTGGAGATGGATAGAATTCGCCTAGTGACAGGAAAATTATCGGATGAAATAATAAATTCTGTGGAGCTTGTAATTATTAGCCCGGGGGTAGCTACTGATCAGCCGGATATTCTTCGTATAAAAGCAAAAAGCATTCCTATATGGGGTGAAATTGAGCTGGCTTTTCGTTATACCAAGGGGAAAATTATTGGTATCACAGGCACCAATGGAAAAACAACCACAACCACTTTGGTTGGGCAGATAATGCAAAGCTATTTCCCGGAGGTTTATGTTGTAGGAAACATCGGTAAATCTTATACGGATATTGCACTTAATACCTCTGAAAATGCAGTTATTGTCATTGAGTTAAGTAGCTTCCAATTAGAAACGATACATTCTTTTTTACCGGACATAGGCGCAATACTCAATATAACGCCGGATCATCTAGACCGCCATCATACGATGGAGGAGTACATAGCCATGAAGGAAAGGATCGCTCTTAATCAAGGGCAAACGCAAATTTGCTTCCTAAATTATGAGGATGAGATCCTGCGTGATATGGCACAGCGTTTAAAATCAAAAGTAATATTCTTTAGTAGTAAAAGAATATTAGAGGAAGGTCTTTATATGGAAGAGGATGACATACACTTTTCCTATGAGAATAAAATTAATTGGGTCTGCAATGTGAATGACCTTCATGTCATTGGTAGGCATAATTATGAAAATGTAATGGTGGCTGCAGGAATCTCATTTTTCATGGGAATACCAATGGAAACAATTCGAAAAGCTATTCTTAATTTTAAGGCAGTTGAACATCGCATTGAATATGTGGAAACAATTGACGAAGTTATCTATTATAATGATTCAAAAGGTACCAATCCGGATGCCTCCATAAAGGCAATACAGGCGATGACTCATCCTACAATATTGATTGCCGGTGGATATGATAAAAAGGTATCCTTTGATGATTGGATCAGAGCCTTTGAAAACAAGGTGAAATATCTGATACTTCTTGGTCAGACAAAAAATATGATTGCAGATGCAGCAAAAAAGCAAGGTTTTGAGAATATTATTTTTGTAGAAAATCTGAAAGAAGCAGTAAGTATAAGTAAGAAGTTAGCCAAACCGGGAGATGCAGTATTATTATCACCGGCTTGTGCAAGCTGGGGAATGTTTCAAGATTTTGAGCAGCGCGGAAATTTATTTAAAGAGTACGTAAGAGAAATTCTTGAATAAAACACCAGCAGCATGCCAATTCATCGTAAAGATTTAGGAGAGAGACTATGAGCAGAACAGTCAAAGATGCCAATAAAAGAATGCATAGTTACTATGACTATAGCCTATTATTTTTAATACTTTTTCTTGTCTGTTTTGGTTTGGTCATGATTTATAGTACTAGTTCGTATAATGCGCAAAGATTATATAATGGGAATGCTACTCATTTTCTCGAACGACAGGCATTATTTGCAGGAGTTGGTATTTTAGTAATGCTATTTGTATCTAAAATTGATTACCGCCTGTTAGCAAAGAATTTACCGGTCATAAGAATCAAACCGATTGTAATACTGTATTTTCTTTGTATCGGACTACAGATATTTGTATTAATCTTTGGTAAGGATATTAACGGCTCCAAGCGTTGGATTGAATTAGGCCCGCTAGGTAGTTTTCAGCCTTCCGAGTTATCGAAGATTGCGGTTATTTTATTTACCGCGTACATAGTAAATATAGCACCGAAACGGCTGGATAAGTTTCGAGGGTTTTTGAGGGTGGTATTCTTTATTGCCCCTCTCTTAGGTCTGATTGTTATCGAAAACTTTTCTACTGCTTTGATTGTCGGTGTAATCATGGTTGCTATTTGCTTTGTAGCCAGTAGAAAGAAGGCTTATTATGTCGCATCAGCGATATTGTTAGGAGCAATTGGCGCGATCTTTATTATTTTGGAACCTTATCGTTTCACCCGTATCCAAGTATGGTTAAATGTTGAGACCCATGAAAAGGGGTATCAGATCCTCCAGGGACTATATGCCATAGCTACCGGTGGTGTCTTTGGCAAGGGACTTGGAGAAAGCATACAAAAACTTGGTTTCATACCCGAGTCACATAACGATATGATATTTTCCGTTATTTGTGAAGAGCTAGGATTGTTCGGTGCTATTGCCTTGATTCTGCTGTTCATCCTATTAATTTGGCGTATTTTTATCATTGCTATAAATGCAACGGATCTTTTTGGGGGTCTTATTGCTACAGGAGTATTGGCTCATATCGCAACTCAAGTATTAATCAACATTGCGG
>JAEWEO010000042.1 GCA_023389295.1 Bacillota bacterium
GTTGTATCCCCTGCTCTGATAAATCCCAATCAGTCCAAGAACCAACCATACCATTAGTATGATGAATAGACTGTGTGTGTTGAATAGTTATGATATTTTTCATTTATTTATCCCCCATTGCTCTTTATAATTCTTAAATACATTTTCTCGCTAAATTATTTATTAGGCATTAAACAAATCGGAGAAACCTCGCAAAATATATCATTCATCGTCAAAAGCCCCACTGCCGTCACTACAAGAACACCTGCTGCATACGCCTTATCTGCCATCTCAGCTAATTTGTCTTGTGAACATCCATCTTCTAAACATATCCTAACGATAAATTTAAAACCTTAAAGTTACTTAATTGCTCTGTTCAAACTCATTCCACTTATCTGCACCAAAAAATGATACCACATCTTTTAGTGAAACATTGGAATAGCTGTCTTTCGTCAAAGGTTCGCGCGTATCAAAGATACCTTGTTCTACATTTATTAACGTCGGAATAGTATCTTGATATTGATATAACGCAAGCAAATATGATTCACCTATTTGTATTTCTGGCATATCGTCCATAATGGAAATACCCTTTACACTGTCTTGACCTAAAGTTGTTAGCTGTTCATTTGTAAGCATATCTTTTCGCCCACCCATCATTCTAAATTGAATGGTATCAGACGTTTTCCCTTTATAGGATGTTATAACTTCAACATCATATATTGTGTATAGACTGTGATTCCATTCTTCTGTATCTTTTGTGGGGGGCTGTGCTGTACGCATATCTAAAACTTGAAATGATATGTCTGTTATTTTACCTAAAACAACAATATTACTTTTTTCTACCAAGTCAGCCACATCTTCATAGATGAGCCAATCTGCCGATACGGAATTGTAGATTACTCCATCCGTGTTTGTGCCGACTTCTGATGATATTTCATTTAACAGGTTATTATTTTCGCTTGTCGAGTTATTATTGACGGAGAAAGCAGTTACAGCAATAACGCAAGCAACAAGCAGAAGTCCGAGTTTAATTTTCATAATCAGAATCCCCTTTCAGATTTGTTTGAATAATATTATATATTATACTTTTGGCAATCATATACTACATGAAAAACATCAATCTTTTGAGGTGCAATTACTTTTTCACGGTCTCTATCATGCCTCATCAAACATTCATCTGTTGTAACAGGATTATCTCCTAGCCAAAACAGATGTCCTATTTCATGAGCTACCGTACTTTGTCTTGATAAAGCTGATGTTGAAACTATCCATTATTAACTTCCCATTATAGCTATAATAAGTAGATAACAATATGCAATATAAATATACCATATTTTGTAATAAAAAAGAAAGTTAATTACTCAATAATAAGGAACAGAAAATAAAACTGGTTCTTCTTTGTATAAATATGGCAATTTCCCGTATATCCGATAAGTCGGATTTAGTCCAAAATGACGGATTGATAAGTGAGAATCATTCTTTAATTATAAAATGGAACAGAAAAAGCACCTATTGACTTTGAATCAATAAGTGCTTGATTAGCAATATTTTGTGTGTATGGTGGTGCTTTATAGTGGTTCTATTTTGCTCATACTTTTATCTGTTATCAGTTTATGAAGCTAATTTATACTTTGCCAATAAAAATAATACTAATAAGATTACCGAAATGAATAAACTTACAAAAGTTGCGGTTGAAAAAACAGAACTCAATAAATCTTGGGATAAAAACATGCCCTCTGAATATAATGTGCGATCAATAAATAACAGTATGTATTTGCCTACATTATGTTTTGTCGGTAATACTCCTTGCTCCATAACAATTCTTTGCAAAATGCTCATTCCGTTAGGGTTTTCCTCAATCCACTCGTAAGTAACATGAATCAGTTCATCTAATTTCACATATAAAAGTGCATCATTTGATTCTTTACCCTCTACCGTAAACGGCTTAGCAAGTCGCCAGCCCGATTCATTTGTGGGTATAGATTCGATACCTTGATATGTAATCCCGCTTCTTGTTCTATCATTTGTTTTAAAGTGTATGGTATCTCCCTTTTCTACACTATAAACAGGTGTATTATCATTTATGTTTGCATAATATGATATCGTTATGGGCGAGATGATATCATTTTTGTAGTCATCAAACCCTATCGCCGCAACAATATCTGTGAATAAATTAGATATTACGCTTAAATCAGGTTCTCCTTTTCCAACTGCTTCAGCATAGGGATAAACATTTTCTTTTTGTGAAAATTCACTTATTAACTTAAAATTGATATATAAACAGCGTGAAACTAATCCTACAGTAACAACTGTAAAAAATATGAACATACATAATAGTATTTGCATTAATTTTTTCATAAGCATCAATCTAACTTAGGTTGAAAACCTTTTATACTCATTAAGCATAAAAGTACAGTGGCTAAAAATAATGATAATATTTTCTTAAGCATAATAAAATCCTCCTTTTGTATGCTTAATTTATAACTAACATTTTTAATGAAATATTACATAGCTATCGGAATCACCTCCTGTTGGTTCTTTGAATAAAACACGTAGCTTAACATCCATAACTAACAAGTTAACAATTCGCCACGTCTAGTTCCACCACATATTAAAATAAGTACTCCAAATGCTATTGGCAAGCAATACTCTTCTACAAATTCTAGTAGAATCAATTATAATAACAATATATGCAAATTAATTGAATATTAACGAAGCCTAAACG
>JAEWEO010000096.1 GCA_023389295.1 Bacillota bacterium
CGTGATAATATCAGATGCAATGCAATACTTCCCGGAATGACGGCAACTGATGCTGTTACGGCTAATTTAACAGAAGAATTCAAAGAATTTTTCTTAAAACATACTCCAATTAAACGTATGGGAACCCCGGAAGAGATAGCCGGAACAGTAGCTTATTTTGCAAGTGATGATTCTGCGTATACAACAGGGCAAATTGTTGACGTTTCCGGGGGATTTGGCATGCCAACTCCCGTTTACGGAGATATGATTTCATTTGTGATGAAACGTTAGATAAAAGATTAGATATTTCAGATTAGAAACTAAAAATTAGATCAGTAACTAAATATTAGATTTGTAACATAAACAGCAGTTTTCCGACATAGAGAAACTGCTGTTTTATGCTATTGTTCTTCTACACAGTTTCCTTTACAAAGTTCGCTTTGCATCGCAAGATAGCACTATCTATGATCTTGATCGTCTCATCTTTCGTATGAACTAAGCTACTACCCGGCAGGCTTTCAAAGAAATCATAAAAGGTAGTGTAAAAAAATTCATTCATAATAAATGCCATTTTCTTAGTGAGAGTTTGATTTGAATATTCTCATCCGGAAGGTGGTTTTTATTTGTCCATGCAGTAAAACGTGTAGCTAAAGCTCTTCTATGTAACTTCTCAAAAAAACGAATGTCATATTCAAAAAAACACATGTAATAGTGCAGTCAACTTCTATATACTATCCATCGTAGAGAATGTCTTTATGATTTACTGAAAATTCAGCCAGGAGATGAACAATATGAAATTAGAAGCAAAACCAAAGAATAATGTACCATCTAAATTAGTCAATATATTCGATAACAAAAAAGTTGTACCTTATTTATATATACTACCCATCTTATCTTTTTTAGCAATATTTATATTAAAACCGTTTATTTTTGCTATCATTAAATCTTTTTATAGATATGATGGATTTAACACCGATGTATTCATTGGATTAGATAATTATATCCAACTGTTTAGTGACCGAAAGTTCTATATCTCCTTATATAATCTGTTAATATTTTTTATTGGATTTTTTGTTGCTTTTGCTGTACCGATTATTGTTGCTGAGATGATATTTAATTTAAGAAGTGAAGGACTTAGAAATTTCTTTAGAACCGCTTTGATTATGCCAATGGTTATCCCGGCAATTGTAATTTTACTTGTTTGGAAATTTATGTATTATCCATCAATAGGTCTTTTTTCTCAAGTATTCGAAGCAATTGGAATGGAAGCACCAAACTTCTTAGGAGGATCAGCATGGGTTAAACCTTCTATTATTATGATAGGGTTTCCATGGGTAGCAGGGGTAAATCTCCTCATTATATATGCAGCTTTGCAAGGTATTGATCAATCTGTTATTGAGGCATCTCAAATAGAGGGTTTAGGCACCATTAAGCGTGTATTTAAGATAGATATTCCACTAATAATGCCTCAAATAAAATCACTTCTGATATTGGGTATTATAGGACAAATGCAGAACTATGAAAGAATATTGATATTGACGCAAGGAGGACCCAATAATGCATCTCTAGTTCCGGGGTTGTATATGTATCAAGTTGCGTTTCCTACGGATGGGTCAATACCTCTTTTTGGGTACTCGTGTGCTATGGCAGTGGTTTTGTTCTTAATTACACTCTTTATAACCATATTGGTACTAAGAGAGAGGAAAGAAAATGACTAAGGAGATAAGGCAAATGGCAAAAAAAAGATTAAGAGCTGGAGAGATATGTTCTATAAGCATATTAACTATAACATTTATAATACTTATCTTCCCTTTTTATATTATGATAGTCACTTCACTAAAAAGTGGAACGCAATTTATTCAAAACTTTTGGGGTATAGAATTTCCTATTCAATTAGAGAACTATTCTAGGGCATGGAAGAGCATTTCGTTATATTTTGGGAATTCTGTAAAGGTAACAGTTCTAACTGTAGGTGGACTGCTTTTGGTTGTTATTCCAGCAGGATATTCATTTGCTCGATTTAATTTCAGAGGTAAGAATATTTTATTCTACCTTATCATGGCATTTAGCATGATACCAGCGACACTCTTACTTGTTCCAATGTTTTTAAATGTATTGGATTTGGGTCTGAATGATAGTCATTGGGGAGTTGTTTTACCGAACATTGCAACATTCTCAGTTGTTGCCATTATGTTAACAAGAAGTTTTTTTCAGCAAATTCCTGTTTCTTTGTTTGAGTCAGCTTATATTGATGGTGCAAGGGAATCGATGATATTACGCAAAATAGTAATACCTCTATCGAAACCTATCATTGGTACAGTTGCGGTTATCAATTCATTTAATACCTTTAATCAATATATGTGGCCATTTATTATATTGTCGGATAATAAGTTGAAAACGGTTCCAATAGGTCTTGCAACCTTGGCAGGGCAGCATGGAGTAAACTTTGGCTACCAAATGGCGGGTTATACCTTGGCAGCATTACCACTACTTATAATATTTGCATCTACTTCAAAGCTTTATGTAAGCGGGATAACAGCAGGAGCTATAAAAGGGTGAGTTTGCAACACGAGGCTTAATTTATGATAGTTTAGCGGTATGGGTTATTTTATATCTTACTGTATAAGGCAAGAGGCTATAATATGTGTTATATAAGTTGAAATACTGTTTATACAGTTAAAATGCTTTATTTACTAGGTTGCGCTGTGCAAATATTATTTTAACTTTTATATTGCATTTATATCTATAAAAAATTATGAGGAGGCAATAAAATGCTAAAGAAAAGAATTTTAAGTTTTACGCTAGTTAGTGTACTTGCATTAAGCACATTAGTTGGATGTAGTGTAGGCAGCAAAAGTTCAGACAGCAACAGTTCAGGGGATACTGAAAAAGGTAGTACAGCATCACCTACTTCTACTGAGTCTGAACCAGTAGAAATTAACATTTCGTTTTGGGAGGGTGGAACAGAACAGGAAGTTGAAAACGGTTTAAACAAAGTAATAGAAGCATACAAAAATATTAAGCCAGAGGTAAAAGTCAATTTAATTAGTCAACCAAGTGATGGATATGCTCAATGGTTAAATACAAGATACGCTTCTAACGGAATGCCTGAAATAGTTATGAGTCAGCCAACTCTTCTTAGAGATGCATTTGAACAAGGCTTTCTGCTTAACATAGAAAATGAATTCAATAATCCAAATGAGTATGCTAATGGAACAGTATGGAAGGATATATTTGTTGAAGGTAGTTTAAGTAATGTCCATGCTGACTTATATGATCCTTCTTATGCTATACCGCTACAGGGTCTAGGTTTAGCATACTACTATAATAAAACTACATATGATCAATTAGGACTTAATGTACCACAAACATATAATGAGTTTATTGAAAACTGTAAGGTCATTGAGAAAAACGATATTAACCCAATTGCGCTTCCAGCAATGAAGAAGGATGCAGTTTCATGGATGATTTGGTACTACACAACTGGATTATTTGGAAACAAATATTTATCTGATGCTGCAATCAACATAAATATGGATAAGACAATTCAAAATAATGAGCATGTTAAGGCTATTGAAGAAGGATTATTTGATATCACTAAAGGAGATACAAAAAAAGACTTTGAAAAATACCTGGATTACATTGAGGAGTTGGCGAAATATGCTCAAAAGTCAACAGGACTTGATGAAGCAGGAGCAAAAGCTCAGTTCTTATCTGGTAAAGCGGCTCATCTAATGAGTGGCAGCTGGGATTTGAAAGCTTTTGTATTGGATAATGAAACTGGTATTGAGATAGGTGCATTCCCGCTTCCTGAATTTACTTCAGAAAATAGTGAATATGCAGGTGCTCAGCTCACAATTGCATCCTATACACCATTTGCCATAACAAAGACAGCTGAAAGAGATGAGAACGTTAGAAAAGCTGCAATTGATTTTATGAAGTTTTTAACTGCTCCGGACAACTATAAGTTGTTTGTTGAAACTGCAGCATGTATACCAGCGGTAAATGATTTAGATGTTGATGAAAGTTTTAAAGCTTTTACAACAGGTAATCAGCCCTTACTGCCTATCTTCGCTAGAAGCTCAGGCAATAGTCCAATGGACATTAACAATGCCACAATCAATGTACTTTCCGGTGAAAAGTATAACAGAGATGAGCTGATTAAAGATGTTCAATCATCATTTGTTGATTATGCAGAGGCATTCAAAGAAAAATTAGAAATAAGCAAAGAAAATAACTATAAGATAGATGAATTACCTAAGGTTGGTGGAGAGTTTGTACCTTTAAAACCAACTAAATAATGACTGATTAACATGATTTATTAAGTAGATAGTATTTTTTTAGCTTTATAAGCTTATTACTTGGCTATCCCAGTTCAAAGTTGTATAAAGTCTTTGACTTAGGCAGTTTACTGCCAATACTATTTTGTGGCTGGGATAGTTTGAGTTAAATAAGGTTTACAAATTTTGCTCAAATAGTGTGCATGGAGGGGTAGAATACAAAAGTTCGCTTGTTTAAACGGGGATGTTCTGTTTATAGATTTGAAAAAGCAAGACCAACCCTAGACTCAAGGTTACATAATATGGTAAACTGACATTATCATGCTATTATTAACACTAGAACAAAAGAGATGGAGGTATCATTATGAAAAAACAAAACAGCGATTCTTTCTTTAAAAAATTATTTCTTGTTTTTGTTATGTTTATAATAATACCTCTTCTTTTGTTGTATTTTTCTTCTGCGAATATGTTTATTATTGATACCAGGCAAAAATTAACAACATTTAGTGAGGAAAAAGTAAGGTTGTTGAAGGATGTTATAGAGGCTCATACTCTTGGCATAGAAAGAAATATAGATTCTATTTATTACAAAAAGACATTTCATAATATGCTAATAAAGTATAATCGAACGGCGAAAAACACATCGATGGAAGAATATAAACTAAAATATGAATTGGAAAGTATTTTACATAGTCTTGATGAAGTAGAAAGTATTATTTATGTAGATAACTATCAGAATTACATGTCAGTAGGAATAAACGCAAAAACAGAGATGGCTCTTAAGAATCTTACCATAGCTGAGATGGAAGAAACCCAAGGGCAACTGGTATGGAAATATTATAATGTTTCAGGAAAGAATAAGATAGCCATTGGCAGAGAATTCAATATAATTAATGAAAATAATCAGAAGGTTAAATTAGGATATCTGATATTTATTATAGATGAAAAAAGAATATTTAATGATTATGAAGAGTATATAGATGAAAGTAATTCTAGCTTTTATATATTTTGTAAGGGAAATTATGTAATGAGTAGCAGTATGCGTTCTGAGATTGGATTTAATTATGACCAACTTGGCATAAAAAAGTTACAATCCAATCTGATAGAGAAGGATAAAGAAACATTTATTTATATGCAAAATTCAATGACTTCAACTGGATGGAATTTAGTGTTTTTGATAAAGGATGATAGCATACGTACCAATGTTTTAAGGATGTTAATTCTACTAGGTATCATTACCCTGCTATGTACAATAGTGGCTATAGCAGTATCATTTTTTTTCTCAAAAAATATTAGTAATGCTCTTGTAGGGCTGTTAAAAGGAATGGATGAGGTTCAAAAAGGTAATTTTAATATAAGAGTATCTACAAAAAAAAGAGATGAGATAGGTATGCTATATGATAGATTTAATCATATGACGGAAAATCTTGCAGATAGTATAGAAAAAAATATAAGCCTAAATGTAAAAATGAAGGATATTCAGACAATCACCTATGAAGCCCAAATGAATCCCCATTTTATGTATAATACGCTTGAAATGATTGGCATGCTAGCTGCATTAGGTGAAAATACAAAGATTGAAGAGTCTGTGGTTTATCTGTCAGAAGTATTACGGTTTAATCTTAGAGAGGAGAAGCAGGTTACGATAGGCGATGAAATACAAAATATTGAAAACTATTTGAAGATAATCAAGCTAAGATTTTGTGATGATTTTGAATATTCTATCAATGTTGAACAGAGCCTGCTAAATTGCCATACTTTAAAGTTTTTGCTGCAGCCCTGCGTTGAGAATTGCGTGAAGCATGGTTTCAGTCAAATCCTTGGAGTTGGTATTATAAAGATTGCAGTAAAGAGACTAGGCAATGAGATTGTATTTATTATAAAAGACAATGGTATTGGCATGGATGAAGAAAAGGTTGCTAGGCTGAAGGAAAGCTTGGAAAATGAGGACATTAATAATCGATTTAATATAGGAATGCGTAATGTACATCAAAGAATTAGACTGGTTTATGGAGAGTTATATGGTATTGATATAAAAAGTGAGCCAAATAAGGGAACATATATATTTATACGAATACCTGTGGATAGTCAGAAAGGAGAAGCAGATGTATAAATTGCTGATAGTGGATGATGAGTATTATATAAGAGAAGGAATGAAAAGTAAAATCGAATGGCAAAACTATAATGTAGAGGTTATAGGAACTGCAAAAAATGGAGTTGAGGCTATCCAATTTGTAAATGAACAGAGCCCTGACATTATTCTTACAGATATAAGGATGAAGGGTATTGATGGTCTTAGTATGATAGAGCAGCTCAACAAACAGAATTTCAAGGGCAAGTTTATTATTATGAGCGGGTTTACTCTTTTTGAATATGCCCACAAAGCGCTTGAAGAAGGAGTTTGCCACTACTTGGTTAAGCCTATACAAAAAGAGAAGCTGATTGAAATAATCAAAAAGATAACAGGTATGCTGGATGAGAGTAGAACGCAAACCATAGATGAGAAAATCCATAAAAATGATATTCTCCTTAAAGGTATTCTAAATGGAAACTATATTGAAACCGAAAGGCAATATTTTAAAGATAGCTATATATACGCTATATGTTTTGAAAAACCAATTCTATATGATATTGATGTGGAGAAGAGAATTGCTACAGCTATAAGTAAAATGGACAATAGGATATTAGTATTTTTTGAGAATAGTAATGAGATGCTACTTTTGGCTCAAGACAATATTAGTATAAATCAAATACATATAAAGATCTTACAAATTACTGGTGAGAAGATATGGATTGGTAAGAGTGATATTTTTAGTGAAAAAGAGAAATTTGTGTTGGCAAGAAAACAGGCTAAGCAGGCTGTTTCCTACAGGATATATTGTAAAGGTTCAGATATTTTTGATTATAGTAAGATTATTCAAAAAAAAATTGATCGGAGTAAATATCTTAAAGATATTGATTCAATAGTAGAATACGTTGAGACATTTCAAAACATCAAGATAAAGGCAGTTATTGACAATATAACACGGAGTTTGTCAGACGAATATGTTTTACCACAGGATTCACTATGGGTATACTCGAGTATTGTTTTTTCTATGGGAAAAATCTGTGATAAGCTCGGAGTTGAAAAGGTTAGGGATGTTGATATGGTTAACGAATCTATAGCAAAAATGCATAGTATTCGAAAAATAAAGGAAGCTGTATTTGAACTATGCATTCATACAATGGAAAATATCAAAAATGAAAGAAGTAATAGGTCAAAGGTGGATGCTGCCACAATAATTAATTACATAGATAAACACTGCCTTGATTCTATATCGTTAACTGAAATGTCAAAGGTATTTTATTTAGATATTTCATATCTTAGTAAAATCATCAAAAATGCTACCGGAAAATCCTTTGTTAAGTATATTACAGAAAGAAGAATGGAAAAGTCAAAGGGACTATTACAGAATACAGACATTCCAATAAGCGATATCTCAGAAAGGGTCGGTTACACAGAAGCAAATTATTTTAGTCAGCTATTTAAAAAGCTAGTGGGGATATCGCCAACAGAATATCGTGAGAAATACAGTAAGTTATTTAGTTAATAAAAATTTGAAGAGAAAGGGATGGTTATTTATCACCTTTAGTGATAAATCGTCATGGTTATAGTTATGGGTAATTTTGAGGTGAATTTAGATGTTAAGAGTGTAGGTAAATATGATGTAGTAGTATGTGGTGGTGGAGTCGCTGGATTTTGTGCAGCGGTAGGTGCTGCAAGGAATGGAGCGAGCGTTGCACTTGTAGAGAAACAGGGAGCATTAGGTGGTGTATTGACACTTGGTGGCAATAGTGATATAGGCCTGTTTTATGCACATAAAAAGCAGATAATTCATGGAATAGGATTTGAATTTGTTAGTAGACTACGAGACTTAGGAGGAGCACGATTCCCTGACTTTGAGAATGAAACGGTTCATGCAAAATTAAATGTTATGGTAAATCCATTTGAGGCAGCCAAGCTAATGGATGATATGTGCTTAGAGGCAGGTGTAAATCTTTATTTTGGGTATGATGTTTGTGCAGTAGCAAAGAAAGATACCGAATTAGAAACTAACAATACGATTACATCTGTCATAGTAACCTCTAAAAATGGGCTACAGGCGATTGAAGGAAAAATATTTATTGACTGTACGGGTGATGGACATCTTTCGTATGTATCTGGTGCTGAATGGGAGTTGGGAAGTGATTGCAAGGAGATACAACCGGCTACTTTTAGAGCATATATAGAAGGTTTTAAAATTGAAGATATTGATAGATTCCAGGTAGAGGAGGAATATAAGAAGGCTATTGCAAATGGTACTCTTGATAAGAATGATTATTGGGGTGGAAAGAACGTTATTGACTATTTTAAGAATAGGGCAAACAATGCAAACCATATTCCTTATGATTTTAAATCTACTTCCAACATGGAGATTGAAGGAAGAAAAAGCACTACGCGTGTAGTTAATTGGGCAAGAAAGCACGTAAAAGGAGCAGAAAACTTAAAGGTAGTAACTATGTCACCTAATGTTGCCTTTAGAGAGTGGAGAAGAATAAAGTGCGAGCATTGTGTAACCAGTTTGGAGTATACTACAGGACAACGATATCCTGATGGTATTTGCAACTCTTTTTATCCAATTGATATGCATAAGGTAGATGGTAATAGCTTACTGTGTGAGCAATTGGAGGATGGAATAGTTCCATGTATTCCTTATAGGGCTCTCATTGTTAAGGGGATTGATAACTTATTAGTAGCAGGGCGCTGTATTGATAGTGATAGAATAGCTAATTCTGCTTTAAGAACAAAGGCATCTTGTATGGCAATGGGGCATAGCGCAGGTGTAGCTGCTAGTGAAACAGTAAAACAAGGTGGAAGTATCAGGAATGTTGACTTGGAAAAAATATTGAAAGTACTAGAAGAGCAGCATGCGATAAATCCAGGGAGAGCGTAAGAGTGAAAGTTTTTTCAAATCTTTTACTCAGCAAGTTTGTGTCTGCGCTGCCCACACAAACTTAAGATGTGCAAAAAGCAGCGCGGAAATGAGGAAAACGATGAAACAAATACATTTACTATGTAATGCTCATTTAGACCCTGTATGGCTTTGGCAATGGAGGGAAGGAGTCGCTGAAGCATTATCAACATTTAGGGTTGCAGCTGAATTTTGTGAAAAATATGATGGTTTTATATTCAATCATAATGAAGCATTACTTTATGAGTGGGTAGAAAAATACGATGCAAAATTATTTGAAAGAATACAAAAACTAGTTAAAGAAAACAAGTGGCATATCATGGGAGGTTGGTATTTGCAACCGGACTGTTTAATGCCAAGTGGTGAATCAATCGTTCGACAAATTGAAACGGGAAGACAATTTTTTGAAGAAAAATTTGGGATGACCCCTAGGACAGCAATGAATGTCGACTCATTCGGCCATAGTAGAGGCCTAGTTCAAATATTGAAAAAGACAGGCTATGATTCCTATCTTTTTATGAGACCTACAGAGATGGAGTATGGGGATTTTCTTTGGGAAGGATATGATGGGAGTAGGATTGCGGCACACAAAATATATAAAGGATATAACACGTTAAAAGGCAAAACGGATCAAAAACTGGAGGAATATATAAGAGAATATCCGGACAGAGAACATAGTTTGGTATTATGGGGGATTGGTAATCACGGCGGTGGTGCATCAAAAGTCGACTTGGAACAAGTGAATTCTTTTATCGCTAACCATGATGATTATCAAATCACACATTCAACACCAGAAGATTATTTTAAAGAATTGGATTGGTCAAAGTTAGAAGTTCGAAAGCAGTCTTTGGTTCATTGCATGGTTGGGTGTTATACGTCCATGGTTCGAGTAAAACAGTTGCATCGTCAATTAGAAAACAAACTGTATCTGACAGAAAAAATGTTAAGTCACGCTGTATTACATAGGAATATGAAATATCCAATGGAAGACTTAGTGAAGATACAAAAGACGTTACTTTTTTCAGAATTTCATGATATTTTACCTGGAAGTATGGTCCATTCTTCAGAAAAAGAAGAACTAATGCGATTATCTCAGGCACTTACAAGCCTGGATGAACTTTGTACAGAAGCATTTTTTTTATTGGCTTCTGGGCAAAAAGCTGGAAACAGTGGAGAAATTCCTATTTTAGTGTACAACCCATATCCATATACAATAGCCACCGAAATAGTGACAGAATTTCAATTAGAGGATCAGGGATGGGATGAAACAAGAACAACAATAGGAAGGGTTTATGACTATAATGGTAATATGCTGCCATCTCAAAATGAAAAACCGGAATGTAGTATCAATTTAGATTGGAGAAAAAAGATAGTTTTTCGAGGTGAATTACAGCCCTCTTGTATGAATCGCTTTGACTGTAAATTGGAGTTGGTAGAAAAAACCGATAAAAAGTCAAATTACATTCAAGGAGATTTCTATATAATAAAAAATAATGATATGGAAGTTTGGATTAATATTCATACAGGGTATATTGATAAATATAAAGTAAATGACATGGATTACCTAAAAGAAAACTCCTGTAGATTAGAAGTTTTTGATGATAATGAAGATCCTTGGGGAATGACTGTTGATCGTTTTAATAAAAAAATTGGAGAGTTTAGATTACTGTCAAAGGAGGATGCAAATTCTTTTCGTGGCTATCAAGGGGATATAGAACCGAGTATCAATGTGATTGAAGATGGAGAGGTAAGAGTTATATTACAGGGAGTTTTTCAATACGAAAAGTCTTATGCAGTAATCGAATATTGTATTCCAAAGATAGATTCTTATATTGATGTTACGATTACTACATTGATCAACGATGTAAATAAAATGGTAAAACTTAATTTGAATTCATTTTTTGAAAATCCGATCTTTTTAGGAGAAACTATATTCGGATATGAAGAATTGCATCAAAATGGGGAAGAAGTTAATTTTCAAAAGTGGTGCAGCTTAGAAATGGGAAATCAAGCACTAGCTGTTTTTAATGAAGGTATTTATGGAGGATGTGCTGATAGTGGACATATGCTTTTGTCTCTATTAAGAACACCCGCTTACTCTGCACATCCAATAGAAGAAAGAAAAATTGCACCAACAGATCGGTATCTTCCTCATATCGATATGGGAGAACGTCAATTCAAGATTCGAATTCAAGCAGGAGAAATAAAAGATAAGTGTTGTGCCCTTGCACAACGGTGGAATGAAAAGCCGTATGTCCTTAGTTATTTCCCTTCTTGTGAAGGTGTACAACCAAAAAAATTAGTTGAAATAGAAAATGAGATTATTGTATTATCTGCATTTAAACAAACGAAGGAAGACACTTATTTAATGCGATTGATAAACGAATCGGATAAAAGCTGTGTAACCAAAATTAATTTAGAATATTTTAATATTGAAACAAAGTTAGTTTTTCAGCCGTTTGAAGTAAGGACATTTGTACTTCATGGCACTTCGATGGTTGAATCTGATATGTTAGGGCAAAAGATTTAGAAACTATTTGAAAATTAGTTCTGCATAGTTTGAAGATGCCACAGGGAACTAATATAAGATAACTTTAAAAATATACAAAAGAAAAGGTTACAAAAATAAGGAGACTATAATGAATTGGATGAAAGATATCAAAGAAATACCATCGAAATACAAGCCACATCCATTTTGGTCATGGAATGATAAATTAGAAACTCCAATGTTAAAATGGCAAATTCAAAAAATGAATGAAGTGGGAATCGGCGGATTTTTTATGCATGCTAGAGGTGGATTAAAAGTGCCATTTATGGGTGATGAATGGATGGAATATACAAAGCAATGCATAGAAGAAGCCCAGAAATATGCTATGGATGCGTGGTGTTATGATGAGGAAGGCTGGCCAAGTGGTTGTGCTGGTGGAAGGGTCACTCAAAAAGATGAAAGTCACTACATGCAATGGCTTGAGTTAGAAGGGGCTAAAGTATCGAAAAAGTCTACTAAATATTATGTTGATTTATTGAATGCAGAATGTGTTGCTTCCTTTTTGGATGAAATTCACGAAAAGTATAAAAAAACACTTCCGGAATATTTTAATCATCGTCTAACAGGATTTTTTACGGATGAGCCACAGTATTCTAGAAATAAAATTCCATGGTCACCAGTTTTAGAAAAAGAATTTAAGAATCGATATGATTATGATATAAATGAAAAATTATCTCTTTTATTTTTAAATCAGGAAGGATATCAACAGGTAAGATATGATTACTGGAACTTAGTCTCAGAATTATTTACAAATTCTTTTATGAAGCAAGTTTCTCAATGGTGTGAATCGAATAACACGCAACTTACCGGCCATCTTATGTTAGAAGAAAATCTATATGATCAGATGAGTGCAACAGCTGGCGTGATGCCTTCATATGAGTATATGGATATGCCGGGAATAGATTGGCTCACTAGAAGTATTGGGAATCCAGTTACACCTAAGCAAGTATCTTCTGTAGCTGAACAGCTGGGTAAGGACAGAGTATTGACTGAAACATTTGCCCTTTGTGGATGGGGGGTTACGTTTGAAGAAATGAAATGGATTGCTGAGTGGCAGTTTGTAAACGGAGTCAATATGTTATGTCAGCATTTGGAGGGGTATAGTTTAAGAGGATGCAGAAAAAGAGATTATCCACCAGGATTGTTCTATCAACAACCTTGGTGGGAGGAGTATCTTATCTTTAATGAGTATTTTTCAAGACTCGGTATGCTCCTTAGAAGCGGAGAAATGCAAACAAATGTGCTTTGCATTCATCCAATGAAAACAGCATTTATTGAATTTGATGGTGAAAGAGATAGTCTTACTATTTATGATGAAAAATTAGATGAGTTATCTACCTTATTAAATGATATCCAAGTGTTATGGCATTTTGGGGATGAAACGATAATTAAAAAGTATGGTATGTGTGAAAATGGTCAAATTCAGATTGGAAAATGCAACTATAGTGCGGTGGTATTACCTTTTTGTGAGACTTTAGATGAAACAACGGTAAAATTATTACTAGCGTTTGCAAAAGAAGGAGGGAAGATTGTAACTATTTACCCACTTCCAACATTGGTAAATGCAAAGCCAAGTATTCTTCTTGAAGAATTAAAAAAATATGTAATTCAAACCAAAGATTTAAAAAGGGAGTTAGAAGAATTACGGTTTCTAGATATACATATTGAAGAAAAGAATACGAAAAACATTCATTATACACAAAAAAAATATGGGAAGGAAGCTTTGTACTATTTTGTAAATCTTAATAAGCATAAAGAAGTATCAACAAAGATCTTTATTAAAAACAGAAAAGAGATCGCTTTGCTTGATATTGAAACTATGAGTTATGAAAACATTCTTTTTGAAAAAGAAAAAGATGGAATTTCATTTCAATTAGAATTTGCTCCTATGCAGTCCTATATTTTAGTGACTGGTGTGGACGACCTGAAAGAACAGAAACAGGATTTTGAAAAAATCTGTTTAAAAGGAGAAGGTGTCATTGAACAGATAGATGATAATGCAATTACCTTAGATTTTTGCGAGTATCGATTAAATCATGGGGAATGGCAGCCAAAGCTTGCTATTATTAACTTAATGAACCAATTGATTAAAAATAAAGCAGAAGGATTACTTGAAATGAAATTTGTGTTTGAAAGTCAGATTGACTTAGAACATGTATCTTTGGTTTTAGAAAATCCTGAAAAATTTAGTATTTTATTTAATGGAGAAATACAAAGTATAGAAGACGAGGGCTGGTGGATCGATCATTCCTTTCGTAAAATCTTTTTAAAAAACGTTAAAAAAGGAAGAAACGAATTGCTACTGTCTTGTCAGTATTTTCAACGTCAAAAGGTATATGATGTTTTATTAGATAATCAAATGCATGAAAGCGAGAGGAATAAACTAACCTTAGATACAGAATTAGAATCTATTTATCTGGTTGGAAAATTTGGAGTCTTTAGTAGAGACGCTTTTACTTTTGGTGAAAGAAAAACCGTTTTTACAGGAGAAAATCTATATTTAGACAAGATACCGGAAACATTAAAGTATTCTGAATTTACGAACCAGGGATTTCCATTCTTTGCAGGCAAGATGTCGATATCCAGTAATATTGAGATTAATCATAGCAAAAATGTAAGATTGGACTTGAGTAATCTAAACGCGGTAGTAGCAGTTTGTTATGTAAACGATAAACTGGTTCGTAAAGTTGCTTGGGCACCTTATGATGTAGATATTACAGATTATGTAGTCAAAGGAACTAATAAAATCACGATAGAATTATATAATAGTTGTAGAAATCTATTAGGACCACATCATCATATTGATGGGGAATGTTATCAAGTTTCCACAGCAAGTTTTGGCTCTGTTCCAGACTGGGCAGAAGAAGGAAAAGCAGAATCAATTTGGAGAGATGATGGTTACTGCTTTGTGAAGTTCGGATTTGATAACTAGAGAGAGGTATGACTATGTTACATAAAAAGATTGAGATGGTAGTTCAGGGCAACATAGCAAATTTATATACCTATATATTAGATAACACACCAGAAATTGATAAAGACCGCATGCGCCCCATTATCATTATCTGTCCGGGAGGTGGATATCAGTCAATCTCAGACCGAGAAAGCGAGCCAATAGCACTTCATTTTAATAGTATGGGGTATCATTCATGTGTTTTGCGATATAGTGTAAAGCCAACGGAATATCCAATCGCTTTACTACAACTTGCAAGTACAATTTCATACATACGAGAAAGAGATAAGGAGTGGAACATTGATCATAACAAGATTATCGTATGTGGATTTTCTGCCGGTGGACATTTGGCAGCAAATTTAGGTACTATGTGGAATGATCCCTTTCTATCAGAGGCGATTGGCGTATCCAAAGAACAGATTAAGCCCAATGGTATGATATTAAGCTACCCTGTTATTACATCTGGGAAATTTGGGCACAAAGAAAGTTTTGCTAATTTACTTGGAAGTCAATATGATGAAATGGTGGAAAGATTATCCTTAGAAAAATGTGTGGATATAAATACGGTACCTGCATTTATATGGCATACTGTCAGTGATGAGATAGTGCCGGTAGAAAA
Organism: Bacillota bacterium; assembly: GCA_023389295.1. Taxonomy (GTDB): domain Bacteria; phylum Bacillota; class Clostridia; order Lachnospirales; family Lachnospiraceae; genus Mobilitalea. The sequence continues at coordinate 15,368 of JAEWEO010000096.1, forward strand.
CAGTTTATTGTTAGCGGAAGCGATGCAAAAGATTAATATTCCTTTCGAGCTTCATATCTATCCAAAGGGAAGACATGGTTTATCTTTGGCAACAGAAGAAACTGGTGATTTTGCTATTCAAGAAGAATGCCAAAACTGGATTACAATGGCTGGAACCTGGATTAAAAATTTAGGATAATGAATTTATAAGTTAAAAGATTTTGGGTAAAACCAGAAATGAAAAGGGTTGAGGGGATATTTATAGATATTCTGAGTGGTAATTTATGATATAGAGTAGTTATGTTTAAGATAATAAGAAAGTCAAAGATGTCAAGCAAGTCGCGCTGTGCAGCTTCAGTAATCATGACATTATAGCTTGACATCCTTGTACCTTCCTTCCAATTCATCAAAGAATTCATCTGCATTTTTATAATTTTTTTGCTTAATATCTTCTAGGCCTTGGTCTAGAAGTGTGCTTAATTCAAAGCGACCTACGAGTTTTTCATAGGTATCAATATCCAGTACTACGAGATCTCCTTTTCCGTTCTTCGTGATGTAAACCGGTTCGGAGTGGGTATGGCAGTAATCTGAAATCTGGTTGTATGAATTTCGTAGATCTGAGCTTGGTCGTATTGATGGCATAGGTTCACCTCCTTATATCAATATTTGGTTTGCCAATTTGACAGTTAAGATATGGCTGAATTAAGCCTCGGCTTGCAATGTAATGCGTGCAGCCGAGGCTTAATCATGATATGTGGACCTGCTTCCAGGTTCACTTAATTTGATGAAAGCGTTTTAAAAGGGGAAATTATCATTTCTTTAAATCTAGATAAACTCTGCCGTCTTTGATTTCAACAATTCGATCCGTTTTTTCGGCTACTCGTCTATCATGTGTAATGATTAGAAAGGTGGTTTTGTTATCTTCGTTGATGCTACGTAGTAAATCATAAATGCTTTCTGTTGTATCGGAGTCTAGATTACCGGTTGGTTCATCAGCCAGAATAATTTTAGGATTATTGATGAGCGCTCTGGCAATTGCAGTTCTTTGCTGTTGTCCACCGGACATCTTATTTACTTGATAATTCTTAACTTTGTTCAAACCAACATATTCTAATAGTTCATTTGCTCTGTTAATGATATCCTTGTTTACTTTTCCATTTCTTATGAGATAGGGTATCAGGACATTTTCAATAGCAGTAAATTCCGGAAGAAGATAATGAAATTGAAATACAAAGCCAATGGTTTGATTACGATAATCGGCTAATTGATTTGCTGTCATCTTACTTAATTGTTGATTTTCGATCAGTACTTCGCCGGAGGATGCCTGGTCCAGAGTTCCAATAATATTAAGAAGCGTACTTTTGCCACTACCGGATTGCCCGATCATGGAGTTGAAAGAGCCTTCCTCAAAGGCTAAATTAATATCATATAAAACCTGATTCTTTATTTCAGTACCAAATATTTTATTTACATGTTTTAATTCAATGATTGCACTCATTTAATCTGATCCTCCTTATTTAATTATTACGGATAATGTCTATCGGGTTCATTTTAGAGGAGCGGATCGCAGGTATTAGGGAAGCGAATATGGATGCTAATATTGCGATGGAACCGGAAATGAATATAAAATAATAGTTGATGAAGAGCTCCACGATAGGAGTTCCATCTTCATTTACCGCAAAGGTGGTAAAAGCTGTTGATAGCCCAAGGCCCAGTAAAATTCCTAATAGTGCACCAAAGAAACCCAAGATCAGACCCATAAACAAGAAGATATAACTGGTTGATAAATTCCTAATACCCATTGCCTTTAGAATACCAATCTGTTTTGATTTCTGAAGTACCGAAATCGCTAAAACGCTTGCAATACCAAGAATTACGGATATCATTACAAAAACCTGAATCATGTAACTTGAAATACTTTGCCCTTGGAGACCGCTTAGGAGAGATTTATTTTCGTCCATCCAATTACTAAATTGTAAATCAGATCTATTTAAAGTATTTGAAAGATTTGTTGCAATTTCGTTAGCTTTGAAGACCTCATTATTATTAACCTGGATTTCAATGGAGGTTATACTATCATCGGTATCGAATATCGATTGAGTGGTATCTAGTGTAGTAATACCCCAACCGGTATTAAGACTTGATACATTCAAATCAAAAAAGCCAACAACTCTGCAGGTTACTGTCTTCTTATCCGCACTAATTATAGTCACGTTATCATCTAATTGAAGACCATACTTCTCCTTTAAGTCCATCCCCAGTATAATTTCATTGGATTTTGATGGAAAGGTACCTTCTTTGATACAATCAGATAGATGGTAGATCTCGTCTGCCAGATCAAGATCGAATCCTCGAAGGAGCAAAGACTGGGAGTATTCATTGTATTTTAAAAATGCCGCATGATCAGAGGCTACAGAAACGGCTGCAACTCTATCATCAGCTGAGCGAATAGAAGCAATCAACTGGTTATAATCGGTTATTAGAGCATCTTCATTTTGAGCAGATATCGTGATCTGTGAAGAATTCCCAATGGTTTTTTCTACGAGGCCCTTTTGTAAGCCTTGAATTAATGAACCAATAAATATCTGAACAGAAACGCCAATGGCAATTCCAAGTATTATCAAAAATGTCTGCCCTTTATTCGATTTTAAAAATCTTAAGGCGATGCGAAAACTAATTTTCATAGGGTCACCTCACGAACGGAAAAATTTATTAGATCCTCAAAAGTCTTAGCATAGTAATCGGCACCAACGGCATTTTGCTTGTTCATTTCGTCATCTTGGAAGGCATATCCACCTACAACGATCTTAACAGGATGAGGATACGTTTGTTTTATCGTTTCAATTATTTTTGAAACAGCAAAAAGATTATAATAATTACTGACACTAATTGAGATAACCGCCGGTCGAATCATATGAATGGCATGATAAAAATCCTGATAAGGTGTATTGCTACCAACAAAAATTGTGTTATACCCAATTATGGTGAAATAATCAGCAACCATTCTAGCGCCTAGATCGTGATATTCTCCTGGAGGACATAATACAATAGCGGTACCCTTTGGTTGTAAATTTAAATCATCACGTTTCTGAAGCACATATGGGTAGCAACATTCCACAATGGTTCTTACAATTGCACTTGTTACGTGTTCCTTCCAAATACTGATACTTTTGTCTTCTTGATTGAATTTATAATTATTTAAAAAAGATGTTAAAATATCATACAAATCTAAAATGTCTAATTCTTTTAACTGAAGCTTATTTAAGATAAAGGATATGGCAGATTCTTTCTCTTCTTTTTCTAAAAAGGAATAAATATCTGTTGATATTTGATTCATTATAATTCCCCCTCTAATAACAATAATAATTACTATTATTATAATACGTAGTTTTAAATAGTCAACACATTTTTTGTAAGAAATGGAATCAAAACAAGAAAATCCGGAGTATTAAACTTAATCGAATAATAGCCGAGCTAATTCGATATATTATAATAAGACAGCAAAGGGCGGTGATACTATGGAGCCTAAGGAAAAGAAGTTTGACATGGAAAAGCCGGTAGCAGATAAATACTTTAATTCTGATTACCAAGAGGAGGAATTTTATCATATAACGAATCTTACCTTATTTACTAAAATTGGTATCATAGTACTTAGCATGATAGCTATTATCGGACTTGGTATAAAAACTCTTCCCAATGCGGTTACAGTATCAAGTACAGGATCAAAGAGAGATCTTCCTATCTATTGTGTGGATACAAAAGAAAAAAAGGTGGCGCTTAGCTTTGATGCGGCATGGGGGAATGATGACACACAGAATATCCTTGATATTCTTGCCAAGCACGAGGTAAAGGTAACCTTTTTTATGACGGGAGGATGGATAGAGAAATATCCGGAGGATGTGAAAGCAATTGCGGCAGCAGGGCATGACCTAGGAAATCATAGTGAGAATCACAAGCAAATGTCCCTGCTATCCAAGGAACAATGTGCAGAAGAGATTATGAAAGTACATACTAGGATTAAGGATTTGACAGGAAGAGAGATGAATTTATTTCGGGCTCCTTATGGAGATTATAATAATACTTTAGTATCAACGGCAAGAGAATGCGGATATTATACGATCCAATGGGACGTTGATGTATACGCAACAACTTTAAAACCAGGAAATATAAGGGTTTGAGGGGATTTTGATATGCCTAAAATTCACATAGACTTTTTTCTTTGTAATGTGTTATAATGTTGTAATAAAAGGTAAAGGACGTGTTTCGATGAGCGATAATGAATTACTGTTAGCTTTATCTGATATGCTGGACAAAAAATTGAGTGCTCAGTTGGAGCCGATGAAAAAGGACATAACGGATATAAAGAATGAAGTACAAAAAATAAATGTCATTCTAGAAAATGAGATTAGACCGGATATTAAGCTTTTAGCAGAGAATTATCTTCCGGCTGCTATTCGATATGAAAAGTCCAATAAGGAACATGATACCATGAAAAGTGACATTGATCTTTTAAAGAAGGTTGTTACCGAGCATAGTGAGAAGCTGCAAAAAATCTCATAAGTTAATTTGGTATTCAAGTAATTAGGCGTTTTAAAATTTGTATAAATTTTGAATAATTATTGATTTTGACTGGGGGTTAATAGATGCTCCCAGTTTCTTTTTATATAAAGAACACGAATAATATAAACCTAATTTTGTACTTCGGATACATGAGAAAAAAGGACCAAATGATGTAAAATATAGAGAAATCAATAATGAACAACAAAAGACCCTGTGAGAGAGTTTACCATCTCACAGGGTTATTTATACTTTCCAGACGACCTCAATCTCATCTTCAAACACCATGATTTTATCAATAAATTGGTTTACCACAAGCTTTTTCTCGTCAAAGCTTAGCTGGTCGAAGATGACATTCTTGAATTTATTAGGAACTTCAACTTTAATAGAACCAAGATTTTTTAGGAGCTCATTGCGCTTTTTATCCAGCTTTTCGATTTCGGCATTGATATATTTCATGGAGATATCGGATGCTTCGGTTAAAGAAGCTATGAGCTTTTCAATCTTCTGGTCAATTTTCTCAAGCTCAATTTTTTGCTTGTTTTCAGACGGTGTTGGAACACATAGACTTTTATCCAACGTACATTCGCTGATTACTTTTTCTAATTCCATCTGGACAGCAATTTCGATCTCACTGATCTTAATATTGTAGCTCCTGACATCACATATATGCAAATTGGTACGTCCGCTGCAGTGCAGATATAGCTGCTCATTATATTTGCGGATGGCAAGCGAATAACCACATTTTCCGCATTTTATGTAACCGGATAGCCAAGATAATTTGCCTTTCCCAGTGTTCTTAATTTGTTTGTTATTATCCAGCTTATATTGGCACTTTAACCAGATATCTGCTGGGATAATACCAGGAAAGTTAGTGAGTGAAACTACATGATTTTCGAGCTTAGTATACTTTCTGTCGGAAGCAGATCTTCTTCCAACAATATGTGCAGAAGTATCTCCGGTATAAAAATCAACTGGATTGGAAAAGGTAACACCTTTTCCTCGGTAATATTTATATATATCTGCTGTAGCTTCAACATAGACAGGATTATGTAGGATTCTTGATATAGCAACATTATCCCATGTCTTACGCCTCATACAGGAGATGCCCTCTTCTGATAATTCCTTTGCTATCCTTCCAAGTGATACATCATCACCAGAATATTCGAAAAATATCCTCTTTACTATTTCCATATCTTTATTAGGAATAAGGGTGGGAACCTTTTTATCTTTTTCATTATACATTTTCGAGTTGTCAAATCCAAGTGGTGCAGGTCCACCTGGCCAATTACCATGCTTAATCCGGGAATAATAATTGTCCTTTACACGCTCCGCTATCGTTTCTCGCTCAAGCTGGGCGAAAACCATAATTATATGGAGCATAGCTCTCCCCATAGGTGAAGAGGTATCGAATTTTTCATTTATGGAAATAAATTCGACATTTCGTTCTTGAAATTTTGTCCATGCCTGACCGAAGTCAGCTATTGATCGGCTGAAACGATCAAGACGATAAACTACTACTTTAGTAACTAAACCGTCTTTGACATCCTTCATTAGCTGTTCGAACTGAGGACGATTTATATTCTTACCACTAAAACCTTTGTCAGAATAGATTTTGGTGGCCATAGAACCACATTCTTTTTTACACATATCTATCTGACTTTCAATGGAAATACTATCTTTTTTATCTATAGATTGCCTTGCGTAGATAGCGATCACTAAGGCCACCTCCTTTCTATATAATTTTTGTGAAAAGGGGCTAACTATTATTTTTTCTGTCTATGTGCTACTGGATATTCTTGATCAGTATCTATTTTATTAATAGTTCGAAAAACTAAGGTATAAACCTGATTGAGTTTATTAATTCTATCTGAACGTTTTATGTATTCTGGGTGTTTGTTTATTACCTTCATAAGTTTCAACCTCCTTCTTTATTCATAGTTATAATATGCAATCAAAATATACTTTTATTACTGTTGTTTCGACAGGGTTGTCCAAGTATTTAAGTCATACGGGGTAGTCTATTACTATTACGGTAGATAGCGACTGTATTTGTAAAGAAAGGATTAAATTACTTAGCTTAACTTTAGGGGAAGTAATATCTTCATACAGTAGATATCCTTTGTATTGCTGCTATGAAAATCATAAAAAGAGAGATGCTGATTATTTTTAAAAAATAATGTTGTAAATGGTCTAACTGTGTTGTAAAAAAAAGGTGATAAATCATTGAGTTTATGAGAAGAATGTATTATATTAAATATGTTCATGAAATTACAAAAATTGGAAAAATAATAATGATTTTGTTGACGATCGTAATCTTCACCTTAGATATAGTTTTAAGTATTATTCCTTCAAAGTATTGTAAAGTGAGATACGGATTAAAATACATGAGGATGGAGTTCAAGCAATGATTGAATTATACAAAAAAAGACTTGGAGATATGCTTATCATCCGTGAATACATCACGAAGGAGCAGCTGGAGGAAGCACTCGCGAAGCAGAGACTTTCCGGTAAAAGACTGGGTGAGATTCTGATAGAAGAGCAATATGTAACGGAAGAGATAATCCTTGAAGCACTCGAGTATCAACTTGGAATCGAGAGAGTGAATTTAGAATCAACAGTCATAGATAAGGAAGCCGTATTATTAATTCCTGAAAACATCGCAGTCAAGTATAATTTAATTCCGATTTGTGTTGAAAACGATAGGATTAAAGTCGCTATGAGTGATCCTTTAAACATCTTTGCTGTGGATGATGTAAGAATCGCTTCTGGCTATGAGGTTGAACCTTTAATTGCAACAAAAGCCGAAGTTACTGATCATATTGCCAAATACTATACAAACCAGTCAGCGCAAAAGGCAGCGGATGAATTATCAAAAGGTGTTGAGAGGGAAAATTCAGGCAAGGACGGCAAAGATGATGAATTTGACGAAGTAAAAAATGCACCTGCAGTCAGACTGGTGGAGTCTATCATCAAAGCAGCAGTAAAGGATAGAGCTAGTGACATACATATTGAGCCATTCGAAAAATATACGAAGGTAAGAAACAGAATCGATGGTGAACTCATCGAGACCATGAGAACAAGCAAGGATGTTCACGGGGCTGTAATCACACGTATCAAGATTCTCGGCAATATGAATATAGCGGAGAAAAGAATTCCGCTGGATGGTAGAATTCTTACCAAGATAGACAATATTGATGTAGACCTCCGCGTCTCGACAATACCTACCATCTATGGTGAAAAAGTAGTTATCCGAATTCTAAGGCGTGATAGCTTTATGTTCGGCAAGCAGGAGATGGGGATGCGCCCGGATGATTTAGAAAAGCTGGAAAGACTGACAAAGAACTCCTATGGTATTTTATTAGCCGCTGGGCCTACAGGAAGCGGTAAGTCAACCACATTGTACTCTATACTGAAGGATATGAATACTCCGAATAAAAATATTGTAACAGTAGAAGATCCCGTGGAATATATGATGGAAGGGGTCAACCAGATCGGCGTAAATGTTAAATCAGGTATGACCTTTGCAGTCGGACTGCGTTCGATTTTAAGACAGGACCCGGATATTATCATGGTAGGAGAAATCAGAGATAGTGAGACAGCGGAGATTGCAATCAGAGCTGCAATCACAGGACATATTGTGCTGAGCACGGTACATACGAATGATGCACCTTCAACGATAATCCGGCTGATTGATATGGAGATAGAACCCTTTCTTGTTGCAACCTCGATTGTTGGGGTAATAGCGCAAAGACTGGTAAGGAAGATATGTAATTATTGTAAAGAAGAATACATTGCATCACCGGAAGAAAAGAAGATACTCGGCCTTCCGGAAGTGAAGAAGACGATACTCTATCGTGGTAAGGGGTGTCCGGTTTGCAATGATACAGGCTATTTTGGCCGAGTCGGCGTATATGAGATAATGGAAATTACCAAAGTACATAGACAGGCGATTATGAACAGTAAAAATGCAGATGAATTAAGAGATATCAGTATCAGAAATGGAATGAAAACCTTGAGGATGTCCTGTACAGAATCCGTTCTTGATGGGTTAACAACGATCGACGAGCTAATGAGAATTGCATATCTGAAGGAATAAACATAAAAAATTGAAAAGTCAACAGGAATGGAGTAATCACATGATAGCGTTAGACGAACTTTTAGGAAAAGCAACGACAGTATCTGCTTCCGATTTGCATTTAACAGTAGGTTTACCGCCTATGCTGAGGGTATATGGAAAATTAAGACCAGTCGGTACAGATAGGCTATCGATACAGGATACGGAGAATTATGCTAGACAGATACTCTCCGAAGAGCAGTATGAAAGATATTCCAGAGTTGGCGAAATAGACTTATCCTATTCAAGACAGGGTTTCAGCAGGTACCGAGTCAATGTATTCCGTCAGCGCGGCAGTAATGCTCTGGTTATGAGAACAATACCGTTCGAGGTACCTACTCTTGATACACTAGGAATGCCCCCAATCCTTAAAGAACTTACTAAGAAAAGAAACGGACTGATCCTTGTTACCGGGCCAACAGGAAGCGGTAAGACCACGACACTAGCAGCGATGATAGACGAAATTAACAGAGAACGAAATGAACATATCATTACCTTGGAAGATCCAATTGAATTCTTACATAAACATAAGAACTGTATCGTAAATCAAAGAGAAATCGGTACTGACTCAGCCAGTTATGCAAGTGCGTTAAGAGTCGCGCTCAGGGAGGATCCTGACGTAATTCTTGTCGGAGAGATGAGAGATCTTGAGACGATATCCATTGCCTTGACGGCAGCAGAGACAGGTCATCTGGTACTATCAACCCTGCACACGATCGGTGCTTCTAAAACCGTTGACCGAATTGTGGATGTATTCCCGGCACACCAGCAGCAACAGATCAAGACACAGCTGGCAGGTGTAATCGAAGGGGTTATATCGCAACAGCTTCTTGAGACAGTTGATAAGAACGGAAGAGTATGTGCAATGGAAATCATGACAGCGACACCAGCAATAAGAAACCTGATTAGAGATGGGAAGACACATCAGATTGATTCTGTGGTCCAGACCAGTATGAAGCACGGAATGATATCTATGGATAAAGCGCTCATAGAGTTATACATAAAAGGGCAGATCAATTATGATTCAATGATTAAGTATTGTGTTGACAGAGAAATGCTGGAGAAACAGCTGAGTATAGTTTAATAGACAGTTACAAATCCCCCATAGATGAGGTGAAAATATGCCATTGTTTGAATATGAAGCAAAAACCCTGCAAGGTATGCCAATCAAAGGTAAGATGGATGCGATAAGCGAAGATGCCGTATCGGGTGTACTTAGGGAAAAAGGATATTTCCCAACAGTTATTCGAAAGAAAAGCGGTATTATGAACATGGACTTGGAAGTGCTGCAGGGTGTAAAAATAAAAGATATCGCAGTATTTTGCAGACAGTTCTCTGTTATTATCAATGCCGGAATTCCTGTACTCAAAGGGCTTGAGATTGTCAAAAACCAGACGGACAGCAAAAAGCTAAAAAGAGTCCTTACGGAAGTGTTCGAAGATGTACAAAAAGGAAAAACCTTATCTGTAGCGATGAAAAAACATAAGGATTTCCCTGCCATGCTGACTAATATGGTAATCGTTGGAGAAGCAAGTGGAACCCTAGATGTTATTCTGGAACGGATGTCGGTATTCTATGAGAAGGAATCCGCTTTGAATCAGAAGATTAAAGGAGCGATGACTTATCCGATTGCAGTATCAGTCGTTGCAGTTGGAGTGGTTATACTACTTTTAACAAAGGTTCTGCCAATATTTTCTGATATGCTATTGAGTTCCGGTGGGGAGTTGCCCCTGCCTACGAGAATAATGATGGGAATCAGTGACACGATTCGTACAAAATGGTATCTGCTGTTGATTATTCTAGTGATATTTATTGCTGCAATAAAGCTGTATATAGATACTCCCACGGGAAGACAGGCTTTCGATCAGATGAAACTCAAGTTTCCTCTGTTTGGTAAATTATACTGCAAAATCATGACAGCAAGATTTGCGAGAACCTTTGGGACTCTTATAGGCAATGGAATGCCATTACTCGGTAGTATTGATATTTGTTCTGCGCTTCTCGGTAACGTAATCATTCAGGATATTCTCTCCTCTACGAATGAAGACATCAAAAAGGGGTTAGGCATAGGTGAAGCTCTCGAAACAAGAAGTATATTTCCACCAATGCTGACCCAGATGATCAAGGTCGGTGAGGAAGCTGGCACACTGGAAACAATCTTGGAGAGTACCGCTGGCTTCTATGACAACGAGGTCGATACTGCTACCGAGCAGATGACCAACCTGATACAACCGATAATCATTGTAATCTTAGCTGTTATCGTCGGGTTTATTATTATCTCGATTATGCTGCCAATGGTTGAAATGTACCAAACAATTTCCGGTTAAAACAAATCAAAAGATTTGCTTTAATAATACATTAAAAGTAGGAGGATTTAAGGTTTATGAAAACAAAAGGAAAAAAGAAAGGCTTCACACTGATTGAACTTATTGTAGTTATTGCAATACTTGGTATTTTGGCAGCTGTGCTGATTCCGAGATTTACAGGATTTACAGAAAAGGCTAGAGCTACTCAAGCAATGACTGATGCAAAACAATTTGCTACAGCAATGGATACTCTTGAGGCAGAAAAAGGACATGCTGCGTCTGCGTTTACACAACAAGATGTTTTAGATGTAGCAACTGGTACTACTGGCGGATCATTAACTTCGGCTATTTCGAATTTTGATTGTACTACTGGTGCATTTACTGTAAGCTATACGTTTTCGGGTACCGCTCATAAGTATGGTAGGACTGCTTATGGTGTAGCTATTGCAAAACAACCTTAATTCATAAGTTATAGGTTTTGTTAGTTAAAAATTCACGTTGCAACATCAACTATAATCCAATCATAGATATTAGCAACGATAATATTTAGTACGTAAAAAAGTCAACAATGTCAAAGTTTGCTGATAAATAACTATATGAATAGGGGAGCTGAGAAGTAAAGCCTATATCTGGACACTTGGGCTTTATGGAGCTAAAAGTGTAACCGATCTTCTTTAAGTAATATAAAGAGAATAGAGTCAGTATTTGAAGCCTACTGGCTCTTTTTCTTTTCTCCGAAATTCAAGTCAATTTTATAAAATAGTGAAGAACCTGACTTCATAATTATCGGTCAGAATTGACTTATACTTGTGTAAAT
>JAEWEO010000211.1 GCA_023389295.1 Bacillota bacterium
GTATTTGAAGATTATCCAACCGGAAGATAAGGAAAGTTTATTAAATAGTTCAAAATAAATATCAAATAAATAATTAAAAATACTCTTCTTAACATGAACTCAATTACTGATGCATGTGCAAGGAAGAGTATTTTTATATGATTAGATAGACTTATTCTAACCTATGGAAGTATTTGACTTTCTATCATATATTATTTTAAATGATTTTTACTATAGTTCCTACATTGACCAGCTGGAAAAGTTCAATTACATCCTTGTTGTACATACGAATGCACCCATGGGATACACTCTGGCCAATGGAACTTGGATTATTTGTTCCATGTATTCCGTAACCTCCACCGGGAACATCAAGTCCCATCCAGCGTGCTCCATAAGGGCCACCAGGATTCATTGCTTTGTTTATGATGCGATAGGTTCCTCTCTTAGTGGGAGTAACCATTTTTCCAATAGCAACAGGATATGTTTTATAGATTTTCCCATCTTTTAAGAGGGTTAGAGTGTGTGCATTTAAATTCACAACAATAGAATATGTACCTTGAGGTGGTTGTTCCATTTGCTGCATTTGGTAAGAACTTTGAAAGGAAGTTGCATTATAATCAGATTCCATAAAAGCCCTCTAACAGGATTCTTAATACATTATATTATTGTTTTTGAGATTTTGTGTAAGATAGTACCTAGTTTGATATATGATTGACAATGTGTAAAATTATACCTATAATTAAAGTATCAATCATATGACATAATATGACAGGGAGGGTCTATGAAAAATCTATTTAAACGTATTGCTATTTTACTTATTGTAACACTTCTTGCTCCAACCATTTTTAATCTTGTACCGTCTTTAAAAGGTATGACGGCGGCAGAGGCTTATGCAGCTACTCAGAAAGCTACCTTAGGAAAGTCGAAGGTAACCATTGGTGTTGTAAGTTCTCCAGAGTATGTAATTGTAAATAACCAACCTGAAACAGCCACCTATACTTATTCCTCTGCCAATAAGAAGATTGCAACCGTTAACGAATATGGATTTATTAATGGTGTTTCAAAAGGAAAGACTACGATTACGGTAAAAGAGAAGAATAACGGTACTATAACAGAGATCGGTAAGATATCCGTAACTGTTGTTGGCCCCGCTATTTCCAAGAAATCAGTTGATGTTGGTGTAAATAATTATACTTATCCACCGATCAATTATATGAATTTTGAGGCAGTTTATAAGTACAAGTCCTCAGACACGAAAATAGCAACGGTGGACGAATACGGAGGTATTACAGGTCTTAAGCTTGGCAAAGCAACGATTAGTGTAACAGAGACCTATAAGGGTAAAACAACAAAAGTAGGAGCATTTACAATTAATGTTACTAACGGTAAGATCACACAGAAGCAAATTGAGATTCCGGTAAATCAGGGGCCTTACACAGATATTCCAATCGCTTGTAGGAATTATGAGGCTACCTATAAATATAAATCAGCTAATACAAAGATTGCTACGGTTAATAAAGATGGTTATGTAACGGGTGTAAAGGAAGGAACAACCACCATAAGTGTTACGGAAACCTATAATAAAAAGACAGTAAAAGTCGGATCAATCAAGGTTAAGGTGGTGCAGCCATCCTTAGATCCCAAAGTGAAGTCCGTTGATATCGGAATTAATTCTTCTAATTCCTTCTTTAATTTATTTAATATCAATTACTATAACATCAATGCAGAATATACCTGTGAATCAGCAGATACCAGTATTATTTCGACAGGGTCTGAAGTGGACCAATGGGGTTATGAGAACTTTTTAATTAAAGGAGTGAATTATGGTACTACCACGTTAACAGTTTATGAGAAGCTTGGCGGGAAGAAACGTAAAGTAGGAACTATAAAGGCAACAGTAAAGGATATACCCGCTACTGATCTATACTTTTATACCTACGGGTTTGAAGAAGAAAATGGTAAGCTAACAAAGACTTACTATTTGGAAGAAGATTATAGTGGCAGTAGTTTAATGGACTATTTCTCTAAAGAACCTTATAATTCAACGACACCTATATTATTTACAAGTGGAGATGAATCAGTTGTTAAGGTGAGTGAAAATGGAGTAGTCACACCGATTGCAGAAGGGCAAGCATTAGTAACTGTTAGTTGTGGAAAGCTTAATTTTGAAATCTATATCAATGTAAGTCCTGGCTACAATGAAGAATATTATTAATACGTTACTTCAATCAAGATAAGTATCAAAGAAACAGAGCATGTAGGTATCAAGTTTCATACATGCTCTGTTTGTATGTATTTGAATATAAATTGAATGTATGATATCAATGGTATTGAACATTGTATCATCACAAGATATAATCATCTTTAGATAACTTTGGGAGGTACTTACGTGGGAAAACAAAAGAAAAAGAAGGAATTTAATGATCTTTTACTTCCGATTATGCTGGTGCTTGCAGTAGTACCTTTTATAACAAGACTGATCGTATATGATTCTAAGCTATCAAAGTATCGCTGGTATTCCGATTTTGGCGTTGTAACGGATTTCTTTACATATTATAAAAGTGTGGCTTTTATTATTATTGCAATCATTTCCTTGATTATCCTAGTGATAGATTACTTTCTTCGTAGAAGAAATCAAAAATCAGGAAAAGCTTTTTGGTTCCTTGGAATCTACGGATTTTTAGTAATCCTATCAACTGTTTTATCCGTTGACCGTCATTCTTCCATAATTGGTGGTATGGGACGCTTTGAGAATGTGTTCGTACTTCTTGGATATCTTGTTATGATAGTCTATGGGTATCGAATTAAGAAGACAGAGGATGATTATAACATATTGTTAAAGGTTATGATCGTATCCTTAACGGTTATGAGTGTCGTAGGAATTCTTCAGCTTCTTGGTATGGATCTTATCTCCATGAAATGGTTTCAAAAGATGATTATACCAAGGGATTATTGGAAGGATTATCTCGGTAACCTAAAGTCACAACTTAAATCAAATGCAGTATCCCTAACCTTATTCAATCCAAATTATTCTGCCGTATATTTATCCATGATGATTTCCTTTTTCGTTGTCTTTCTACTTCCTGCTAGAGATAAGATGGATGGAAATAAGAGTTTTTATGTTCAGGATAAAAAAATGCGTTATGGACTGGCACTTTTATTGGTAATTCTATTACTCCTTTTGTATAAAACCTATTCCAGAACCGGTTTGCTATCCCTTTTTGCTTCCTTACTTATTCTAGGAGCCTATTACCGGAAATGGATCATAAGGAATATGGGAAAGCTAATCATTATGATGGTAGTTGGCATTGCATTATTTGTTGGAGTTGATGCAGCGAATCATTTCAGATACTTGGAAAAAATCCTTGGTACAGTAACATCATTGACGAAACCCTCAGGTCATTCCTTAGAGGAAATAATAACAACAAAGGAAAACATCATAATTCGTTATAAAGGTAATACCATAAAAGTATCATTCGCTAAGGATTTCGTCGGTTCTCTTGTATTTATTAATGAAGAGGGGGAGAATATTAGTACCTATTATGATGAAGAGAAGAGTCAACTTCTATGGAACAATTTTGATGAAATTAAGTTTTATATCGAACAAAAGGATCATAATAATTACATCCTATGCGAAATAAATGATATTTACTGGAGATTTTCTTATTCTGAGAAAGAGGGTTACTTGTATGTAAATGATCTAGATAAAAAGGATCATTTAACGGATATCAGCCAGATCGGATTTCATAACCTGGAGCATATTGCCTCCGGAAGAGGTTATATCTGGTCTAGATCAATTCCTTTGTTAAAAGATAACTTACTAATCGGTAAAGGACCGGATACATTTTTACTCCAGTTTCCACAATCTGATTATGTAGGAAAAGCTAACAACTGTAAGACACCTTATACGCTAATTGAAAAGCCTCACAATTTCTATCTCTCAATGGGTCTACAAACAGGTGTGTTATCTCTGATTGCCTTTCTAATTTTTTACTTCCTATACCTAAGGCAATCAGTTCTATTTTTACGAAATAATTCACTCAAAACAATGAAGGATCAAATGGCTTTGGCTTGTTTATTATCCTGTGTTAGTTACATGATTAGCGGGTTGTTTAATGATTCATCCCTACATACAACACCAATATTTTGTGTTTTAATTGGCATGGGTATGGATATTAATGAAAAAATAGAAGGGGGAAAATAAGATGTGGATATTCTTTGCATTTGCATCCGCTTTATTTGCCGGAATGACGGCCATATTATCAAAGAGAGGCATTAAAAACACAGATTCCAATGTTGCAACTGCCTTAAGGACTATTGTAGTTTTAATCTTTTCCTGGATCATGGTTTTTATCGTAGGATCCCAGGAAACCATTACAAATATTAGTGTTAGAACACTCATTTTCTTAATCCTATCGGGTTTTGCTACGGGAGCTTCCTGGCTCTGCTATTTTAAAGCGCTTCAGATAGGTGATGTGAATAAAGTAACTCCGATTGATAAATCCAGTACCATATTAACGATGCTGCTTGCCTTTATTTTTCTTGGCGAAGAATTGACTGTTTTAAAAGCTATAGCAGTTTTACTTATTGGAGTGGGCACCTACCTAATGATTCAAAAGAAGAAGACAGAAGTGAAATCAGAAGTCAATAATAAATGGATTATCTATGCCTCCTTATCTGCAATCTTTGCAAGCCTTACTTCCATATTAGGT
>JAEWEO010000285.1 GCA_023389295.1 Bacillota bacterium
GGAGCTGACGAGGAGACAGCTTAGTCTGGAGAAACAATTAATAGAGTTACAAAGAGAGAGGATGAGTAACAAGCAGTCAGGTGGGAAGTATTTATGGATCTCTCTCTTTCCGTCTATTCTAGTTGCCTTTCTAATTTTAATAATAAGTGGTTTTAACTTTGTTGGTATTATCCTAGCGGTAGTTTTTTTTATGGGAGGCAGTCTTGCTTGTTTTGGCATGCAAAGAAACCATTACAAAAAGCAAGGTTCCATGGAGGATGATAATGTAAGTTTATCTATGGAGTCAAAACAATTACAGGACCAGCTTCAGCAGATATGCATTCGAAACAGGGTTAATAAAGTAGAAGAACTCTCATATCTACTGGAGAAAATACTAAGTAACAACTATAGGATGGAGCAGGAGAAGGAAGAACAGAGAAAAGCAAAGCAGCAGCTTAAAACCTTAGAAGATCAACAGGATGTTCTATATGAATTTATCATGAAGTATATGCAGTATTTTGTCCAAGCAGAGGAGCTGACAGTAAAGTCCATGGAAAACCTCCGATTGGTAATTAGACACCTGAGACAGGAACAACAGGATAAACTTGAGGAAATACAAAAACAGTATGAAGGGTGCAGATTAAAAATTGAGAGACTTCGCTGGGAGATTGCTACTATAGAAGATAATGAGGAGCAGTTAGTAAAGAATAGACAGCGCTATGAGGAATTAGAGGAGAAGCGTAAGAACGATGAGGTGGAATTAGAAGCGATTTTACTTGCGCTATCAACCATACAAGAACTTGGAGCTAAGATCCATGATAGCTTTGGACAGGAGCTAAACAAGGCGGTATCTGAAGTAATTAGTGAAGTAACAGGTGAGAAATACCAGGATTTGAAAGTGGATGAGAAACTGGAGGTAAAGGTCGGTTGGAAGGGTGAGTATGTACCGCTTGACCGATTGAGTGCAGGTACCGTTGATCAGGTATACTTTGCCTTAAGACTGGCGGTTTCGGATCTTCTACTTGGTAAAGATGAGGTTCCGCTTCTATTAGATGATAGCTTTGCACTTTATGATGATTCCCGAGTTAAGGCAGCATTAGAGAAGCTAGCACAGAGGAAACAGATTTTACTGTTTACCTGTCATAGAAGGGAGCAGATGTTATTAGAGGAAATGGAACTACCCTATCATTTTGTAGATCTGACCTGCCGATAACAATATAAAGAACATGAAACAGGAAAGCCGTTGGGTGAAGGCAATATGCCTCATAATAATACCAGGAAGAAAATCTATGAATCAAACTACAAATAAGAAAACAACAAATAGAAAATCATCAAATAAAAAAACTAATCAAAAAATGACTAATAAAAAATCAGCAAATAAAAGAACAACAAATCGTAGGACAAGCAGTAATTCTGCAAAAAAAAGTAAAAGTCGGTCTTTCAAGGTGGTATCCCAGTTATTGACGGTATCCATACTGCTTTGTGTAACCATTGTCCTTTTCTTTTTCTATTATAACTATGGCAGAACCATACTGCAATTACAGTCTGAGGCTAAGAAGAAGGTAAATTCTTCTACGGAGAATACTTTTCGCTCCGTGCAGACGAGTCTGGTTTATGATGCGAAGGGCAATTTGATCTCCTCTTTGAAGGCGGAAAAGGACGTATATTATTTAAAATACGAAGAAATTCCCACCATAGCGGTTGAGGCTATGATTGTTTCTGAGGATCGAAAGTTTTTGGAGCATAATGGAGTGGATTACTGGGCTAATATACGCGCTGCTATCTCTTTAATTAAACATAAGGGTAAAATCAAGCAAGGAGCCAGTACCATTACACAACAGCTAGCTAGAAATGTATTTCTAACCCATGAAGTAACCTATGAGAGAAAGATTGAAGAAATATTTATTGCACAGGAACTTGAGAAAAAATATTCAAAGTATGAAATCCTAGAATTCTATCTCAATGAAATCTATTTTGCAAATGGACATTATGGATTACAGGCAGCGTCACAGGCTTATTTTGATGAAGGAGTATCCACCCTTAGTCTGTCGCAGGTAGTGTTTTTATGTGCAATACCAAATAACCCTAATCTTTATAATCCCATTACACAGATGGAGAACACCCTAAAACGAAGGGACCGAATTCTAGTACAATTATATGAGGCGGGAAAGATAAGTGAAAAAGAATATAAAGAGGCTCTAGCAGAGAAGATAAAGCTAAAACAAAGTAAGACCGAAAAAAATAATTACGTAGAGACTTATGTATACTACTCTGCAATACGGGAGCTTATGGCTAACAAAGGCTTTGAGTTTCAATATCAATTTGATACGGAAGCAGAGAGAGAAAGCTATGAAGAGGAATATCAGGAATTGTATCATAGCTGTCAAAAGGATCTATATGTGAAGGGGTATCGTATTTATACCTCCATTGATCTTGAGAAGCAGGAGCTTCTTCAGAAATCCGTTGATGATGCCCTAAAAGGGTTTACACAGGAAAATGAAGAAGGTATTTATCAGATGCAGGGTGCTGCGGTGTGTATTGATAATGATACCGGTAAGGTGGTAGCAATTGTCGGTGGAAGAGATCAAGATTTGTCAGGCTATACACTTAACAGGGGCTATCAAAGCTATCGGCAGCCGGGAAGCGCTATTAAACCACTTATCGTTTATACTCCTTCCTTTGAACGAAATTATACACCGGAAAGTATCGTAAATGATGTCTATGAGGAGGGCGGGCCAAGAAACTCCGGTAATAGTTATGCCGGAGAAATGAAGCTGCAAAGAGCAATTGAAGTATCAAAAAATACCATTGCTTGGGATTTGTTTTTAGAGCTTACACCAGAGGTTGGACTATCCTATCTATTGGAAATGAACTTTGATAAAATATCGGACCGGGATTATGTTCCGGCAGCTTCTCTTGGTGGTATGACCTATGGAACAAGCCCGGTGGAGATGGCAGCGGCTTATGCAACTCTAGAAAATGACGGTACTTACCGAGAACCTACCTGTATTACGAAGATTACGGATGCCCAGGGAACAGACATTGTTGCAGACACCTTACGTTCTAAACAGATTTATCAAATCAATGCGGCAAAGATCATGACCGAAATGCTTACCAAAGTCATGGAGAACGGAACCGGCAAAGGACTGGGCTTATCCCATACAATCTCAGCCGGTAAAACAGGTACCACAAACGATAAGAAAGATGGATGGTTTGTTGGATACACCCCCTATTATACTACGAGTGTATGGGTGGGTTATGACTTACCAAAGTCCGTTTCCGACTTAAAAGGCTCATCTTACCCCGGAACCATCTGGCATAATTTTATGGAGCAGATACATACCTCGGCTATGAAGGCGGAGTTTGAATTCTATGATTGGCGAGCCTTACTAGAAGAGGAACAGATAGTAGAGGCGGAAACGGAAGAGGAACCGGAACAGGATATAGAGAGTCAGGAGGAAGAACCCTTAGAGACGGATGGCGAGGAAGAAGATACTCTAGAAGAACAAGATCCGAATGAAGGGGATGAAGAAGCCGCCACAGATTTTGATGAAGAAGACTTGGATGAAGACTTTACAGAAGATATAGAAGAAGACCCGGTGGATGAAATCACGGGCGCTCCGGGTGAGGAAGAACAGGAGGAATATCCTGACGAGGATATCTCAGGAGAAGACACAGATACAACGAATCAAGGAGATGGAGAACAAAAAGATGGAGAAGTAACGACAGAGGGGCAGCAGGGGTCCTTAGATTCAGAAGATCCGGCTGTAGTAATTCCTTAATATACAGAGAGTTAAAAACGGCAGTTACCCTTAGGATAACTGCCGCTATTATAATAATATATATTCAAAACACTTACGAATTTTTGTATTGTCCTTGCTTGTATTTCTTAAGAATCTTTTGAATTCTTTCTACAGGATTAAGTAATCCGCTGATGCTTTCGTCATGATTCAAGGTATCGATGATAAGTGCCACGTATTTACTCATATCAACATTAATATACCAAGGTTTGGTTAATAATTCAGGTACCTGATAAATTAAGTTAGTGGTAAGAACACGGTAGATTAGGCCTTTTTCATAAGCTTCATCCAGTTTATCAAATCCATTGGTAAATAATCCGAAGGTTGCTGCAACAAAAATTCTACCTGCATTTCTCTTCTTCAATTCTGTTGCTACGTCAAGGATACTTTCTCCGGAGGAGATCATATCATCTACAATTAAAACATCTTTGCCCTCAATATCAGATCCAAGGAACTCGTGAGCAATAATTGGATTACGTCCGTTAACAATCTTGGTATAATCACGTCTCTTATAGAACATTCCCATATCAAGTTCAAGTACATTTGCAAAATATACTGCTCTTGACATTCCGCCTTCATCTGGGCTGATTACCATCATATGATCGGAGTCAAGTTGAATGTCGTTTACATGCTGAAGTAATGCTTTAATAAATTGATAATTGGGAGCCACGGTTTCTAAGCTGTTAAGAGGGATGGCATTTTGAACTCTAGGATCATGAGCATCAAAGGTAATAATACTTTCTACACCCATCTGTGTTAATTCCTGAAGTGCAAGAGCGCAATCAAGAGATTCTCTGGAGCTACGTCTATGCTGTCTTCCTTCATATAAGTAAGGCATTATTACAGTTATTCTTCTCGCTTTACCACCAACGGCCGCAATAATTCTCTTGAGGTCTTGATAGTGGTCATCCGGTGACATGTGGTTCGTATGTCCGCACACCGAGTAGGTTAGGCTATAATTTGTTACATCAACTAACAGGTATAAATCAGATCCTCGTACAGATTCTTTAATCTGACCCTTTGCTTCTCCAGTACCAAATCTTGGGCAACAAGCCTTTAATAAATAAGAATCTCTCTGATAACCAGAAAAAGCTATAGTACCGTTGTGTTCACTTTCTCGTGAATTTCGCCACTCTACAAGATAGTCATTCACGTGTTGTCCTAGGTTTTTGCTGCTTTCCAGAGCAATCATCCCAAGAGGTCCCACAGGAATTGTTTCTACGATCTTCTCGTGATTAGACATTAGATTTTCCTCCATATAATTAAACAATTGTTTCAAAAGCCATTAAAAGTTATACCATAGATCAAATTCGTAAGTCAAGACGCTTTTCGACATTTGTTACGAATTTACACTACTGATCGCCTTGTGTAGACGAATGTCCTCCCCAATAATACGGTGAACAAAGTAACTGCTTGCTATTCTGGAGAAAATGCGCTCTCCATAAGTTGTATTAATATTGGTTAGTGATAAGTTTGTTGAAATAATCGTTGATTTTTGCCGTAGCAAACGTTCATTTATAATAAGATATAATTGGGAATTTGTAAAAGCATTATTCAACTCTGTTCCCAAATCATCAATAATTAATAAATCACAATCTAAAATATATTCAAATTGATTGGAAGCTTCATAGGCTGTATCTTCATCCTTACCAAATTTGTTTTTCTCAAGGATATCAAATAAACGGAAAGCGGTAAGATAGATAACCGTATTACCTCTGTCCAACAATTCCTTTGCAATGCAGTTGGCCAAAAAAGTTTTTCCTACACCAGTATTACCAAGAAGGAGTAGGTTGTCATGATTTTTTTTAAAATGGCGAATGAAGCTTTTGCAAGCTGCAACAACCTTCTGCATATTTGAAAGAGGGGATAAACCGATGGTTTCATCAATATAATCATCGGAATAATAGTGAAAGGAGAATTTACTAAAGTTCTCCCTCTCCAGCACGGTTTTAATGTTAGAGCCGGAATACAATAAATCGGAAATTGCTTGTTTGAAGCAGTTACATTTCTCGTTGTGGATAAAACCGGTATCCTTACATTTGGTACATTTGTATTGCATCTCCAGATAATCGCCCGGTAGTCCGTTTTCTACAAGAAGCTCAATTTGTTTTGCCTTTAATGAAATAGTTCTTTCTTTTAAAGTCTTAAGAGCGCTATCGTCGCCCCGAAGTGCCATACGTCCGCTTTGTGCTGATAATGATATCATTTCATCATCCAGTAGTTTTAATTCGGGGATAAGGTGGTATGCTTCTTCTATACGCTTGTCCAGTTCATGCTTGTTCTTGAATCGTCGACTATCATATTCGCGTATAATTTGATTGTATTGGTCATTTTTTAACGCCATAACTACCTCCTACTATCCTTGCAGCCCATATTTATTGGCTTTCTTTCATGACAAATGAATTAACTTTAATTCATCTTGTTTAGCAGCTTTCGCTCCAACTCAGCATAATCCTGTGCGGTATAGGTTCGCTGAGGGAATTGATTGAATTTATTGGTAGACGGCTTAGCCATGGCTACCGTTTTATTTGCTTCATTTATTTTATTGCCCTTACTAAATTGTTCGTCCAATCTGACAATATCAGTTTGGGTTTTTACATTCTTCTTAAACCATGTTTCCAAGATTTTGTCCGTATATTTAAAGTCGGGTTTTTGTGTTCTTAAGATGGTGCGATTACATGCTTCAGTAATTATATCGTCTGAAAACCCAAAAACTTCAACCCATTTTGTAATATATTGTCGTTCAATTTGACCTGGAGCACGATTTAGTCCAAAGGCCTTATTTACCACATTAAAGTGATCATTATAGGAACTGGCTGCTTCTTTAGCCTTTTCTTCGGTGTCAATTCCTTCTTCTGCCCAGGTTAAGGCTACTGCTTCTATGTATGCCGTATTCTTTTTACCTTTAGAGACACAATATTCATAAAGATATAAGATTAATTCTGGTGAAAAATGTAGCTCTTCGTACAAATAGAGTATCAGCTGCAAATCCATTGGTTTTAGTGGACGATCCAAATAAATCTCCACAATATGAAGTGCCCATTTGATCTCATCGTTGTTCGTTAAATCAGTAATTTTCTCAGTAGAGTAGTTTTGCCTTGCTGCTGGTTTTTTCTCATTATTTATACTCACAGCGATTTCATCCACTCCATGTTCCGGTTCTGGATCAGGCTCCATGGATATTCTATCACTGTATGTGTTGGTTAAATCTATAAGTTTAATCGATGTAATTTCCTTTTGATGATTGCGTGTCAGTATAAGTAAATTAAGTTTTTCCCAATAGGTAAGGGCTCGAATGATGTCTTTTTCTGTGTTTTCTAATCTGTCAGCAATGGAGGAAATAGTTACTTCGGGGCAATTGCCCATAAAACAGCGAAGTAAATAGAGATAAACTTTGACATAGGCTCCGTTAGCAGACGGCATGAACCGATCAATGAAGATATTAGGTACTATCGTAACATCAGATATGCCCTCGGCGTGTAATGAAATCTTACTCATATGTTCCCTCCTAAAATATCATGGCATCTTGGTGCCAGCAACATTATAGCACAGAAAAAATGATCTGCAAATAGCCTATTTTCAAGGGTTCCCGTGATTTATCCCCATTGTGGATACTGTGGATAATGTGGATGAGACAAAAGTCAAATCATGTAAATAAATGTAAAATCAATAAGAAACATAATAGAATCAAGATTTATTTTAAATAAAAATCTATTTTTGTAGAAAAGATTTTTGTTAAAAAAATATCCACAGCATTTATCGACGAAATTGTTGATAATACTGTGGATAATGTGGATAACTACAGTCCTAGAAGGTTTTCTCCCACGGAAACAATGTCTCCGGCGCCCATAGTTATCAACAGGTCACCGTTCATACAATTTTGTAATAAATAATTTTCAACTTCATCAAAAGATTGAAAATAGTAGACTTCTTTACCCAAATGCTCTAATTCTCTTGCTAAATCCTTCGATGAAATATCTCCCGGATCTTTTTCTCTTGCGGCATAGATATCCGTAAGGACTATTTTATCTACTAAAGAGAGAGCCTCAGCAAATTCTGTCAGATGCTGTTTGGTTCTCGTATAGGTATGGGGTTGGAAAACACACCATAGATTTTTATGCGGATAATTTCTGGCAGCGGTTAGGGTGGCCAAAACCTCAGTCGGATGGTGTGCATAATCATCAATAATAGTTACTCCACCAATCATACCTTTGTATTCAAAACGGCGTTTTGAATTAGAAAATGAGAGAAGGGCCTTTTTAATCGTATTCAAGTTAACACCAACCTGCAACGCAATGGCGATAGCGGGAAGAGAGTTGGATATGTTATGAAGACCAATGACATTTAACTGAATACGGTCAAGATATTCTCCCCGATAATATAGATCAAAGCTTCCAATGCTATGATCATTAAAAACTACATTGTCTGCACAGTAATCATAAATTTTATCTGTTTTACGATATCTTGGATCAACGATACCATAAGTAAACACCTCGCATGCCAGATCGGTGGTGATTTCTTCATATTGATCTATTTCTCCATTTATAAACAACTTGCCATTTTGTGGCAAACGTTTAGCGAATTGATGGAAGGAGCTCCGTATATCAGCTAGATCCTTAAAAAAGTCCAGGTGATCCTCATCAATGTTAAGAATTACACCAACTCTCGGATTAAATTGTAGGAAGGTGTTCGTATACTCACATGCTTCTATAATGAAATGTTCGGATTTACCAATACGAATATTTCCACCAATAGCGTCCAGAATACCGCCCACCGAGATGGTGGGATCCAAATCTCCAGCCATGAAAATGGAGGAGAGCATGGAAGTAGTTGTTGTCTTTCCATGAGTTCCGGATACAGCTACTGAGTTACCAAAGTTAAGCATCAACTGCCCGATCATTTCTGCACGAGTTAAAATTGGAATATTTCTTTGTCTTACTTCCATCAGTTCTTCGTTATCTTCTGAGATTGCTGCAGTATATACCACCAAATCGATATCAGAGGATATATTAGCAGCTCTTTGTCCTAGGAAGAATTTAATTCCTAAAGCACTTAGGTGGTCTGTTATGGTGCTTTTGTGGGCATCGGAACCGCTAATTTGAAAGCCAAGAGTATGTAGATATTCGGCGAATCCACTCATGCTGATTCCCCCGATACCAATAAAATGGATTCGGCAAGGTTTACTAAAATCTATTTTGTACATAATGCACTTCCTATTCTTTATTTTTCTAATTTTTTGAATTAGTGATCTAATCTGTTACTATGCATCGTTCCCACGATTTACTACCTGCTATTATAACCCATTTCTATTAAATTACAATATTAAAATCCTTCCTTGTATAAATATACTGCTGTTTTTTGAAGCATATGTAGCTATTATATTCTTATCTGAAATGGCGTGTGCAAGGATACCCGTAATTAATAGTGAATAAGAAGTACTTTTTAATCCTAATGAGTATTAATTTTATTGAAAATAGTACAAAAGTTGCAAATTTATGTTATTTTTTCGTAAATATTATTCACATTTTGGAAGAAACATGCTATAATACCACTATATAACAAAGTGCTATAAAATTTAGCGAAATTGAGGAATTTCGTGTAAATTAGTAACAAAGAAAAGTACAAGCAGTTATTGTCTTTTCTAAAAAACGAACGATAATTTTGACAGAAGGGGGACTATGCCATGCAAATTACTGACGTACGCGTACGTAAGGTGAGTAAAGAAGGCAAGATGAAAGCCGTAGTATCAATTACACTTGATAACGAGTTCGTAGTTCACGATATCAAGGTAATTGAAGGCGATAAGGGTTTATTTATTGCTATGCCGAGCAGAAAAGCCGGTGACGGTGAGTATCGTGATATTGCTCATCCTATTAATTCGGACACAAGGGACAAGATACAGAAGATAATCCTTGAAAAGTACGAAATCGCAGCTTTGGAAACAGAAGAAGTTGAAAGCTAAAAGCGTAATAGAAAGACAGAAACGGCAGCCGATAGGCTGTCTTTTTTGTTAATTTCGTTCTTTCAATATTGCCACCAACAGTCAATGGGATTATAAT
>JAEWEO010000205.1 GCA_023389295.1 Bacillota bacterium
TTTCCGTGCAGGTGTAACTGGTCTTACATCCGGAGATTTTAGTGAAGGTGCTAGTACCATTACGCAGCAGTTACTAAAAAATCAAATCTTTGATGGTGGTAGAGAAGCTACCTTCATGGAACGATTAAAAAGAAAGATCCAGGAACAGTATCTTGCAATTCAACTGGAAAACGAGCTTGATAAAGATACGATCTTAGAGTATTACATTAATACCATTAATCTCGGTTCCGGAACCTATGGAGTGCAGACGGCAGCCAAACGTTACTTCAATAAAGAGGCAAAAGACTTAACCTTATCTGAGTCTGCTACCATTGCTGCCATTGCCCAGCTTCCGGTTTACCTTAATCCGATTACTTATCCGGAGCGAAATGTAGTTCGTAAGAATGAAATTTTGAGAGAGATGTTAGAACAAGATCATTGTTCCCAGGAGGAATATGACGAGGCTATGGATGATGATGTTTATACCCGTATTCAATCTCTCAATGATGAAAAAGAAACCACTTCTTACTATACTTATTTTGTTGATGAGCTAATTGAACAGGTAATAACTGACTTACAAGAAAAGCTAGGTTATACCGAAACACAGGCCACTAACTTACTTTATAGTGGTGGTTTGGATATATACACCACACAGGACCCGGTTATTCAAAAAATCTGTGATGATGTCTATGCGGATGAATCCAACTTCCCAGAAATAGGGATCTCTTACTGGGATCTTACTTATGCGCTTTCCATTCAAAAAGATAATGGGGAAGAAATTCATTATCACAGTAATGATTTGTTAGAATTTTACAAGGATTATGATGATCCGGATAACTTATATGTAGATGATAACGGAAGTAAATTCTCTTTACTCTTCTTAGACAAAGAAGATATGCAGGCTAAGATAGACGCTTTCCGTGAAGCTATGGTAGAAGAAGGAGATACCATCCTTGCCGAAAAGATTACCATGACCATTCAGCCTCAATCTTCCTTTGTAGTAATGGATCAATATACTGGTGAAGTAATGGCAATCATAGGTGGTAGAGGTGAAAAAGAAGGTAATCGTACCTTAAATAGAGCAACCAATTCTAAGAGACAACCTGGTTCAACCTTTAAGGTAATATCCACGTATTTACCCGCACTTGATACCTTAGGCTTAACTTTGGCTAGTGTTCAGGATGATGCTGGTCCCTATTATTATCCTGGAACGCAAAAGGAAGTAAACAACTGGACTTCCAGCAAAAGGTATGAAGGTTTAACTACCTTACGTAAAGGTATCTATAATTCCATGAATATTGTAACCGTCAAAACCTTTGCTGAAGTTACTCCGCAACTTGGATTTGATTATGCGAAGAAGCTTGGCATCTCAACTCTTGTTGATTCTAGAAAAGAATCCAATGGTCGAGTGGTTTCAGACATTAATTATCCTATGGCTCTTGGTGGTCTAACGGATGGTGTATATAATATAGAGTTAACAGCAGCCTATGCCGCTATCGCCAATGGCGGTGTTTATACAGAACCTGTTTTCTATACTAAGATCCTGGATCAGAATGGTAAAGTATTATTAGAAAATACTCCAAAGAAGGAACAGGTCATGAAATCTTCCACTGCATATCTTCTAACTAGCGCTATGGAGGATGTTGTTAAGATCGGAACCGGTACGAGTTTAAGATTGACTGCAATTAATATGCCTGTCGCAGGTAAAACCGGATCTACTTCTGATTACAATGATTTATGGTTCTCCGGATATACTCCTTATTATACTGCAACAATTTGGTCCGGCTTTGATAGAAACCGTAGTCAAGTAGATAAAAGTTATCCAAGAAAAATCTGGAAGACCATTATGGAACAGATTCATATCCAGAAAGGCTTGGAAACAAAAGATTTTACAATGCCCGATTCCATTGTAACAGCTAAGATATGTACGAAATCCGGTAAGCTTGCTGTTGAAGGTGTCTGTGACCATTATATTGGTGGCAATACAGTAAAAACAGAGTATTTTGCAAAGGGTACGGAGCCAACGGACAAATGTGATGTGCATGTGAAAGCCACCGTATGTTCGGTATCCAAATCTCTTGCAACGGATAACTGTCCTTTAGATAAAGTTAAGGAAGCAGTATATTTGGATAAGAATGAAACTTCAAAAACCGATGATACTCCTTATCTATTACCAAAAGAGTCTTGTACCATCCATAAATCCTCTCAGACAACACCAACCAATCCGGTTTATGAAGATGAGCCGGTTCTTCCTGATATAAATGAGGAGGAAGACACCATTCTCCCAGATAACAATGAAGAAGAGGATGTACTCGATAATATCTTCCGTTTCTTACCGTAAGCTTTTAAAATAAGTGAATTAGCATGATAATTCACTTATCATGTATCATAACAAAATCCACCGATAAGCCCTCTGGGCTAACGGTGGATTTTTAGCTTCAAACATATTGATAATAAGCTATGATTTCATTTTTGAATTAAAACACCATGAAGCGATATAACTAAAGATTAGCGCAGAGGATATTCCTACCGCAGAAGAGGTAAAGCCACCTTTAAAGATACCGATAAATCCATCTTTATCAACGGCCTCTTTAACCCCCTTAAACAACACGTTACCAAATCCGGTTAAGGGTACGCTTGCACCCGCACCCGCCCATTTTGAAAAGGGCTCATAAATACCAATCGCGCCTAAAATAGAACCTAGGACAACAAGTATAACCATGACTCTACCAGGCATTAATTTTGTATTATCTAGTAAAACCTGAAC
Source organism: Bacillota bacterium (assembly GCA_023389295.1). Taxonomy (GTDB): domain Bacteria; phylum Bacillota; class Clostridia; order Lachnospirales; family Lachnospiraceae; genus Mobilitalea. Next base: position 2,747 of record JAEWEO010000205.1, read on the forward strand.
GGCCGCACAGATTAAACCTCCAATCACAAATGCTTTAACATAATCCATATATAACAATCTCCTTCCAAGATATAACTTTTAAAAGATTACAAAACTTTACTGTGCTTCTACGATAACAGCATGAGCAATTCCGGGTACTGTCTTGCCTTCATTAAAGCTTACTTGGGAAAGTAGGGCACCGGTTGGAACAAAGAGTACCCGCTTCCAATTACCTTCTCTAAGTTGCTTTAAGATATAACCAGCAAAAGTAATCGCTGAACAACCGCAGCCACTACCACCAGCATGAGTATCCTGATTCTCTTTATCAAAAATTTCTATACCACAGTCCATATGGTTATTACTGATATCATAATTTTTCTCTTTTAACAAATCGATTAAGATACTCTTCCCCACATCCCCTAAGTCTCCGGTAATAATCTTATCATAGTAATTCGGCTCTACTCCTAAATCTTCAAAGTTTTGCTTAATGGTCTCAAAGGCTGCCGGAGCCATTGCCGCTCCCATATTCATAGAATCTTTTAGACCGTAATCTACAATCTTACCGGTAGTAATTCCCTTAATCACTACCGCCTTTTCGTTTGCTGTCTGATTCTTTTGATTCGAAAGTATTACAGCACCACTCCCCGTAACTGTCCAGGAAGCCGAGAAAGGACGTTGATTACCATAATCGAGAGGAAACCTAAACTGCTTTTCTGCTCCCGCAAAATGACTCGAGGTAATTGCTATTACACGATCTGCATATCCACCCTCAATTAAAATTGCACCAAGTGACATAGCCTCACCCATGGTGGAACAAGCTCCATATATTCCAAACAACGGTATATCAAGTTCAGCGATACCAAAAGAGGTAGCAATCAATTGTCCCAAAAGATCTCCACCAATCATATATCGAATATCTGTATTTTTTAGTCCTGCTTTTTGAAGAACTTTGTTAGCAGCCTCCTTCATAAGTTCACTTTCTGCTTCTTCCCAACTATTCTTCCCTACCATTGAGTCTTCCTCTATTACATCAAAAAGAGAACCAAGAGGTCCTTCTCCTTCTTTTTTTCCTGCAATTGAGGATGCTGCGATAATATAAGGAGGATTAGAAAACAGTAGACTTTGTTTTCCCACCATTTTAGATTTTTTCGCTTCTTTATCAGACATTGTTACAACTCCTTAGCTTTATTTAATATTTTAATTTTGAAGGTCTTTTTATAGTTATTCAGCGTTATCTATACTACTTTTAAAATCTTTAATATATAATAGATCAATCCTAGTAACCAGGATGAGAAGATACCATACAAAATAACGGGTCCCGCAATGGTGAATATTTTACATCCAATACCAAATATCTGGCCTTCTTTTTTATATTCTACTGCCGGGGCAGCTACAGAATTAGCAAATCCGGTAATTGGAACTAAGGTTCCGGCTCCTGCAAATTTGGCAAGCTTCTGATAAAATCCTAATCCGGTCAGAAGTACCGATAAAAACACCAAGGTTACGCTGGTATATGACTTGGCATTGTCCTCTCCTGCTCCCAAATAGCTATAATAATTCATAAAGCATTGACCAATGGTACAGATAATACCACCAATAAGAAAAGCTTTTAAAGTATTTTTAAAAATACTGAATTTAGGTGTAACCTCTTTTACATACTGATTGTAATTTTGATCTCTTTTTGTTTTGTCTTTTTCTCTAACTACACTTGAAGCCGAACTTTTTTTCTGATTACTCATAGAAACCTCCAATTCTATCCAATGAAATTGCTTTTGTAATGTACTAGAGTACCATCAAATTCCGATGCCTTTCCCTCTGTAAAAAAGCTGACATAAATAACAATAATAACAGCAGCTATAATGATCAATGCGACAATCCATAAAACCTTTTTTCTTGCTGACATAAGAAGCATCTGATCCTTTCCTTGAAAAAATACTATATAAATAGCTACATTTACATAAAAGAAAGCATCAGATGATGGTATCTGATGCTTTCTTTACTTACTATTTATTTTCTAGTTACTATTATATCGATTACATAATTTACTATACTGGTAAATTTTTCACTACATCTATTTCAATGAAAAACAAGTCTTATGCCCCAAGTTTTTCCCTCATTATCTTCAGTATTCTTTTTTCCATTCTTGAAACCTGTACTTGAGAAATTCCAAGTTCCTTAGCAATATCTGTTTGCGTTCTATCTTTAAAGTATCGAAGTTTAATTATTTCTTGCTCCTTCTCATCTAAGGATTCAATGATTTCCTTAAGTGCAAGTTTATCCACCAAATCATCACTTTCATCTTTTGTTTCTGCTAATTTATCAATAAGATATATTGGGCTTCCATCCCCTTGATAAATTGTTTTATAAAGGGACTCAACCTCTGCCCCTGTCTCCAAAGCCATTACAATTTCATCCTTTGCTATACCCAGTTCTTCCTCTATCTCATCTATGGTTGGGTCACGTCCATAAACATTACCATATCTTTCGCGTATCATTCTTATTTTTGTTGCGGATTCTTTTAGAGATCTGCTTACCTTAATCATACCGTCATCTCTTAAAAAGCGTTTTATTTCACCGGTAATCATAGGAACGGCATAAGTTGAGAATTTAACCTCATAGGATGAATCAAACTTATCTATTGCCTTAATAAGACCTATACTGCCGATTTGGAACAGATCCTCCATCTCATGCCCTCTACCTACAAATCTTCTAACAATACTCCACACAAGACCGACATTCTCAGTAACAACACGATCCCTTGCTTCTTTATCGCCTTCCTTCGATCGTTTAATCAGTTCAAGCGTATCCACATTAAACCCCACTTCCTTTCAACCGTTTTTCCTCCTATGACCAACTATGCCTCCTTTTGAAAGGCTTCCTGCATAATGTCTCTAAGTATTCCAGATTTCCCTACTTTTTTCTTCATTTTAACCAAAGTCCCTTTACCGGTTACAGATTTCACTTCCAGTTCATCCATGAATGCTTCCATAAAGGAAAACCCCATACCGGAACGTTCTAATTCCGGTCTTGTGGTATATAAAGGCTCCATAGCTTTTTCAATATTATCTATTCCAACACCTTCATCGGTAATCTCCACCGTGATTTCATTTCCACTTATCATGCAATGCATCTTAATAATGCCTTTGCAATCAGGATACCCATGAATAATTGAGTTGGTTACTGCTTCTGATACAGCAGTTTTTATATCTGCCAACTCCTCAATGGTCGGATCTAACTGAGCTGCAAAAGCTGCTACTACGGTCCTGGCAAAGCTTTCATTCTGTGATTTGCTTTCAAATAGCAAGGTCATTTCATTTTTATCATTCATTGCGTTTACTTATCCCCTTTCCTCTTTCTAACCTTTGAAACAAACTATATATGCATCATCCCTTTTCTAGACACATAAGTAACACTATTTAACTTATGAAATCCATTCCTAGGGCTAAGCTTTTTGTATGATTGTTAATGCCGTCTCCACCGAGTCATATTTCTCAATAATCTTATATAAACCGGATAATCGAAAGATTCGATCCACCACCGAATTTACATTGGCTACGGCAGTCTTTCCCCCAATAAATATTACTTTTTTATACCTTCCCATGACAACTCCGATTCCTGCGCTATCCATAAAATTAGCTCCTGAGAAGTCAAAAATTATATTTTTGACATTATTACGATCAATCAGTTTGTCCGCTTTTTCTCTAATTTGAATAGCATTGTGATGATCTAACTCATCATTTAAATGTATGATCAGACACCGACCATAAATTTCGTAGATAGTTCCCTCCTCTCTGATCATATTGGCATTCTTCTGTTTTTTGTTTTCTTGCATGCTCTACTGCCTCCTGACTTTACCATATATTTCCTCTATTGATGTATTAAAAAAAGACCTTTTATGGATAGGTTTTTTCACCTACTTCATGAAATGTCTTTTTTTAATAAGCTTCTTATCATAAGTTATTTGTAATATAAATTTGTCAGTAGTCTTAGATTACAACCAGTTTATTCCTGTACCTCTTGTAAGAAATCCTTTGCATTTGTGACTCTTGAGGAGTCAGGAAACTCTGTTACAACTTTATTATAGTATAATGCTGCATTCTCATTGTCCCCCATACGGTGATAGGATCTCGCTGTAAAATAAATAGCATCAACATCCGTCGGATCAAAGGTCATTGCTTTCTCCAGTTCAACCAAAGCCTCTTCATATTTACCTGCGCTATAAAGATCATGGCCTTTATCATAATGCTCCTCTGCCACACCAGGATAAGCAATCTCCCTTAGCTTATTTAATAATTGAACAGCAGATTCAATCTCAAACTGTGTTTCATCAAGATCTGCCAAAAGCTCCGCTATAGCCGTAAAATCACGCTGGCTTTGAGATTTCTCCAATTCAACGAAATACAGTTCTAAGGCATCAAACAAGGAAGTATATAACTGTGACTTATCATCAGGTATTGTGAAATTGTCTATTTGAGCTTGTAACTGGTCTCTTTCTTGTTCTAATTCCTTCTTTTCGTTCTCTAATTGAGTAATCTTATTATCTTTTTCTTGTATTTGAGCAATGCTATATCCACTATCTCCGTAATCCGTATTATCATCGTTACTTTTATTGTTCTTAATCGTTGGTATTACTAAAAATGCCATAACAGCAATACCTATGATAACACCGATTACCAAATTAACAAAAGCCATAATGTTAGGCTTGTCCTCTTTATAGGGAGAAAGAGGCATAATGGAGCTTGTACTTGTCGACTCCGCTTCCGGATTACTATCAAGGTCCTTGGCCGTCGGCGTCTCCAGTTCCTGCATATATCTTAAGGTCGTGGTGTTCGTTACATCAATCTTACTTGCCTTTAATAAGACTTTTTTTGCACGTTCCTTTTCTCCTGTTTTCATTAATAGCAATGCTAACAGCTGGTAAGCACGAATAAAATTAGGATTCAGGTTAACAACCTTTTTGAGTTGTATGATAGCTAAATCATCGCTTCCCTGCCTTGTGAGACCCAGAGCTGTGTTATAGCGCTTTATTGCCTGATTTAGTGCATCCAGCTTTGTAAGATTGGATTGTACCTTATTAATATATTCATCCGCATCATTATCAGTTGGCTGGAAATGCCTGCTAATTACCCATTCACTTAAAGCAGCCAACGTCTCCCCCATCTCATAATAGACAAGACCAAGAAGATTTCGTGCGTTCGTATTCAACTTATTCAGATCCAAGCTTTTACAAAGTGCTATGACTGCTCCTGATAAATCTCTAACTTTTGCTCTTTCCAAGCCGTTATTATAATACAGATTAGAAGCTCGAAGAATTTTTCGATACATCGTTAAATCCGAGCCACATCTGTCACAACGTTTTTTCTTATCCGACATATTACTTTTACAATTCGGGCAAATCATATCATCCCCACCTGTCCGTTCTAATCTATTGGTTATTTATTTTCTTTGTTTCCCTTCAGTATTTCCTTCAATATATCTGTTACATCCGTTAAATCATTATTGTTAATGACATCCTCCGCCTGCTCAATCTCTAGGCTAGGTTGGAATTTTTCAATCTCTTCATCAAAATTGATCATATTCTAATCCTCCATTTTTGAGAATATTCCGCTTTTATGAAAATGAGAAAAATAATGGCTATTCTATGTAGCTTGTATCTGTATTTCCCTCAAATTCATCTATTTACAAAACTTTGTCCCTGTAAACATAATACTATAAAAGCCAGAAAAATCAATAGTTTATGGGAATAAATTCGGACAAATATATTATTTTCATTATATTCCATCTTCCAATTATTATCAATTGTTTCTTACTTTTACAATTCGACTTAACTTTCGACACCATTACTGAAATATGCCGTTTTTTTTCCTAATACAAGTAAGAAACACTATGTTAACAAAGAAAGGTCATTCGGAAGAAAAATTGTAATCTATCAGGGATATAGAAATTATTTATGTGGATACTGTAAATGAAACCATCTTGCAATTATATTTATAAAGGGATAGTATAGTTATACACCACATATAATATCATAAAGAACTATTGCCATTATGTATATAAATGAGGAAATGATATGATAAAAGCTACGATTCGTCTATTTAAGTTATTTGCAAGGAAGATACGAGATGATCATGTGGCAGCGTTCTCTGCACAAGCTGCTTTCTTTATTATTGTCTCTTTCTTTCCTTTTATTATGCTGCTCTTAAGTTTGGTTCGTTACTTTCCCATTGGAGAGAGTGCTATGCTCAAATTATTCACGCAAGCATTTCCAACCGCAGTAAATTCCTTAGTTGTAAGAGTTATTATGGAAATCTATGATACTGCTACCTCCAGCGCATTAATATCGATTACTGCTATTTCTACCCTATGGTCTGCCGGAAAAGGTTTTCTTGCGATAATGAATGGTCTAAATGCCGTATATGGGATCAAAGAAACCCGTAATTATATCTTACTACGCCTTAACTCAACGTTTTATACCTTGATATTTGCAATTATGATTATAGCTACCATGATCTTATTTGTATTTGGTAACCGGCTGTATTTTTGGATCGAGCAAAGAGTACCTGTGCTTGTCGATGCTGCACTTATTGTAATCAGCCTTCGAACCATCCTGGGACTCATTACCTTAATCCTTTTCTTCTTAATCATCTATATTGTAATACCCAATAGAAAAGCGAAGAAGGTAAATGAACTCCCCGGTGCAATGATTTGTGCAGCAGGATGGATGGGATTCTCCTATGCTTTCTCCTACTATATTGATAATTTCTCCTCTTACTATAGTAATTACTCCAATAGTACCTCCATGTATGGTATTCTCACTACTATAGTACTCTTCATGCTATGGATGTATTTTTGTATGTACATTTTATTCTTAGGTGCAGAGTTTAATTTATTATTTGAAAACAAGGATTTAGTAGAAAAGATCAAACAGCTTTATCGCAAAAATAATAACTACTCATAAATAAAACCAAGTCTAGTTCCTTCGTAGAAATAGGTTATAATTTCTTCGTACTTTTTACCTGCATCTACAAGTGCTTTTACACCGTTTTGGCTAAGTCCAACTCCATGACCGTAGCCACCACCTGTTAAAGTGATGCTACTTAATTTATTACTCTTCTCCTCCTTCTCCATGGTGAAAAAGGCACTTGGTAACAGAGTTAGGTAATTTACTTCGCTATTATCTTGGCGGATGACCGTATCATTAACAGGAGCCAGTAATGCTCTTATATTATATTCCTTTCGAACTTTAATGGTTTTTTCACTACCGGTAATTAATATTTCCGAGATCATTCCACTTTTTTCTCTTTTTGTGACTGAAATATCCACAATCGTACCAACGCTGTCCACGGGAACACTTTCATATACATCTTCCTTCTCCTTATCTCCCTCTTTGGTACGAGTTAAAATTAAATCCGGATTTGCTTTATAACGATTTGCCAAATTTGCATCAATAGAGGCTTTTATATTCTTAGCACTCATAGTTACCTTCCAACGGTACCAGCCAAAACTGCTATCATAGGTTGTAACATCCTTTGCATTTATAAATTCTTTGAAGGTCTTCTCAGAGGACAGATCCTCATATAAATCTGCGGCCTCACTTTGATTCTCAGAACCTTCCCCTGTTTCTTCTACAATAAGTAATTTACCCATCAGATATGGTATTTCAGTCTCATTTACCCATGCACTAGAAGCTTGTGCAGTATGTCCGCAGGAGGTAGAAAAATAATATGCATTAATTACTTCTCCATCGTATTCAATTACCTCACCATAAGTTTCCTTAACTGCTAAAATGGAATCCTCATTTTCCGAAATATTATTGTATACCTGATAAGATACACTATCATCCACATGGGCACCATATTGACTTAGGCTATTTGCCATAAGATTCTTATAAGCATAACTTCTTGCACACGCCGCTTGTACTTTTAAGGCTTCCAATCCATAGCTGGTAGGCATTTCACTAGGTATAACAGCATATAAATACTCTTCTAAGGGAAGTTCATTAATAATTAATAGTCCTTTTTCTTCCTTCGTTAATTCAATTCTGCCCCGATACTTCGGAGTACCATAAGCACGGTTGATGGATAATATCTCTATTTTACCTGTATCTGACACCGTCTGAATCATAATTCTGCCTTCCTTAAAAAGCTTATTGTCTGACTCAAAAGTAACGATCTCACCAGCTTCATAAGTCTTATTTGTATCGTCGGTGCTTACCGTAAAATCCTCAGATGAGGTTACTTCCACCTTATTATGATAAATATCTTTATAAGCAGAGGTTTTTAGTAATACTCTTACATTTTCAGCTTTTATACTTTCGGTTATTAAGGCTGCACTAATTTTACCATCGGATACAATAAAATCAGTATTCTCATAACCAACCAAAATACTTCCTGTAGGTTCCACACTCATGGTTCCATATATCTTATAGATTCGAAAATCCTCTTCTAAAGGTATCTCTCCATAGCCCTCCACTTCAATAAATCCTTCTCCTGATCTTAATACCTTACCCTCGATCATATCGGGCTTTACGCTAATTTGTACCACCTTTTGATCCTGAATGGTAATATCACCAACTACTTTTTCTAAGCTTTGGGACAGTTTATATTGCGCTGTAAAGCTTTTATCTAAACCATTAATAAAGGTGTCTACTTTTGTACCCTCGCCTGACTTAATCCATACGTTATGTATTACAATTTTTTCAGCTGTTTCAGCTGTAATAAATAAGATTTCTGAACCACAGACATAAGCTTTGACTCCTTTGTCCATATAGCGGTCAATGAGACTCGTCTGATTAGAAATAGCTTCACCACCGGTTACAGCGTTATCTGTTACGACATTATCATTGTCATTTTGTGTTGTATCTTCATACCAATACTCCTCATAGTTTTTGGCGCTGAGATAATAATATTTACCCTTGTCCGTCACCATACGGTCTTTCCCGTCCTCTGTTACCTCTCTTCCTAGAATATAGAGCGTTTCCTCACTCATTTTTCTCTCTTCTTCAGGAATAACATTGATCAGGGATTGGTAT
>JAEWEO010000311.1 GCA_023389295.1 Bacillota bacterium
GCTCTGGATCATGATGAATTTCGTGATAGGTTTCGAGGAATTTGACAATTTTATATACGTGTAGTATTTTATAGGTATGCCCTACGCAAAACTGGACATGGAAGTATTTTAGATTAAAGTGTTAGGATTTCGTGAAGGGTTTATTTTTATTTGTAGGAATGGAATTACTCGTAAAGAGAGATTTATTAATAGCGCGTAAGCTACGCGAACCTTAGAAATTCAAGTAGCGTGTTTCTTACGTTTTTCACCGAGTGGTTCATGAGGCCGCCTTAGGTATTTGACAGGGAGGGATATATGGGACAGGCTTATTCGGTAACAGAGATTAATCAATATATAAAGAATATGTTTATGCGAGATCGGATGCTCAACAATATTTATATAAAGGGTGAAGTATCCAATTGCAAATATCATACCTCTGGGCACATTTATTTTACATTAAAGGATGCTCAGGGGCAATTAGCATGTGTTATGTTTGCCGGGCAAAGAAGAGGACTAACCTTCCGATTAGAGGAAGGTCAGAGTGTAATTGCTCTGGGAAGCATTAACGTATACGAAAGAGACGGTAAATATCAGCTATATGCTAATCAGATTGTTCTGGATGGACAAGGTCTTCTCTATGAAAAGTATGAGAGACTAAAAAGAAATCTGGAAGAGGAAGGCTTGTTTGATAAAGAGCACAAAAAGCAAATACCTGCATATCCTACAAAGGTAGGTATTGTAACAGCTTCTACAGGTGCAGCTATTCAGGATATTATTAATATTTCAAAACGTAGAAATCCCTACGTTCAATTGATCTTATATCCTGCCTTGGTGCAGGGAATCGGTGCTGCAGAGAGTGTAGCAAAAGGGATTGCAGCTCTTGATAAACTAGGGGTGGATACTATCATTGTCGGAAGAGGTGGTGGATCCATAGAGGACTTGTGGGCATTTAATGAAGAGGTTGTTGCTAGAGCAATCTATGAGTGTAGGACACCGATTATCTCAGCAGTCGGCCATGAGACAGATGTTACGATTGCAGATTTTGTATCCGATCTTCGGGCGCCAACTCCATCAGCGGCAGCTGAATTGGCAGTAAATGACTATATGGCTTTTGAAGTATTACTTAGGGACTATAAACGAAAACTGTCACGTGAGATGCAACAGAAACTGAGTGGCTACCAGAATAAAGTAAAGGAATTAAAACTTCGTTTGTTCTATGCCAGTCCTACTTATCAAATTAGACAAAAACGCCAATTTCTTATGGACGCTGAACAGAAGCTACAACAGCGTATGAATCAGCGACTGAGAGAAAAAAGACATCAGATGGAACTATACATAGCAAGACTGGAAGGTTTATCACCTCTATCCAAGCTAAGCAAAGGATATGCGTTAATTGTTGGAGAAGATAACAAACCCTTGCAGAGTATAGAAAAGGTAGCAAAGAACGAAGTCCTAACGGTGTCTTTATTAGATGGTGATATAAAAACAAAAGTAGAAGATATCTATCCGAAGCAGCGTGGATGCTAGTAATTACAAGAAAAGGGATTAATTAGAAATAACAAGGTCATAATAAAGGAGAGATCAAATGGCTAAAAAGGAAATGAAATTAGAGGAATCTTTTGAAAAGTTAAATGAAATTATGGAAGCACTTGAAAAATCCGATGTAAGCCTTGAGGATTCCTTTGTATTATATCAAGAGGGCATGAAGCTTCTGAAAGCTTGTAACGATTCCATCGACAAGGTGGAAAAGGAACTTATACTATTGAGTGAAAACGGAGAGACAAATGAACCTTGAGCAGGATATGCAGCAAAAAGTATATGAAATAGAAGAAGTACTTAGAAAATTTTTACCAAGGGAAGAAGGGTATCAAAAAACTGTAATAGAAGCAATGAATTACAGCTTGATGGCAGGTGGAAAACGACTTAGACCCATGCTGATGTCTGAAACCTATGAATTATTCGGAGGGAAAAATCGTGCATTAGTGGAACCCTTTATGGCAGCCATTGAGATGATTCATACCTATTCCTTGGTACATGATGATCTGCCGGCAATGGATAATGATGATTACCGTAGAGGCAGGAAGACAACACATGTGGTATACGGCGAAGCTATGGCCATATTGGCTGGCGATGGCCTACTTAATTATGCTTTTGAAACAGCATTAAAGTCCTTTCAAGAAATTGATGCCGCTCATGATGATAGATTAATTGATTATGAGCGAGTGGCAAAAGCAATGCAGGTGCTTGGATCAAAGGCAGGAATTTATGGAATGATTGGCGGTCAAGTGATTGATATGGAGGAAACAACGGAAGTTATAACCCGTGACCGACTTGACTTAATGTATCTTATGAAAACCAGCGCTCTCGTTGAAGCATCGATGATGATTGGAGCAATCCTTGCAGGAGCAAGCGAGGAAGAAATTAGTAAAATAGAAAAGATAGCAGGAGATATTGGACTTGCTTTTCAGATAATGGATGACATTTTAGATGTTACAAGTACTGCCGAGGTGCTTGGTAAACCAACTCATAGTGATGAAAAAAATGAGAAAACAACGTATGTCTCTATTATGAGTTTAGAGGGTGCAAGCAAAGAAGTACTACTAATATCCGAGCGAGCGATCAAGAATTATAGGACACTAGCTTATCGGAATGTTTTTTTGGAGAGGCTTATTATAGAGCTGGTTAGTAGGGAAAAATAGACGGTATCCGAATGTTACAATTAGGATGTGTATGATTTTATAGAAAGAGTTTAGATTGGCGATTGTGAAACTTGTAAGCTCTAGGTATTGAAAACACAATATATATAGTTTCGCAATTATCCATTGAATATAGAATAAGAGAGGTGATAGTTTTTTGCCTAATATATTAGAAAGTATCAATCAAGCAAATGATATCAAAAAGATAAACAGCCAGGATTATGAAAAACTAGCAGAGGAAATCCGTGGTTTTTTATTACAAAATATAAGTAAAACAGGTGGTCATCTGGCTTCCAACCTTGGTGTTGTTGAGTTAACCATGGCTCTTCATTTGTTTCTAGGATTCCCAAAGGATAAACTAGTGTGGGATGTGGGCCATCAAGCTTATACCCATAAAGTTTTGACAGGTAGAAAGGATCTATTCTCAACACTACGTCAGCTTGATGGTTTATGCGGCTTCCCAAAAAGAGAAGAGAGTCTCTGTGATTCCTTTGATACAGGACATAGTTCCACCGCTATATCAGCAGCACTTGGTCTTGTTAAGGCAAGAGATTTAAGTGGTGATAATAGTAAAGTTGTGGCTGTTTTGGGTGACGGAGCTCTTACAGGCGGAATGGCTTTTGAGGCAATTAATAATGCAGGAAGACTAAAGTCAAATCTTATCATTGTATTAAATGATAACAATATGTCCATATCCGAAAATGTAGGAGGCCTCGCAAATTATCTTGCGAAGCTTAGAACTAGTTCAAAATATACCGATTTTAAGGAAAACATGGAAAGTACCTTAAATCAACTTCCCGGTTTTGGAAAACCTCTTGTTGATGGATTAAAACGGTCCAAAGACGCGATTAAGTACTTTATGTTACCCAGTATGTTCTTTGAAGATATGGGGCTTACCTATATCGGACCAATCGATGGACATAACATTGAGCAGATGATGACTGCCTTTGAAGCTGCTTCGAAAGTGAAGAAGGGAGTAGTGGTCCATGTACTAACGAAAAAGGGCAAGGGATATCAGCTGGCTGAAAAATATCCGAGTCATTTTCACGGGGTTGACCCCTTTGATGTTGCTAGTGGTCAACCAATTCGTAAGGAGAAGGAGATTGCCTATACCAAGGTATTTTCAGATACCATGTTACGTCTGGCTAAGGCTGACGAGAAGGTCATCGCAATTACGGCTGCAATGCCTTATGGGACAGGACTCTCTGAGTTTAAAAAGAAGTTTCCCGACCGTTTCTTTGATGTGGGTATTGCAGAACAGCATGCTGTAACCTTTGCAGCAGGACTGGCTATGGGTGGATTTAAACCGGTGGTTGCAATCTACTCAACCTTTTTACAAAGGGCTTATGATCAGATCATCCATGACGTATGCATCAACAATTTGCCGGTAGTCTTTGCAATTGATCGCGCCGGAATCTCTGGCAAGGATGGTAAAACACATCAAGGTACCTTTGATCTATCCTTCCTCTCCCATATACCTAACTTAACGGTATTAGCACCAAAGAATAAATTTGAGTTAGAGGAGATGTTATCCTATGCCATATCATTAAATGCTCCCGTAGCAATACGTTATCCTAAGGGAGAAGCATACCTTGGCTTTAGTGATGTTATGAAACCAATGGAGTATGGTAAGAGTGAAATCCTTATGGAAGGAAAAGATATTGCAGTCCTTGCAGTAGGAAGCATGGTAAAGATAGCGCAGGAAGTTGCAGAGCATTTTGCAAACGAGGGCAGAACGATAACCGTTGTGAATGCAAGATTTGTTTCGCCAATTGATAAGGATATGTTAGAGAAACTTGCAGAAAACCATAGCTTAATTGTTACCTTGGAGGAAAACGTTAGGAGTGGTGGCTATGGTCAAAAGGTTGCAGACTACCTGTTTGAAGCGAAAAAGTGTGGCGTAGATTTCATAAATATTTCAGTTCCTGATATGTTTGTGGAGCATGGTTCCGTCAATGAACTGCAGAAGAAGGTTGGTATTGATGCACAAAGCATTATAGCAAAGATGAAAGAACGCATTTTGTAACATAATTGAAAGTGAGTAACGATGAAGGAAAGATTAGATGTATTATTAGTGAATAGAAACCTTGCCGAATCTAGGGAAAAAGCAAAAGCAATCATCATGTCAGGTAATGTCTTTGTCGATGGGCAGCGTGAGGATAAGGCAGGAAGCACCTTTAGTGAAGAGGCATTCATAGAAGTAAAGGGGAACCCTTTAAAGTATGTTAGTCGTGGTGGACTTAAATTAGAAAAAGCGATGGAGCAATATCATATCACCTTGGAGGGCAAAATCTGTATGGATGTTGGATCTTCCACAGGTGGTTTCACAGACTGTATGCTTCAAAACGGTGCAATTAAGGTCTATTCCGTCGATGTCGGAACCAATCAGCTTGCTTGGAAACTCAGACAGGATGAACGAGTGGTATCCATGGAGAAAACCAATATAAGATATCTTTTGCCGGAGCAGATCGATGATAAAATTGCATTTGCATCCATCGATGTATCCTTTATATCTTTGACTAAGGTTCTATTACCGGTACGTAATCTGTTGACGGAGCGAGGAGAAATTGTCTGTCTGATTAAACCGCAGTTTGAAGCGGGTAGAGAAAAGGTTGGAAAAAAGGGTGTAGTTAGAGATCAAAAAGTCCATAGCGAAGTAATAACTATGGTAAGTGAATATGCCGCTTCCATTGGTTTTGATTGTTTGGAGTTGGATTTTTCACCGATCAAAGGACCCGAGGGAAATATTGAATATTTATTATATCTTCGAAAAGTATTATGCAATGAACAGGTGGACGAAATTGTGAGCGGAATGATGATTTCTGCTCAAAACATCAATAAAACCGTTGAAAATGCTCATAATATGCTTTCGGAAGCATAAAAAAGCAGATTGAGCGTATAATTATTCCGAATAATTATGAAGAATAGTGAAAGATTAGTGCATTTACTTGAAATAAATGGAATTGTGTGATAAACTTTAATGTATCTGTAATTTAAAGGGAGTAGCAATCAGAATGGATCGATTTTTGATAATTACAAACAAAGAAAAAGATATAAATTTATCTGTAACAAAGAAGATTGTTGCTTACATTGAAAAAGCTGGTAAAGTTGCTACTCTTTCGAGTGTTTCCCCGGTACAAAAGACAACGGATCCGGTTATTGTTCCTCGGCAGATTGAATGCGCCATTGTATTAGGTGGAGATGGGACGATAATTCAAGCAGCAAATGATTTAATGACTTATGGTATTCCGATACTTGGAGTAAATCTTGGAACCCTTGGTTTTTTAGCTGAGATTGAAGAGAATAATGTGTTCGAGGCTTTGGACCGACTTTTTGAAGATGATTACCGAGTTGAGAATCGAATGATGATAGAGGGCGATGTTCTATTTCGTACACCACGAATAGATATGGTGGAACATAGCACGGGCTATGCCCTAAATGATGCGGTTATTACTAGAAAAGGTTTTTCCAGAATTATTAGTCTTGGTATTTATGTTAATGATGAATTGGTGGACAACTTTCTTGGGGATGGGGTTATCATTTCAACTCCAACAGGTTCTACTGCCTATAATTTATCTGCTGGAGGACCAATTGTTATTCCGAGAGCTAGAGCAATGGTAATAACACCGATTTGCCCTCATTCTTTAAGCCCTAGGAGTATCGTAGTCTCTGCTGAGGATACCATTAAGATTGTTGTTGGAAAGAGTAAGAAAACACAAGAGGCGGAAGCAATTGTGACGTTTGATGGTAAGAAAGTAATAGATCTTGGTACCGACGATACTATTTTAATACGTAAGGCGAAATACAATACAAAATTAGTCAAACTTAACCGCACCGGTATTTATGAGATTTTGCGGTCAAAGTTAGGTCATAATGGAGATTGAGTAATATCATACTATACAGAAAGGTACTGGTAGAAATATGAAGATAAGCAGGCAGAGTAAGATTATCGAATTGATCAATAAATATGATATTGAGACCCAGGAAGAATTGGCGGAAAGACTGATGAAGGATGGTTATAATGTAACTCAAGCAACCGTCTCAAGAGATATCAGAGAATTAAAACTTACCAAGGTAGCAGTCGATGGCGGAAGACAAAAATACATTGTGCTTCAGAAAACCGAGCCCGGCATGAGTGAGAAATATACTCGTGTATTAAGGGATGGTTTTGTATCCATGGATATGGCTCAAAATATTATGGTAATAAAAACAATCTCCGGTATGGCTATGGCAGTTGCAGCTGCACTTGATGCATTACAGATGAATAGCATCGTTGGTTGTATCGCAGGAGATGATACTGTTATGTGTGCTATTCGTACAGCAGAGGAAACCGTAAGCGTTATGGAGAAACTCAGTAAATTAATCAACGCCGAATAATGTAGTAATTCGGCTACATAAAATCTACTTGCCGAAGATAACAAACGGTGATAAAATATTTAAGGCTCATTTCTATGAATTATTCATATTAATTAATTTACTCATAAATAAAGTTAGTTCAGTTTAGTAAGGAGAATTCAAATGTCAGGACATTCGAAATTTGCAAATATAAAACATAAAAAAGAAAAAAATGATGCTGTTAAGGGGAAGATCTTTACAAAGCTTGGTCGTGAAATTGCAGTAGCTGTAAAAGAGGGCGGCGCAGATCCTAACTCAAACAGCCGTCTCAAAGATATCATTGCAAAAGCAAAATCAAACAACATGCCCAATGATACCATAGATAGAAGCATCAAAAAGGCAGCAGGAGATGCAAATGCCGTGAATTATGAGACAGTAACCTATGAAGGCTACGGTCCCAATGGAACTGCTATTATCGTAGAAGGCTTGACGGATAATAAGAATAGAACAGCTGGTAATGTACGTAATGCATTTACAAAAGGCAATGGAAATGTTGGTGCAATCGGTTGTGTATCCTTTATGTTTGATCGAAAAGGTCAGATTATCATTGACAAAGAAGAATGCGATATGAAGGCGGATGACCTAATGCTACTTGCACTAGATGCAGGAGCAGAAGATTTCTCAGAAGAGGAAGATAGCTTTGAGATACTAACAGATCCCGATGACTTCTCAACCGTAAGAGATAATCTTGAAAAAGCAAGTATTCCTATGGCACAGGCAGAGGTTACCATGATCCCTCAAACTTGGGTAGAGTTAAAGGATGAGAACGACATCAAGATGATGAATCGTATCCTTGATTTACTTGAAGAAGATGATGATGTGCAACAAGTTTATCATAACTGGGATGAGTAAGGAGTAATAAAGGTACTTGGACTTCAAAGATTTGAATATTAAATGTTAGATGATAGTAAGCATTAAGTTTTAACCATTTTGCAAAGAGTACATTTCCCTCTGGTTTATCGTAGCTAAACGATAAGCCAGAGGTTTTTTAGTCAGTTTGGCTCAATTATATGAATGACTGTATCATTCCCATCCCTTATATTATTCTGTTCATATATATCACTATACTGTTGACTTCCACTCGCAATATATCGTTAGAAAAAGTACCATGGTATAATTAGTACCATAGAAATAATTCCATAAATAATACTAGATGAGAATGGGTGAGAGTATATGAAAGAAAATAAAAAATTGGCGTTTAATCCTTATTTACCAGGATATGAATATATACCGGACGGGGAACCATATGTATTTGGTGACAGGGTATATGTGTACGGATCCCATGATGAAGCAAAAGGGACAACCTTTTGTACGGGAGACTATGTCTGCTGGTCAGCACCTATATATGATCTTGGAAATTGGCGTTATGAGGGAGTGATTTATCAAAAGACGCAAGATCCTATGAATGTGGACGGCTCACATTCCATGTTTGCGCCAGATGTGGCAGTAGGGCCAGATGGTCGGTATTACTTATATTATGGTCTGGATTATGTTGGTAGAATCTCCGTAGCAGTCTGTGATACCCCTGCAGGTAACTATGAATACTATGGTAGGGTTCATTACGAAGAAGATACAATTGAAAGGGATCTAACAGAATATATTCCTTATGACCCAGCAGTACTTGTGGATGATGATGGGAAGGTATATCTTTATTATGGATTTTGTCCGGATTTTCCTATTCCCTGGGTGGATAAAGAACAGATAAAAGGTGGTATGGTAACTGAACTGGAGCAGGATATGATTACGATAAAAGTACCACCCAAAGTAGTATTACCTTGTTATAACAACAGTATTGGTACAGGTTTTGAAAATCATGCCTATTTTGAAGCTCCTTCTATTCGAAAAATGAATGGAGTATATTATCTGGTTTATTCAAGTCAACAAATTCATGAACTTTGCTATGCTACAAGCAAATATCCCGACAGGGATTTTGTCTATGGGGGAGTGATTATATCCAATGGAGATATTGGATATCAGGGAAGAAACCCGGAAGAAGGCCTTAACTATACAGGTAATAACCATGGAGGTCTGGTTTTTATTATGGGCGAGTGGTATATTTTTTATCATCGACACACCCATGCTACACAATTTTCAAGACAGGGATGTGCCGAACGAATAACCATATCAAGGGAAGGAACTATAAGCCAGGTGGAAATGACATCCTGTGGACTGAATGGAGGACCACTTCCTGCTAGGGGGACATTTTCAGCACATATTGCATGTAATCTCATTGGACCTACCGGAGTTTGTAGTTTAGTTCGTACTGAGGGATTGAAGGAAACGGAACCATACCTATATGAGGAAGAAGTTGGTGATGGAGGGGAAAGAAATCAATTCATTGCTAATATTACCAATCATACAACGATCGGATATAAATATTTTAAGTGCGATTGTGAAATAAGGAAGATAATTGTATGTATCCGTGGTCATGCAAAAGGACGAATTGAGCTTCTAAGTAATTTGTCTGATCATCAATTAGCAGGTGAAAAGAATATATTAATAGATTCCGATCGTTGGACTGACATAGAGATTCCTATTCAATTAGAACAGGGTGTACACGGATTATTTATTAAATATTTTGGGGAAGGATACATTGAATTAAATAGTTTTAGGATGTAGAAGATAAGCCCACAG
Organism: Bacillota bacterium; assembly: GCA_023389295.1. Lineage (GTDB taxonomy): Bacteria > Bacillota > Clostridia > Lachnospirales > Lachnospiraceae > Mobilitalea. The sequence continues at coordinate 9,705 of JAEWEO010000311.1, forward strand.
TTTCGTGGGCTTATCTAAATACTTGACTCATAAAATGTCTGCAAAACTAACATTTTTGAACACATGATTTATAAGATATTTACGAAGCTGATATTTTATAAATATAATTGTAACAATTGTTTTACTTTCAAATTTCTTTTATTCATGCCATAACAAGGTTTGGAATAAGCAAGTCTTACCATAGTCACAATGAATGAAAGTTAATTATTATTGAAGATATGGATCGTTCTTATGATTATCTTTCCTTCTTCCTAAATTCTTGCGGTGTAACACCGGTTAAATTTTTAAATTGTCTTGAAAAGTAGGAGATATTAGAAAATCCAGTCATTAGTCCAATATCACGTATGTTCATTTCGCTAAATAGCAATAGCTCTTTTGCCTTTTTTATTCGTTCAGATAATATGAACGATGACAATGATTCCCCTGTATTTTCAGTAAAGACATGAGATAGATAATCCGGACTTAAATATACGATGGAGGAAAGCGCTTTTCTTGTTAATTCTTCGTTGATATGCTCCCTTATGTATTTCTTAACTATTTCTACCGAAGAGGCAGATTGATTTATGGTGAAAAGACATTCATCAAATACATCAATGACATGAATAACCCAAGTTTTCATATGTTCGATAGAATTACATGCTTGTTCAAATATTTCTTCTGAGGTGCTATCGCTAAATAATAGATGTGCAGATTCTCCTTTTTTCTCTAGAATAGAATATATGATTTGCATAAAATTATGATAGAATCTGATTAAGTCACTTCGATTGGCCGTACGTGTTTCTTTCAATTCAGATAGGTATTTTAAAGCTTGTTCCTTAACCTCAGTTTTTTTGTGTTTTACTAGCATGTCTGGCCATTCGGTCATGTATGCTAATTTTGTGGGGGTGTTCCTATGAGGATGAGATATGGTATCAATAATCTGACTTTCCTCACTTAGATTACTACGTGCTATTTTTATCAGTCCTTGAAAGTTGCGACCGATACTGAACAATGTAGATTCAGAACCAGTAAATATTTGAAAAATTCCCGGGATTATAGGGAGAGCATTTAGTATTTCCTGGCACAAACTCATAAAGATGGATCTTTCGTTAACATCTTTGGTATTAATACAGATTGAAAATCTTTGCTCACTAAGTCTTGTAAAATTCAAATCAATTTGATGATTGGTGAAGATTTCTTCCATAATATTTCGTATGGCGTATTCAAATAAATTAGTTTCCCACTTGCCTTGCCCAGGTTTCATATAGGCAACCAATAATCCGATAAAGAAGGTGTCATCCAGTAATGATGTTGGTAAGTGATACTGTTTAAGTTCCCGTTTTATTTGGACACTATCTTCAGGAATAATTTGATTACACAAATTGTACCAAAATTGTTCCTCGAATTTTTTTTTGTTATTCTTCCAATGTTCTGCGTTGGTTTTGTACATTTTTTGTATTTCAATTTGCTTAACCTTAAGTATTGCATTAAGAATACACTCTTTTAATTTATTAGTATCAACCGGCTTTAGTAGATAATCAGTACTTTGAAGTTTAATTGCATTACTCGCATAATCAAAGTTGGCATAGGATGTTAAAAAAATAGTAATCGTAGTATAATTGTTTTCACGAATCCATTTTAATAAATCCAATCCGCTTCCTTTTGGCATTTCAATATCACTGATTAAAATATCAACCTTGTTTGAATGAAAGACTTCTTGAGCTTGTTGCATACTGTATGCTTTATATACAGCTTTAATTCCAAGGCTTGCCCAATCAATGGAAGCATAGAGCCCTTCCACGCTATAGTATTCATCATCTACAATAAGTAAATTCAATGCCCTTCCTCCTTATAGAATGGTATATATGGTAGTTCTATATCAATTTGTGCACCTGCGCCAGGCCGATTACTAAATTGAAATTGGCAATCATTCATGCCGAATACAAAGGATGCTCGTTCGATCACATTGCTAATACCAATATGTTTCGATGGATTCTCACTCATATACTGAGACATATTTTGTAACTTGTGAAGGATCTCTTTATGAAAGCCTGCCCCGGTATCCCAGATGCAGATGGTTATGTAATCCCTATGGTCTCTTTTTAATAGAGCAGAGGTAATATGAATTTCAATGGGTTTGTCCATAACAGCCTCATATTTTATTGTGTTCTCAACAAAGTTATTGATAAGCAAAGGAATGACTGTTGCTTGTAGAGATTCTTCTGCATAATCAGAATATAGATGAACAGAACCTGGATACCGAATTTTAGATAGTTCGATATAGTTTTCAACATGCATTATTTCCTGCTCCAATGAAACAGTTTCTCCGGAAGAGAGAGTATATCGTAGATGATTACTCAGATCTTTTAACATGATCTTTGATAAGTCGTATTTACTTAACTCTAATAAATGGTAAACCATGCTAATGCAATTAATTAAAAAATGAGGTGCCATTTGCAATTTCAAATACTGCATTCCCACACTTTGTCTGGATAGTTTCTCCTCATAAATATCTATTTTTAATGTTTTGATTTCTCCAACCATTTCATTAAAGGCTTGATATACATCATTAAACTCTGCGCTAACATTCTTATTATTTACCACCGTCTCCAAATTACCGTTACGTAAGGAAGATATGGCAGTTAATAGATGAAAAAGGGGTTGTATGACCAATCGATTTGTAATAATTACAGCAAGTATCATCAAGCAAAAGATAAACAAAAGCGCAACAATCAGAAAGGTGATATAATGCCTAGTTCCTATAAAAAAGTGGTTTTTCGGTATAAGTGATACAATGTAGGAATCCATAAAATCCACTTTTACCGGTACAAGAAGGTTGACTATATTATCGATTTCTAGCTGGTGATAGGTATCTTGATATGCTAGGATACTAGTGGATAAGGAAGCCACAGGTGAATTCTTGCTTAAGATAATGCCGTCATGATTGACTAGAAAAATATGTTCATTTAATCCATTCCCTATGAGTGGAGATAATGCTGCATCGGTGCTAATCCATGTACCTACATAGCTGTCATGGATACGAAGTACTCGAAACAAATAATATTGATCTTCGATTAGGACTGGGAACCATTTATTTTTGTTATCTTTGTAAACCAAACGATTATCTTTCATCAAAGGACATATCGTTTCTTTTATTAATGCCAATGTTTTGTGGGAGAAATTTGACTCAGTTTCGGTAATCACGGTATCGCTCGGAACAGAATAGATGAAAAAACCATTCATTTTATAAATCGGAATTGCAGAAACTAAATTCTTTTGCAATCGATATAAAGCGGAAAACCACTGTGAAGATGAACGATCCTTCGTATCAATAATTCGAATATCCATATCGTCATATGCAAAATTTACCAGGTAATTCTCTACTTTATTAAAGTTATCATTTAACCGGTTGTTGTACATCTTAAGATTTTCCTCCATTGTAAGGTAGGCGTTATTTTGAATATCCTTGATAGCGATAGTGTTATTAATTGTCACCAATGCTACGAGAAGCATAAAAATAATTAATAATAATGTCAGTAAACGAAAACTGATTGTTTTTCCCTTGTATCGTCGCATTTTACTCCTCCTTGGTTAGAAACGGCTAACATAATAATATCATATTTTATAAAAAGTAGAAAGAGAAGTGGCATAGCTTCGCATAATTGTGCAAATTAACGACAGCATAATTGTTTTAATGGCCTTAATCTTTAGGCTATAATGAAATTGCTTAATCAAGCAAAAATATAAGTAATAAAGGAGAGGCATTTGTTATGAAAAGAATTGTTGCAATTTTTATGGCTGTAGTATTGGTTATGGGCTTGGTCGCTTGTGGTAAGAGCGATAAAGCTACAGATTCTGGTCAGTCACAAAACACCGGTACGAATAGTAATGGAAAAGGTGAAGAAAACACAGGTGGAACAGGTAATACTGGTGAGGTAACCCGTCTTGTTTTAAGCTTTATGACTTGGACAGGAGCTCCCGCTGATACTGAAAAAATTCAAAATGCAATTAATGAGATTACAGTAGATCGTTATGGTATTGAAGTTGAATTGCAGATATCTGATAGTAGTTCCTACAAACAAAATTTAACTTTAGCATTATCTAGTGGTGAGCAAATTGACGTTTTTAGTACAATCTTATGTAATTATCCGATACTAGCACAACAGGGGTATTTGCTAGATATGGAGGAGAACGGCTTGATTGGTGAATATGGTCAAGACATTCTCGATGCGGTAGGACAAGAGTACATAGAGGCTTGTCGTGTCAACGGTGTGTTATACGGTGTACCAAACAATCGTGATATGGCGCAGGGACGAGGTTGTGCAGCGATTGCTACGGAGTATCTAGAGGGGATTGGATATGATGTAGATGATACAGTTGAAATCAATAAGATTTCGTTAGAAGAACTAAATAAAATATATGAACAGCTTAAAGCAAAATATCCTGATAAAGAAGTTTATAGACCAGTTCCTTTATCCATGAGCCAGTTTTCCAATGTGGATTTACTTGGTGGTAATGCCTTCGGTGTATTACTAAACTATGGAAAAGAGTTAAAAGTAGAAAATCTATTTACTAGTGAATATTTTAATGACTATGTGACTCGTATGTATGACTATAATCAAAAAGGATATATCAGCAAAGATGCAGCGACAGATACAACAGCGGTTACTGAGTTAGTAAAGGCTGGAACATTAATGAGCTACACAACTGGTGGTAAACCTGGTATTAGACAACAGGAAACTAGTCTTTGTGGACGTTCAATGACAATCTTCCAAACGATGGAGGATTATGTTAGCTCATCCGCTGTAGCATCATTTCCTTGGGCTATTTCTTATAATACTGAAAATGCATCAGCTTCTATGACATTATTAAAAGCGTTCTATACAGACTCAGACTTAGCTAATATTCTTAGCTGGGGAATTGAAGGCGAACATTATAAAGTTCTTGAAAATGGTCAAATCACATTTGCAGATGGTGTAGATCCATCTAATTCCGGATGGAATCACAATGTGACTTGGGAGCTACCAAATCAATTTGCTACTTATGTATGGGATGGCAACGCTCCAACCTTATGGGAGGATTTAAAGACCTTTAATAATAATGCACAGAAATCTGCAGCAAGTGGATTCACTTTTGATCCAACCAACGTAGCAACGGAAATTACAAGTGTACAGAACGTTTATGATGAATATCAAAAGAGCTTGGAGTATGGTTTTGTTGAACCTACAAAAGGCATTCAAGATATGAACTCTAAAATGATGGAAGCAGGTCTGGATAAAATTATAGCTGAAAAGCAGGCACAGCTTGATGCTTGGGCGGCTACTAAATAATATAGTTTATTAACGAAGGACAATGGCTGAATTCATCAGTAATTTGGCCGTTGTCTGTTATAATAGAAAATTGTTTAGGAGTGGACGACTTGACAGGATTAATGAAAATGAAAAATAAGAAGAAGTTAAAGAAATACATACCGATTTATATCATGATGCTACCAGGCTTAGTGTATCTATTTATCAATAATTATATGCCGCTACCGGGTTTAGTGGTAGCTTTCAAACAATTCAATGCGAAGTTGGGTATTTACGGTAGTAAATTCATTGGTTTAAAAAACTTTGAATATCTTTTCAAAACCACAGATGCATGGGTTATCACAAGAAATACGATTCTATATAATATTGCATTTATTATTGTAAATACAGTAATGTCGATCTTAATAGCCGTTATTTTAAGTGAACTAACAGGAAAGCGCAAAAAGTTTTATCAAAGTGCTATTCTTCTACCTAATTTAATTTCTACAGTTATCATCGGATATTTAGTTTTTGCTTTTTTAAGTGTTGAGAATGGTTTTGTGAATAATACAGTGTTACCCCTATTAGGTATCGATTCTATCTCATGGTATAGTGAACCAAAATATTGGCCCTTAATTATTATTTTTACTAATGCTTGGAGAAGTGTAGGGTATAGCTGCATAATTTATCTAGCAACGATCATGAGTTTTGACCGGTCTTTTTATGAATCGGCTATGGTGGATGGAGCAACAAGATGGAAGCAATTCAAACATATTACCTTACCCCTTTTAAAGCCGACCATTATTATGCTTACACTTATGGCAATTGGACGTATGTTCTATTCTGACTTTGGACTTTTCTATCAAGTTCCAATGAATCAGGGGGCGCTCTATGCTACAACAAATACCATTGATACTTATGTGTACCGTGGCTTGTTACAGCTTGGTAATATATCAATGTCAGCGGCGGCAGGAGTATACCAATCCATTGTTGGGTTTATCTTAGTTTTAAGTGTTAATTTACTGGTACGCAAAATTGATAAAGACAGCGCATTGTTTTAGGAGGTAGATAATTTGAAAACATTAGAAAGTAAAATATTTAATACCATTGGGCATGTTGTGATGTCAATTCTTACCCTTTTAGCACTTATTCCAATCGTTTTAATGGTAATATCTTCATTAACTGACAATAATGCATTACTGAATAACGGTTATTCCTTTATTCCGGAGAAATGGAGCCTTTATGCGTATGAATGGATATTTCAATCAAATAGTGATGTAGTATTACAGGCATACGGGATGTCTTTTCTATTAACGGGTATTGGGGTTATGATTAGTTTGACGATAACTACGTTACTGGCGTATGGTTTATCAAAAAAAGATCTTCCACTACGTGGCGTAATCACATTTTGTGTTTTTTTTACTATGCTTTTTAATGGTGGATTAGTTCCTACCTATATGAATTATACAAAAGTCTTTCAGGTGAAAGATACCTTTGCTGGACTTTTAGTTCCGGGACTTTTAATGAATGCATTCAATGTGTTGTTAATGAAGAGCTATTTTGTTTCAAGTGTACCGGATGAAATTCTGGAGGCAGCATACATTGATGGTGCAGGTGAGTTTAAAACCATGTATAAAATTGCTCTCCCTATGGCAAAACCCATCCTTGCAACAATTGGAATGTTTGTAGGAATTGCCTACTGGAATGATTGGAACAATGGATACATATATTTAGTGAAAAATACAGATTTATATACAATTCAAAATCTTCTTAATCGGTTAATGCAAAATATACAAGCGCTATCTCAAAACGCTTCTAATTTATCAAATGCTAATCAGGGTCTTGCACAAATGCCGACTGCAACAGTTCGTATGGCCATGGCTACGCTTGGCGTTCTACCTATAATAATTGTATATCCATTTATCCAAAAATTCTTTGTAAAAGGGATAACACTAGGTGGAGTAAAAGGATAGTAGATAGGATCATTGTGGATAAGTTATTAGAACTTTATGTCAGGTGTGAATATTGGCAGACAATTAACGACTTTGTATGAAATGGAGGATTATTATAATGAAGAAGCAGCTTTACAGCGTACCATTTAATAAACAAATCAGAGTGATTATTGATTCAGATACTTATGCTGAGGGAGATGACCAGTTTGCAATTGTTCACGCTTTGTTAACACCCAAATTCGATGTGGTCGGTATTGTAGCCGAGCAATTCGGAGTGCGAAACTATACTGACAGTATGGAAAAAAGTTATTTAGAAATTAAAAAACTTCTTGAGCTCATGGATATGAACCATATCCCTGTATATCGAGGTGAGACAACAGCTTTGGTGGATGAAAGGACAGCAGGTAATTCAGAAGGAGCCAGATTTATTATAGAAGAGGCCTTAAAAGAAGATGATAGGCCATTATTCGTACTGAATATGGGTGCTATAACGAATTTGGCATCTGCCTATTTGATGAAACCTGAAATTGAAACAAAGTTGACTGCAATCTGGATTGGTGGAGGTCCATATTCCGGAGCAATGATGGATTTCAATGCGGGAAATGATCTTGTTGCAGCAAATGTAATAATAAGTTCGAACATAGAATTATGGCAAATACCATTTAGCGCTTATGCTATGATGGAAGTATCCTTTAGCGAATTGTTTGATAAAGTAAAACCCTATGGTGCCATTGGTAAATATCTTGTAGAAAACTTAATGCGTGTAAACGAAGTAGAATGTGCAATGAATTTTGATCATACACCATTGGGTAAAAGAGCGAGTAAAGCAGCTAAAACTATGATTATTCGCTCAGGAGAAGGGTGGTCCTTGGGAGACAGCCCTGCTGTTGGTGTGCTTATTACATCGCAAGGAAAAAATATGGAATATAGAAGGGCACAACGAATTAATTTGGATGGCAGCTATGGTGACTATATAGGGGATCATCGTACCATTCGTGTATATCACGGTATTGACAGTAGAGTTATACTAGAGGATATGTTTGCTAAAATAAAGTACCATTTTGGATAAAGAATATTAAGTTTATATGTTTATTATAGATCCATATGAATTGTTTAAGGAGGTAATTGACTATGAAATATAGTACTATAGCAAAAGTATATGATCTAGGTCCCTTTATCGACCATGTAATACTTGATTTAGATGGAGCAAAGATCACCGGTGATATTAATACAGAAACATTTAAAGTACATACCGTTAGAAAGAATATTTTAACCGGAGAAATAATCCGAGTTCATAAATCCTGGGGCTCTGAAGAAACATACCCCTCTGAAGGAGAAAGAAAGATAATTGCAGCTTATGTTTCTGACATCGATGGGAATAAACAAGAAGATGGTTCTTATATTACCTTAGAATTAGAAGTTGATCCACGTATTTCATTAGGATCAACCATTGCATTTGATGGAAACTTTAATGTTAGGGTGAAGTGTGAATATACGATCACACAAGTAAAACCGATTATCTGTGGAAATATAAGTTTAACCGATATGATATTTGATGAACCAGACTATCAAAAAACACTTCTGGCAGATGAGTTTACTACGGGTAAATTCAACTATCAGGGGATTTCATTAGGATATGCTTCCTATGAACCGAAAGCAAATGGTACCAAACGGCCTTTGATCATTTGGCTTCATGGTGCGGGCGAAGGTGGAACGGATCCTATTATAGCTGTTAGCGGTAATAAGGTAGTAAATCTTATTTCAAACGATATTCAAAGCTATTATCATGGTAGCTACGTCTTGGGACCTCAATCACCAACCATGTGGATGGATGACGGATCAGGTAAATACACTACCAATGGACAATCCAAATATGTAGAGGCCTTAAAAGCATTGATTGATGATTATATTGTAGCACATGAGGACATTGATATTAATCGCATCTATATTGGAGGATGTTCCAATGGTGGCTTCATGACAATGAAGATGATTATAGCATATCCAAAGATGTTTGCTGCTGCATTCCCGATTTGTGAAGCGCTGGGAGATAGTTATATCACAGAGGAGGATATTAGTCGTATTAAGGATATTCCGATTTGGTTTACTCATGCTGAAAATGATATGATTGTGAATATTAAGTTACACCCGGATGCAACTTTTGAAAGACTCATTCGTGCAGGAGCACCAAATGTACATTATACCAGGTTAAAATCAGTCGTTGACCGAACCGGTAGATATTACAATGAAGACGGCACGCCATATGAGTACAATGGTCATTTTAGTTGGATACCGGCATTGAATAACGAATGTGTACTTGATGATAATAATGGACTATCCTTGTTTGAATGGGTTTCCCGTCAAACATTAGCCTGTAAATAAAAAACTCTTTCCTCTGGTTCATCGTATTTGTATAGTATGAGCCGGAGGATTTTTGTTGTAAGCCTTAACCGTCATTGCTATATTATTTACCTAATATTTTACAGAAATTACATTTATAATAGCGAAATAGATATGATTGGTATATAATTACACCGGAGGTGCGTTGTATGCAAGTATTTAAAATGTCAAAATAATAATGATTTCTTAAGCGTTTGTTTAAGCAAACATAGAAAGGAAGATATTCCATGAGAGACTTTGCAAGATTGTTACCACCTCATACCGAAAAAGTAATTGGCGAGCAGGACTTGTATTTAGAAGTTTTTGAGCAGAAAAATCCTTCGAAAGTATTAGAAGAACGGCCCCCTCTTCTATTTGTACATGGTGCATTCACCGGAAGTTGGATGTGGAGTAAATACATACCTCATTTTATTGAAGACGGTTGGAAATGCTATGTGATGAATCTTAGATGCCATTACAAAAGTAGAGTTATGGATATGAGCAAGATAACCTTTGAGGATTACATACAAGATATCAAAGAGATTCATAAGTTGATTTTGCAGGAATGTAAGAAAGCTCCTATTGTCATAGGCTTTAGTATGGGTGGAATCCTATGTCAAAAGATAGCAGAAACAGAGAAAATTGAAGGCTTGATTTTAATTGATTCGAGCATTAGCAAAGAAGTCAATGAAATATGTCCATATGAGGATCCATCCGATGATGAGCTTGGCATTGTAATCCCTGCCCCGGACCGCCCTGAAGCTTTTAGCATTGACGAATCAGAAGAGGATATTCTTTTTCAAAGAAAGTACCTTTCTATGGAATCTTCCAAGGTGTTTTCAACCATGGGATGCTGGATCAAAGGCGTGGAGGGAATTTCGGTTAAGGGTGACTTTACATGTCCATCCCTCGTTATTAAGGCGATCAATAATGACAAGGATGACATTCGGGGAAGAGAAGAAGCAAAGCATTTGAAGGCAGAATATGCAGGTTATAGAGACACAACGCATACCGGCTTGCTCATAGGACAAAAATATGAAATGATAGTAGAACGTATCCTAGAATTTCTTAATCATAACAGAAAGGATATGGCTTAACTTTTCTAAAACGAACGCCTTAAGTTGATTTGGACTTAAGGCGTTTTTCAAAAGGGCAATGTTTTCTTTAATTTGATTATTATAGAAAGTAATAGTTCTTACAAGAACCATCTATAATAATTCTAATTTCGTATTATGCTCATATTCTAAAGATACGTGTCGTTATTTGCCACTACTATCTTTTTTACTGTATGTAATTCCTAAAATAACAAAACAACATCCAATTGGAATAAATACGTAGTTCTTTCCGATAATTGATGAGATAAAAAATAATATCCCCGCAATAAAATAAAGAATAGATGTAATTTTATATTTATCCATATACTTTACTCTCCTTTGATCATACTTCTTTAGAACAGTATCTTTTACTTAGTATATACATTCCTTAAGGGAATATCAACTTTTGTTATGTCATAGTTTTAGAAATACCTTGTGCCTATTCATAGGGGGTGTGTGCAGAAACTCCCGAAAATAGAGCTTGTTTTACGGTACTGCCTGCAACTTTCTATGGAAATGGGCACACTTATTCGTATGGAAGTTCAAGAATAAGAAAACAGATTGGGGCTGTGCATATAAATACTTGACACAAACTACCTTTAAGGAATAGAAATTGCATATAATATACGATATAATAATCTTTAGGTATCTGTTGTAAATATAATAGTTTGTAAAGTGAAATGGAAGGAAGTAACAATGTATAAGAAATTAGAAAGAAATGATGTGTGCTGGTGTGGTAGTGGTAAGAAATATAAAAATTGTCACTTATCCTTAGAAGAACGTATTTTGACCTATGAGCGAAAGGGCTGCATAGTACCCAGTATAGAAATGCTCAAAACAAAAGAACAGATCGATGGAATTAGAGAAAGCGGAAAAGTAAATGTCGCTATTTTGGATTATATATCGGATAATCTTCGTGTCGGAATGAGCACGGAGGAAATTAATCAGTTGGCTCATAACAAGACCATAGAATTAGGTGGTATACCTGCTCCTTTGGGATTTGAAGGCTTTCCCAAAAGTGTATGTACTTCAGTCAATGATGAGGTATGTCATGGGATACCCTCTGAGCAAGTAATTCTTAAGTCGGGAGACATTATTAATATTGATGTAACTACAATTTATAAGGGATATTACTCTGATTCCTCCAGAATGTTCTGCGTCGGAGATGTCAACCCGGAGAAGAAAAAGCTGGTAGAAGTTGCGAAAGAATCCATTGAAGTTGGTCTTCGTGAAATTAAGCCATGGAACTTCATGGGAGATATGGGGCAAGCTATTCATGACTATGTACGAAGTCATGGGTACACCGTAGTAAAAGAGATTGGTGGACACGGTGTAGGAGTTGATTTTCACGAGGAACCCTTTGTTAGTTATGTAACAAAGAAGGGAACAGAGATACTCTTAGTTCCGGGTATGGTATTTACAATTGAACCGATGGTTAATATGGGTGTGGATGAGGTTGTAATAGATGACGAGAATGGTTGGACAATATATACAAAGGATGGTAAAGCCTCAGCCCAATGGGAAGTAACCGTATTAGTAACAGAAACCGGTTATGAGGTTTTAGCTTATTAAAATAAATGGGCTTTTACTGCTAATTCTCATAGATTAAAATTAGCAGTAAAAGTAAATGAGAAACCAAATAGAAAACCAAATAGACCCACCAAATATAAACCCCTGAATTATTCAAAATATGCATAATTATATTACTTAAGAAAATAGAGCGAAACACTGTACTATGTGGAATAATAATGATATAATTCCAAAATAATAAAATTTGATGAAATCGGTAGAACAAAGTAGAATTATAGATTTCTTTGTTAGTTATAAATTTAGGGGGAGATTAATTGTGCTAAAATCGTTAAAAGGAAAAGTCCTTACTTTTATCATTCTAATAATCGTGACTTGTACCGTAGCGTTTACTTCGGTTTCCTATTTGAAAATGCAAACAGCGGTTATCAGTCAGATGCAATATGATGGTACAACTTTGGTATTAAACATTAAGAGAGAAATAATCAAAAATAATGTAACAGATTTAAAGGAGTTACAAACATTCTTTCAAGAGATTAAGTCCGATAGTAATGGTAATATCGTTTATATATCCTTTTCTGATGCTAATTCCAATATTATCTTATCTGATAATAGCAAATTATCAGATAGCAGTGAGGATGGCAATGTTGATGCAACTTCTTCTGCAAGCGTAAATGGTGATGTATCTGATGTTGTAACCGGACAGGAGACGAAGGGAGAGATTCTTAAGGTAGCTTCCGGAGTTAAGGCTTATAATATATCAACAGGTTTTACCTTTGATAACCAGGAGGGTGCTCTAAATATTGGTATTTCCTTAGAAAGTATGTATGAAAATATCAGACAGTCTTTAGTCGAGACTGTAGTGATCTCCATTATAGTTATGCTTGTTACAGTTGCAATCGGTATTATATTAGTCAGATACATGATAAGACCTCTTGCAATGATGTCAAAGAGCTTAGGTACATTTGCAGAAGGAGATTTTACTGTAGAATTCAAACACAAAAGTAGTGATGAAATCGGTATCATGTCATCAGCACTTCGTAATATGAGTAATACCTTAGTTAAAATGGTAGGTAATATTAAGGAAAATGCTAATCTGGTATCAAACAGCTCGAAGAAACTTACGACCGTCATTGAGGAAACCTCATTGACTGCCCAAGGGATATCAAGAGCTTCAGAAGAACTTGCAATCGGATCTTCTGACTTAGCAGGGAATGCCCAAGATGGATTAGAAAAACTAAATAATTTGGCTGTTGAGATCAATAGTTTATTTGATCGGACCAATATTATGAAGGATAGTATAGAGCAAACAAGAGAGGCAAACAAAGTTGGTACGGAATATATTCACGAACTACAAAGTGCCATTGATGATAATGTAAATGTAACAAATAAAATTAAGGATCAGGTAGAAATACTGACACAGAAAGCAGAAATAATTACGGAGATTACTTCAGTTATTAAGAACATAGCAGACCAGACGCAACTTCTTGCCTTAAATGCTAGAATTGAAAGTGCAAGAGCTGGTGAACAAGGAAAAGGTTTTGCAGTAGTTGCAGAAGAGATTAGTAAGCTTTCCATACAGACTGCAAATTCCATTGATGGTATTGAAGCTATCATTGAAGAGGTAAACAAGGCAATCTATGCGACACAGGAATATATGCAACAGGGGTCAAGAGCCATTGATAAGACAGAGGAGGTTTCTAAGGAAACAGGAAATGCCTTTGGTAAAATAGAAACGTGTGTTGCAAATAATATCAGTGAAATTAATATAATTATAGATGGGATTACACAGATTAATGAGGACAAGAATGATGTCGTTGGATCCATTGATAGTATATCCGCCATCGCGCAGCAATCCACCTCATCCACAGAGGAGATTTCATCTTCCTTGGAGCAGCAGTTATCAAGTATGGAGATAATTTCTGCTTCTGCAAAAGATCTTCAAAAGGTAGCAGTCGAATTGGAAGGATTGATGATGCAATTTAAATTATAACAATAATAGGATAATTGGCATGTTGTAGAATATGAAATGTTGGATTTAGAGTTACATAAACATGAAGCTAAAATGTCATATCTTGTCCTAAACGAAAGAACCCTCTTTTGTTAGAGTAAATTTCTAATAAGAGAGGGTTCTTTCGTTGTATTTAGTTTTTTCCTATAGTTATACTTCCTTAGCTTTTCGCTTTGTCCTCATATTCATATGCAATCAGAACGATATCTTTCTTTGTATTAGTTCTCATGTTATTTTCTAATTCTGTAATATTCTTTAATTCCGTCTCTGATAAATCTGCAAAGTTATATTCTTTAAAACCTTTTAGTTCCATCGTTTACCTCCATAAATATTAATATCCATAGTTTTTACCTTCTATAGGAAAAATATACATTGGAATAAACCCAAAAAGAAAGGTATTACAAAACATAAAATGCAGTTTGATTAAGAACAGATTAAGAATGGATTTAAAATTGGGATAATTGGTTGAAATTTTCCAGACCAAACGATATACTAATCTTAACTTAAGTAAACGCCACAATCAGCACAAACATAGTAGGTATCATGGGGATGATAACAAGTTATCAAAGGAGGATATTATTGTGCTTACATTATATTTATGTTTTCTGGCAGGTGGTATGGTATTTCCACTCATCAGCTTCTTATTCGGCTTCTTGGGTAATGATGTGGATGCAGATATCGATGCGGATATGGACATCAGTACGGATATCTCGGTAGATACAGATTTTGATATAGATGCAGATCTTGATACCGATTTTGATACAGGGGGACTAGACGGTTCACCGGAGACTTTGTTAGATGCAGGATCGGATTTACATTCCGTCCTATCCTTTGGATTATTACCCACCTCTTTTTGGTCTCTATCATCGTTAGCGATTACCTTTGGAGCCGTTGGATCTGTAATGACCTTAAATGGGAAAAGTAGAGTAATTACTTTAATTATCGCAATTGTTACCGGATATTTGGCTTCTGTAGTAATTCAAACACTTATCAAAACGCTCAAAAAGGTTCAAACGAGAAGCTACGGTATCAATGAGAATGAACTTCTGCTTTATGACGGTAAGATTATTGAAACTATATTACCCGGTCAGCTTGGTACGGTTAGCTTTGTAACCTTGACGGATGTCAGAGTCAGTTATCCGGCCAGATGTATTGATAAGGATTTAAGACTGGAGACTGGTAGAATTGTGAAGGCTATTGAATTTAAAGACGGTATCTTTCTGGTTGAGCCTAAGAACAAGTATGAAAAATAAATGCCAAAAGCATTAATATAAGGAGGAATTATAATGTTATTAGTATCTCTTGAAGGGGTGAATATTGCCCCAATCATTATCACAGTCTTAGCGATAGTTGCAGGTATTGTGATTTTAACAGGTATCTTCCGTATGTGGAAAAAGGTGCCGCAGGATAAAGCTATGGTAGTAACCGGTATGAAGAAAAGAGTAATTACTGGTGGTGGTGGATTAGTTATTCCGGTGTTAGAAAGAACTGATACCATATCCTTAGGAAACATTCAACTAAACATCAATACATCACAGACCATGTCGTCCCAAGGTGTTCCCATTGATGTTGTTGGTACAGCAGTAATTAAGGTTCGAAATACTCATGAGAGTATTTATGCAGCTATTGAGCAGTTCTCTGGAGTAAATGAAACACAAATTCAGAAATCAATCTCTGATCAGGTAACACTCATCCTGGAAGGTAAGCTTCGTGAAATCGTTGCTTCCATGACCGTTGAGCAGATTTACAATGACAGAGAAGCATTTTCGGCAAAGGTACAAGAGGTAGTAGGGACAAAGATTGGCGAGATGGGTCTGGAACTTAAGGACTTCTCTATCAAAGATGTAAATGATACCAATGGTTACATAAGAGCCCTTGGTGCAAAACAAATTGCTGAGAAGAAGAAGGACGCTGAGATCGCACAGGCTATGGCGCTAAAGGAAGAGTCCATTCAGAAATCAGAGGCTACCAAAGAAGGAGAGAAAGCTAGGTTAGAGGCACAAACAGAAGTTAGTGCGGCTCTTAAGGCAAAAGAAGTTAGAGAAGCAGATTTTAGAATTGAGCAGGAATCAGCGAAAGCGAAAGCCGATGCAGCCTATGATATTCAAAAGAGCATTACCTATAAAGAGGTTATTGCAGCTCAGATGGAAGCTGATATCTTAAAGCAAATAAAACAAAAGGAATTGCAAGAAGCACAGTTACAAGTTGAAATCGCTAGAGAGTTAAAGCAGATTGAGCTTGAGCAACGTCGTGCAGAGAAGACACGTGAAGAATTAAAAACAAAAGTAGTGGAACCGGCTAATGCGGAAAGAGAACAGAAAATGGCAGAAGCTGATGCACAGAAGTATACTAGAATTGCTGAAGCTCAGGCAAGAGCAGAAGCTAGAAAAGCAGAAGCAACAGCAGAGGCAGAAGCAATTAAGTTAAAGGCGAAAGCGGATGCAGATGCAGCTACCATTAGCGGTGAAGCAAGTGCGAAGGCAATATCAGCAGTTGGTTTAGCAGAAGCAGAAGCAATTAAAGCTAAGGGTCTTGCAGAAGCAGAAGCAATGGAGAAGAGAGCTGAAGCCTATAAGAAATACACCGGCGCAGCTATGGCAGATAAATTAATTGAAAAACTCCCTGAGCTTGCAAAAGCTATTGCAGAACCATTAAGCCAGATATCCGACATCAAAATTTATGGTGGAGGTATCGAAAGTGTTACGGATAATGTTCCGACAGTACTTGCCAAAGTGTTTGATACGGTACAAAGTGCAGTAGGTATTGATATGAAGAATATTGTTATGGCAGAGAGTCTTGATGCTAAAACTACGAAGAATATTAATGTAACAGGTTTTAGTGAGAAGATAGTAGAGGAAATTACAGAGCAAGAATAACCCCCACTTTCTTATTCGTAGAAAATAATGAGCAAATAAGTTACTAGTTTAATCCTTCTGTTTCTTAATTCAGTAATTGAAAAGAAACAGAAGGATTTTCTATTTTATATCATTAAGATAAATTCATAAGAAATAATAAAAATGGCACAATATAATATTGCGCTGTTTTTTTTATGGAAAAATAGCCAAACTATAGGTCAAGGTATTTAAATTAAGGGATGGACTTCATTATGAATAAGGAGGAGTTAAGAAATTGCTTATCGCGTTGGAAGGAATCAATTTTTATATAAATTCGCCGCTTCGAATTATTGTTCTAATCATACTTATTGCACTAATCGCCTGTATTTTACTATTACTCTACTATCGCTTTAATCATTTTAGGAAAAAGGTTCAGTTTACAACAAGTTCACTTGGAAATGAGTCCGGACTTAGCCCAAAGGAATGGGAACAGCAGATGACTGAACTGGCAGCAGATCATAAACGGGTACAATTAATACGCTACAGCTTTGTTCTGGATGATTATAATCAAATTGCTTATAAGAAATTAAATAAAATTCGTGACAGAATTTCCGGAATTTCATCCGATATTATATCTTTAATTCCAGCGGCACGTTGGCTTTTTGATAATTTTCAGATGATGTACCGTGAGATTAAAAAAGTAAGAACCTCAGGGAATAGCTATGCTGTTCTCCCCATCTTAAAGTTGAGGGAGTATCGGGGATTTCCTAGAATTTACGTAGTAGCCAAGAAGATGGTGGCATTATCCGGTGGCCATTTAAGCGGAGAGAATATATCGGTTATGCTAAAGGCATATCAGAAGGAAATACCATTAACAGACAAGGAATTATGGGTATTGCCTGAAATGCTTGGATTTTGCTTACTTGAGAATATTATTGAGCTGGCAGAGGAAATCCTTCACATTATAGACATTAAAGCAAAAGCAGATAAATTTGTATCTGAGCAGTTAGGTTCTAGTAAGGCTGCAGGGGATATCAATGCACTTCTAAAAGAGTTGGGAGAGGAAGTTAAGGATAATTATTCTTTTCATGCCCATGTTATCTACCAGTTAAAAAATAGGTCCTTTGATGAAACGGCAATCCAGAAATACATGGAATATCACTTTAAAGCGAAAGGGAAAAATTTAAAACCCTCTAATATCTTCTTAGAAGAGGGAAGGATTGAGTCTTTTTTAGAGACCGGTATCCGTGCTCTCATTGTAAGCTTAAGGGATATCAATGAATTGGATGAAGAGCGGTTTTTTGAGGAAAATTCCTATTTAGAACAAATACTTTCCAAGGATCCGGATGGTATCTACCCTAAGATGGATTCAGAGGCAAGAGGTGAATATCGTGGAATTATAGTAAAGCTTTCCTTAAAGTATAGAATTAATGAAGAGAAAATTGCTGAGGACTGTTTGGAGCTTGCTAGGGAAGGTAGAGAAGATTTGTATTGTTCCCATCATGTGGGTGCTTATCTCCTTGGTAAGGGCTATCCAGTATTAAAGGCGAAGGTATTAAACCGACCGATACCAAAAAATCTTAAAAATAAGAAGAGTAAAAAAGGTTTTGCTTATTTCATTTCTCTTTTTGCAATCCTTTGTTGTCTGCTCCTTTTATTGTATCGACTGATGATTCGATTTGGAGATTATGAAAGCAGCTATCCTTATGTCCTTATGCTACTTGTAGGAATGCCCCTTCTCCTTGGAATCGCAATGGAAGTTACGAACTTTATTTTTACAAGAAACATCGTGGTAAAGAAAATTCCCTCCTTGAATTATTTAAGAGAGATTCCAGATCAGGCACGAACCTTTGTCATCATGCCTGTGATTGTATCCTCCAAAGAACAAGGATTAGAATATTTAGATCGCCTTCAAAAACATTACCTGGCAAATCGTCAGTCAAATTTATATTTTGCGCTACTGGTGGATCTATCCGATGCACCTAAGAAGGAGATACCTAAGGATTCTATCATAGAAGAGGCTTTGATTCAAAGAGTGAAAGAGTTAAACGAGAAATATCCCTCGAAGCTCTTGAGATTTGGTATTTTCTTTCGATACCGCAAATGGAATAAGGCAGAGAACTGCTTTATGGGTTGGGAGCGAAAGAGAGGTAAACTCGAGGAGTTTAATAACTTACTAAGTGGAACGAAGAAAGAGGATACCAGCTTCTCGACTATTCTATGTGAGGAAGAACTTCTTACAACCACAAAATACGTAATCACTCTGGATGCTGATACCAATTTACTTCAAGATAATGCTGCGAAGCTAGTGGGATTAATAGACCATCCGCTCAATCGTCCGGTACTGGATGATGCCAACCAAAGGGTGATAGAGGGTTATGTGATTATTCAACCTTCCGTCCGAAATCATATAGTTCCGCGAAATGGAAGTCGATTTGCTGAAATCTTTGGCGGTGAATCAGGTTTGGCACATTATTCAACGGTAATCTCGGATATTTATCAGGATATTTTTAACGAAGGTATCTATACCGGTAAGGGAATCTATGATGTTCAAGCTTTTCATAAGTTACTTCATAACACGATACCGGAAAATAGAGTATTAAGCCATGACTTACTGGAAAGCTGTTATGCACGGACAGCCTTTTCAAGTGCAGCAAAGATTATGGATACCTTTCCAAGTAGTGTTCTTTCCTTCGCTAAGAGAGAACACAGGTGGATTAGGGGTGATTGGCAGCTACTACCCTGGTTATTCAAAGGTAAGAAGGACGGAAAAGGTTTAGGAGCTTTGTCAAAGTGGAAAATCTTTGATAATTTAAGAAGAAGTTGTGTACCTCTTAGTAAAACCTTATTCATTATAGCTAACCTTGCATTTGTGCCAAGAGTATTCTATCTGTGGATACCTTTTGTTTTCTTTAATGATGTATTTCATATCATTGTATTGCTATATGCAATTATTACGCAGAAACTATTCCGCCCGAAGCTTGCCCTAATTTACAAGGGATTCTTTGGACAGCTGGGTACTATGGTGGAAAGAGCATTGATAGAATTTGCTATTACACCATACCGTGCATATATTGCAACGGATGCGGCCATAAGAACAATCTATCGACTTACCATAAGTAGGAAGAACTTATTACGGTGGAATACTGCAGAATCAGTCGATGCCTCAATTATAAATACCTTAAAGGGATACTTTCTCACCATGTGGAGCTCTTATATCCCGGTGGTTGTGATCATTGTACTGCTTCTAGTTAAGAGGCCACTTTTTGTGGGTACTTTAATCATTAGCATAGCCCTAATACTTTTATGGTCTTTCGCATTTTATCTTGCTTATCATATCAGTAAGTCCAAAGAACGTTTGGAGAAGAAGCTACCCTGTGAGGAAGTAGAATTGTTACTTGATACGGCAAGAAGAACTTGGCAGTTTTTTAAATGTTTTTCTACGAAAGAAAACAACTATTTATGCCCGGACAATTATCAAGTATCCCAGGTGGAAAAGGTAAGTGATAAAACCTCTCCTACGAACATCGGTCTGCAGTTTTTGTCTATTTTATCAGCCAGGGATTTTGGTTTTGAGACCTTGGGTGCAACGGTTACTCATGTTGAGAACCTAATGGAAACAGTTCTAAAGCTAATGAAATGGAAGGGACACCTATATAACTGGTATCAGATTAAGACCTTGGAGGTGTTAAATCCTGCTTATATATCAACCGTAGATAGCGGTAATTTTCTAGGACACCTGGTTGCATTAAAAAATGGTTTGTTGGATCAGTTGGATAAGCCTATTTTTCCCGATAATCTTATCACAGAACTTAAGAATACGGTTAAGCTTAGTAACAATGAAATGGAACAATGTGAGCTGGCAGAACAATTTAACGCCTATCAGCTAAAGAATCATTATAAGACCATCGGAGAATTTGTAGAGGATATCACGGATATTTGGGATAACCTGCATGGCTATGATTTGAAAACAGATGAAAGTTCAAGGAACTGTAGAGGTCTTTTATGCAGCCTGGATAGTATTGTGAGCGAAATAGCTGCCTTTAAAATTAAGGAGGATAATTTCTCGTCTTATCCCACCTTACGACAATTGGCAGCGAAGGACAATAAGCATGCCAATATAATGATGAATCGTATTAAAACACTTTGCGACAAGGTGGATTTTATTCTTTCGAATGTTGACTTTAAATTTTTATTCAATGAAAAGCGCATGTTATTCCACATTGGATATCATGTAGATTCTCAAATGTTAGATGCAGGCTGTTACGATTTGATGGCTTCGGAATCTGCTTTAACAAGCTTTCTTGCAATTGCCAGAAACGAGGTTCCCTTAAAGCATTGGTATAAACTTGGACGACCACTTACCATTGTAGAAGGAATCCCTTGTTTTGTATCCTGGAGTGGTACGATGTTTGAGTATTTGATGCCTAATCTGGTATTCAAAGAGTATGAGGGATCCGTATTTGCAGAAACCTCACAGGCAGCTATCTTACAGCAGATGAAATATGCCAAAGAGGCAGGTATTCCATGGGGCATATCAGAATCGCAATATTATCGTTTTGATCTGAATTCCAATTATCAATACAAGGCATTTGGAGTTCCAAAAATAAGATTACAGCCCGTGCGTAAAAACTCGCTTGTAGTAGCACCCTATGCAACTATGCTGGCGCTTGATTATACGACGCAGGAATGTATAGATAATCTAAGAACCTTAAAGGAGCTTGGTGGATACGGAACTTATGGTTTTTATGAAGCAATCGATTATAATGTACCAAACGCAGTAGAAATGACACCTTATTGCATAGTGAAATCTTATATGGCTCATCATCAGGGTATGATTTTGGTGGCTATTAATAATTATTTACACCAGGGTATTATTAGGGATAGATTTCATGCAGAAGCGATGGTGAAAGCAACGGAAGTGCTACTGGAGGAAAAACGTCAGTCCCATCTTATTTCCATAGCGAAGAGGGGGTATACCATTAAAATTGGTAAGCCGCTGTTTAAAGAAGAGGCATACAGCTACAGGTTTGTAAATAGCGTTGCACCTTCTCTACCGGTTGCAAATTACCTATCAAATAACAAATACTCTTTGATGATTACCTCAGATGGGGATGGTTTTAGTAAATATGAGGATTTGATGTTATACCGCTTTAGGGCAGATGTTTATGCCAATACGGGTAATTATATCTACATCAAGGAGATGAAGAAAAATAGGCTATGGAGTGTCACCTACCATCCCACAAGGGTAGAACCCGATGATTATCAGGTAATATTTACACCAAATCAGGCAGAATTTAAAAGAAGGGATAAGGATGTAATAACCCACACCATTGTAAGTCTTGATACGGATCGCAATATGGAGCTTCGAAAGGTAACTTTAACGAACCAAGGGAAAGAGGAGAAGCATTTTGAAATTACCAGTTATATTGAAGTGGTGGGAGATACCCATCTTGCAGAGTTAAGCCATCCTGCCTTTAATAAACTATTTATTGAGAGTGAATATCTAAAGGAGCATGCAATCTTTCTATCAAAAAGACGTAGTAAGAAACAGAGTAGTAGTCCTTATATTATGCATATGGTGAGGACCGGAGCCAAATTATATAAAAATATAGAGTACGAGAATGACAGAAAACGATTTATTGGAAGAAATCATACCTTGGAAAATCCCGATGCAGTAGTAAATAGTATCACCTTCTCCAATCATTCCGGCTTTTGCAATGACCCTATCATGAGCATACAAGCCGAAGTTATTGTCGGGGCTGGAGAGAGCGTAACAATCACCTTTGTTACCGGTATCTGTAACAGTAAGGAGGAAGCAATCAAGATAGGAGAGGAATTAAATGTTTCTTATCGGATTGATGATATTTTGGAGAAATTCCGATTACAGAAGGACATTGAGCTGAAATATTTGGAGATTAGCAGATCACAGATGAATGCATTCCAGGATTTGATCGGACCAATCTTCTATCCATCAATAAATTACCGTGGACCGGCGGAGAATATTCGAAGAAATTCTAAGAATCAAAGCTTCTTATGGAGGTTTGGCATATCAGGAGATAATCCCATAATGTTACTCATGGTTAATTCCATTGAAGAGGTAGGGATCATTAAGGATGTATTAAAAGCCTATGAATATTTAAGAATTAATCGTGTTAATGTAGATTTGATTATATTAATTGATGCAAAACATGGCTATCTGCAAGAAGTTGATGACTTGATTAATGATATGACAAGTTCACTAAGAATTTACGATGCAGGTACGGATAAGCCTAGCTTTTTCACTCTTCATACGTATCAGATGATTCCATCAGAGATAGACTTACTCTATACGGTTGCACGTGTTGTATTCTCTGATAAGACGGGAGTTTATTTTAGAAATGTCAAAGAGAATCTGAATGAGATAATCGAAGAAGGTTTGTAAGAGTAGTTTATGAAGGAGGCAGATGATTTGGAGAAAGAAGCAAGCCAAAACTATGAATATTTTAATGGATTTGGTGGTTTTATAGAAGAAGGCAAAGAGTATGAAATATTATTAGAAGGTAATAACAGACCACCAGCCCCTTGGATTAATGTAATTGCAAATAAAAATTTCGGCTTTCAAATCTCAGAGGCAGGAGGTGGTTTCACTTGGGCGGGCAACAGCAGAGAGAATAAAATTACACCCTGGACCAATGACCCGGTAAGTGATAAGGCGTCTGAGGTACTCTATATTATGGATGAAATTACGGGAGAGGTTATGACTCCGATGTCATTGGGAAAATCCGACAGAGGAATCTACCGGGTCAGACATGGCTTTGGCTATTCTAAATTCCTTCATGAGGAATCGGAGCTTGCACAGGAACTAACGGTTTTTACCCCCTTAGAAGAACCACTAAAGCTGTGGAGTTTAAAATTAGAAAATTATTCAGATAAAGTAAAGTACCTGAGTTTAACTTACTATGTGGAGTGGGTGCTCGGAACACAAAGAGAGCATACAAATCCATATATATTAACCTCCTATCATAATGAACACGAGTATTTGAGTGCCAAAAATCTCTATACCTTTCATTTTCAAAATAGTACTGCGTTCATGTTCTCAAGTGAAATGATCATTGGTTATACTGGGGATCGACAGGAGTTTCTTGGACCGAAGGGAAACCTTTTGGAGCCTCGAGGGGCAGATGCAAAGCTAACCAATAAAACCGGAGTTTGCTATGATTCTTGTGGTGCGATTAAGGTGGCAATTGCGCTCCAACCAAAGGAAAGCAAAACGCTTCTCTTTGGATTAGGGCAAAGTAATAACGATCAGGAAATTCATAAATTACGTCACAAATATAAGAATATTACAAAAGCCCAGGAGGAACTTGATAAAGTAAAAAAGTATTGGGAAGAAACACTAGGAACCATTCAGGTGAAAACGAAGGACAGGGCTATAGATATTATGGTAAATGGGTGGCTCATATATCAGACTATTTCCTGTAGAATTAATGCAAGAGCTGCCTTTTATCAATGTGGTGGTGCTTATGGATACCGGGATCAACTTCAAGACACCCTTTCCTTAATCTTTACCAATCCAAA
Source organism: Bacillota bacterium (assembly GCA_023389295.1). Classification (GTDB taxonomy): domain Bacteria; phylum Bacillota; class Clostridia; order Lachnospirales; family Lachnospiraceae; genus Mobilitalea. The sequence goes on from JAEWEO010000311.1 coordinate 34,326, forward strand.
TGCCTTGCGTAATCAGATATTGATTGCCTGCAGTAGACAGTTTGAGGAGGGAGATGTACAACATTGGTGGCATCCACCCATGGGGGTAGGTGTGCGAACCAGAATATCCGATGACCTATTATGGCTTCCCTATGCAACAGCTACCTATATCAAAAGTACGGGTGATGATTCCATTTTACAGGAGAAGGTTCCTTACCTGAAAGGACCCATATTGCAGGAGCACGAGCATGAGATTATGTTCACACCCCAGATCTCTGATTTGTCGGAAAGTGTCTATGAACATTGTAAGAAAACCATTCAGATAACTCGCTTTGGAAAACATGGACTACCACTTATGGGAGGTGGCGACTGGAACGATGGAATGAATGAGGTAGGAAAAGATGGTCAAGGTGAAAGTGTCTGGCTGGGGTGGTTTCTATACACCTTATTGGGTGAGTTTATACCTATTTGTTTTCAGATGGGAGAAAGAGAATATGCCAAGGAGCTGGAGAAAAAAAGGGATGCTCTCATTGGAAATATTGAGGAGCATTGCTGGGACGGTGACTGGTATATGAGAGCTTTTTATGATGATGGTACCAAAATGGGTTCGAAGGAAAGTGATGAATGTAAGATAGACTCTATTAGCCAATCGTGGAGTGTGATTTCTAGGGGAGCAAAGAGAGACCGTGCATTAACGGCGATGCAATCAGCCTGGCGGTATCTAATTAGAGAAGAAGACTCTATCTCTTTGCTACTGGCACCTCCCTTTGATAAAACCCCTAAGAACCCCGGCTATATCAAAAATTATATCCCTGGTATTAGGGAAAATGGCGGACAATATACCCACGCAGCGGTGTGGCTTGCAATTGCAACGGCCATATTAGGTGACCATACGATGGCAAATACCTTATTTACTATGCTTAACCCTATCCATATCACGAAGAATAAAAAGGATGCCATGCGTTATGAAAAGGAGCCCTATGTAATGATTGCAGATATCTCTCTTAGCCCTCCATACACGGGAAGAGGTGGCTGGAGTTGGTATACCGGGTCTGCAGGATGGATGTATCAGGGACTTGTTTGTTGGTTTTTGGGACTGCGTAAAGAATCTGACCAGCTGATTCTTGACCCTGCTACCCCGGCTAACTTTGGAGAGTTCACAATTCAATATAAATACCGGTCAACACTCTATGAGATACGTGTAGAAAGTAGAAGTAAGGGAAGCTTATCAACGGAGACTTTCACTTTGGATGGTGAACAAATGGAGGGCAACCGGATCAAATTAGTGGATGACCGGAAAAAACATGTGGTGATTATATAATAAGAGTAAGCATAGAGATATGATAGAAAGGAACATAAGTCGAATGAGGCGACCCCCTAAAGTTAGACTTTATTGCGAAGTGGAAAATTCCACTTCGCAGTTCCTTTTTTATCGTATAAGAAAGTTCGTTTCATACATTCTTTTTGATAGAGGTGAACAGGTCATTGCGAAACTCTTAAAATTTAGGGATTCTATAGGCGACTTTAATTGTAAATAAATGTATTTTATAGTAATATAATTACAAAATAGTATTAATATGGTATAACCTAGTAAAGTACATGTAGATGGAGTTGAATTATGGGAAATACACGATATCTGATAAAAGAGAGCTCA
>JAEWEO010000024.1 GCA_023389295.1 Bacillota bacterium
TGATTCAGGTCTTAACGCCGATGCAAAGAGGAGTTGTGGGAGCGACAAATCTAAATCTTGCACTGCAAGAAGCATTGAATCCCACAGGAGAAGGACTCCGGAGAAGCGGTTCTATCTTCCGTGCCAACGATAAGGTAATGCAGATTAAAAATAATTATGACAAAGAGGTTTTTAATGGGGATATTGGAACTATTACTTCAGTAAATTTGGAAGATCGCTCTTTAAAAATTGATTTTGATGGTAAACAGATCGAGTACGATGTAACTGAGATGGATGAACTGGTTCATGCCTATGCCACTACGATCCATAAAGCACAGGGCTCTGAGTACCCTATCGTGGTAATGCCGATTCTTATGAATCATTATGTGATGCTTCAGCGCAATCTAATCTACACAGGGATCACGAGGGCTAAGAAGATATTAGTTATGGTGGGAACTAAGAAAGCGCTTGCCTATGCAGTGAGTCATGTTACGGTTACAAAACGAAATACATTACTAAAGGAGCGTCTGGCAAGAGATAGTGCTAGATCTATGGAGGAGCATAAGTTTATTTCCTATCTAGATGCTATGGAATTAGAGAAATCAGAACAGAATAAAAGTCAGAATCTGCTTGCAGCGGAAGAATCAAGCTATAGAAAATTAAACTAATTATGTAAATCAAGCTAAGGTTAGGAGACTACAATGCTGACAAAATCAGATATTCGGAAGAAAGTAAGTGGGATTACTTATCAAAGAGGTATGGACATCTATCGATTAAATAAAATAGAGACAATCACCTATCAAACAGGTGCAGACTTGGATATGATTAGTGCGCGAGTAAAAGGAAGTGGAAGAAATCGGTACAAAGTTCATATAGTATATGATGTAAAAAGGGATATAATTGATGATATCGAATGTGAATGTCCAGCCTTTGCAGGCTATAGTAGTATATGTAAACATTGCGTTGCTGTTCTTTTAGAATATGTAGACCATGTGGATAGTCAAATTAGCATAGAAGAATTGCTACGCAAAGAAATGAAAAATAAAGAAGTACGTAAGGCAATGCAAGGTTTTCAGGAATCGAAGCATTCAGAAAAACAACTAGAAACAAAACAGCCAATAACAAAACAATCAGTGGCAAAGCCACAGCTTAAAAAGCCCATTACAACGCCAATCATGAAGCAATTACTTTATAACCGCCAAATGAAGAAAACTCTTCCCATCTTGCAGGAGGAAACCTTTGGTAAAGTGCGGATAGAGCCCTTTATACATCTGAACGAGGATGGAGTTCAAGTAGATTTTAAAATAGGCGTTTCACAAATGTATATTCTAAGGGATGTATTTCAGTTTAATTCCGCGATGAAGTCAAGTGAGAATCATGCTTATGGTCAGAAGCTGCAGTTTTTGCATACCATCGAAGCTTTTGAGCCGGATGATAGAAAGATTGTTCAGTTTATTTGTAATTGGGCAGAAAAGAACAGTAAATATTACATGAAACCTACTTACTATGGTTATTCCTACTCACCATCCTATACCCAGACAAAATTAAAAACTATACCTTTAGGAAGGGAGAGTTTAGAGGATTTCTTGGATTCTATAGAGAAAAAAAGGATTAAGGTAGCCGGTGCATCTGTAGGTGGGGAAAAAGTCTTTCATTTTACAGAGGAAGAATTGCCAAGGCAACTTGAGATACAAAAGAAACCGGATGGAATTGAGGTGAGGATAAATGATATGGAAGGTCACCAAGGCGTTCATAATTTTATCTATTTTTATAATGAAAAGATTTATAGAGTGCCTAAAGCAAATGTGGCTGGAATATTGGATTTTCTTCAGTGTATGGTGAGAGTTCCGGAACGTAAGTTTTATATACAAAATGAGGATGTACCAGCTTTTTGCAGGGAGCTTCTTCCAACCTTAGAAGAGGTGTATGATATTAAGAAAAAAGGATTTGATGAAAAAGATTATGGAATAACACCTCTTCAGTTAGAAATTTATCTGGATGCACCCCAGAAAGATTTCATAACCTGTAAGGCATTGGCAGTCTATGGTGAGAAAAAATATAACATTTATGGTGACAAGCAAGATATACATTTGAGGGACGTGGTGAAAGAAATAGAAGCAGGCAAAGTAATTTCTTCTTTCTGTAATGCTTTTGATGAAAAGGAACAAGTCATGGTAATAGCCAATGATGAAGAGCAAATCTATGAATTACTGGTGGATGGAATATCTAAAATGCAAGAATTAGGTGAAGTATTTATTTCAGATGCTATGAAACGCCTGAATGCGACCTCTTCACCTAAAATAGAAGTAGGAGTATCTATCTCTGGAGATCTATTAGAACTAAGCATGACTTCCGAGGGTATGAGTAAAGAGCAGTTAATAGAGATATTAACGAAATATGATAAGAAAAAGAAGTTTTATCGATTAAAGAGCGGAACCTTTGTGAATCTGGAAGATGAAGATATGAAGGCATTGATTGAATTAAAACAAGGCTTGAATTTATCAGAATCGCAGCTAAAACAAAGTAAAATCACTGTTCCCAAATATCGTGCCCTGTATTTGGATGCGGAATTAAAGACGAGACAATCCCTTTTAGCAAGGAAAGATAAAGGATTTAAGGCATTAGTTCGGAATATGAAGACAGTGGAGGATAACGATTTTGATATACCGGATAGCTTACTCCCCATTTTAAGAGAATACCAAAAAAGAGGATTTCTATGGATAAAGACCTTAAAACATAACGGATTTGGTGGAATTCTTGCCGATGATATGGGACTTGGAAAATCTTTGCAGGTTATTTGCTTTTTATTATCAGAATATTTGGAAAGTAATCATAAAGAGAATCGAAAAGCACTCATTGTATGCCCGTCATCGCTGGTCTATAACTGGAATAATGAAATACAAAAATTTGCTCCTGATTTACCGGTAAAAATGGTAATAGGTACAACCAGTGAACGGCAGAATATGTTGCAGAATCTAGAAGAAGGAGATATTCTCATAACATCCTATGATTTATTAAAACGGGATATTTCTTATTATGAAACAATTGAGTTCTATACAGAAATTATTGATGAGGCCCAATATATCAAGAATTCGAATACCCAGGCTGCCAAGGCTGTGAAAATGATAAATGCCGGTTTTAAGTTAGCACTTACCGGTACGCCCATTGAGAACAGGTTAAGTGAGTTATGGAGTATTTTTGATTATCTCATGCCAGGTTTTCTCTATTCTTACCAGAGATTTCGTGAGGAAATTGAAGTACCGGTTGTGACAAACCAAGAAGAAACGATAGTAAATCGCCTGCGGAAAATGATAACACCGTTTGTACTGCGTCGTTTGAAAAAAGAGGTTCTTACCGACCTGCCGGACAAGCTGGAAGAAAGCATATTTGCGCAATTAGAGGGTGAACAGCAACAAATCTATGATGCTCATATAAAACGCCTGCAAATTATGTTGGATAAAAGTTCTGAAGAAGATTTTAATAACTCAAAGATTCAAATCTTATCAGAACTTACCAAACTAAGACAGATTTGCTGTGATCCTGCTCTTTTATATGAGAATTATTCTCAGGGTTCTACCAAAATAGATATGTGTATGGAATTGATACAAAATGCTATCAGTGGCGGTCATAAGATTCTACTATTTTCTCAATTTACTTCTTTACTGGAAAATTTACAGAAAAGATTGGAGAAAGAGCATATTTCATTTTATACACTCACGGGAGCAACCAGTAAAGAGAAACGTGCCAAGATGGTGGAGCAGTTTAATAAGAATGATATCTCAGTATTTTGTATTTCCTTAAAAGCCGGCGGAACAGGACTCAATCTTACAGCTGCTGATATTGTCATTCATTTTGATCCTTGGTGGAATGTTGCGGTGCAGAATCAAGCTACCGACAGAGCACATAGAATCGGACAAAAAAATGTGGTAAATGTATACAAACTAATAGCCAAAGGCACCATAGAAGAGAATATTATGAAGATTCAAGAGAAGAAAAAGGAATTGGCAGATCAGGTTTTAAGCGGAGAAGGGATGAATGTAGGAAGTTTTACGAGAGAAGAATTACTAGAATTATTAAAATAGTTTCAAGGTCAGTAAAATCATGTAATTTTCGGAAGTTTTCTAAGTTCACAATTTTATCACACCTCTTGGGAACACTATTTCTAAATCAGTGCACTTGTTGTTTTTTTGGAAAGAGAGGTTGCAAAATGAACAAAGCTAAGTTTAGTAGTTTTGCTATTGCCGGAGTGATAGGACTTGTAAGTCTTAGCCCGATTACAACCGTAGCAGCTGAAACAAAAACAGAATCAACAACACAAGCAGAAATTAAAACTGACTGTAATGACTGTAAAGATAAAAAAGCTGAATTTGATAAGAAATTGAAGGAAGCGAGTGAAAAATGGAGTTCCTTAAGTCAAAACCAAAAGAACGAAGTATATACCTTACTGGAAAACAAAATGAAAGAAAATAACAAAGTTCTTGATAAATTGGTAGAACTTAAAGTGCTTGAACAATCTGATGCTGAGAATCTAAAAGCGAATCAAGCATCAATTTACCAAAAGATGAAAGAAAGTGGGAAATTCCCTTTGCTAAGAGGTAAAGGAATGGACAAGAATCATTAACGTTAGATTTTAGTATCTGTAAATGTAGATGACTTAACAATAAGTGTACTGATTTTATAGTTTACAAGATAGGGAAAGATAATTGCTATTTGATATTTTATTCGAGAAAGCGATTGCATAAAAGAGGTTTTGCTTATATCGGTATATACAGGCGGGAATCAATGATTGATAGGATTCCTGCTATTTTATTGCTAACTGTTCATACACATTATATTATCTTGGATTAAGCATAGTTATTCATAGGGATAATAAAGATAATAACACCCAGTAATATTGATAATATTCCGATAAACTGCTATAGTAAGTAGCAAAGATGGCAGAGTTACATAAAAGTAAACCTCTTACACAAGGAGAACTAGAACCATTAAGAGAAGAGTTCTTAATTGAAATTACTCATAATTCAAAAGATACCAGCTAGAATTATTGGCTCTGCAATTCGATAGAAAATTGGCTACTTTGAGATAGACTAGAGTTACTTATATTAATAAACATGTTAGTCGTGATATGTAAGTACGAATTCCATGAAAAGAAGAGGAGAAATTATGTCAGATAAATACACAAACAAAATTGAGAAATCCCTCACAGGACAATCCACAGATAATCAAGAAACTACACACAAGCGACGTGTCCGATATAAGGGAACTCACCCAAAAACTTTTAAAGAAAAATACAAAGAAAGACAACCAGAGAAATATGCAGATACCATTGAAAAAGTAATTCAGAAGGGGAGTACGCCTGCAGGTATGCACATCTCCATCTGTGTGAATGAAATCTTAGATTTTCTACAGATCAAACCAGGTCAAAAAGGATTAGATGCAACCCTTGGTTATGGCGGTCATACGAGGGAAATGTTAAAATGTCTGGAATCACAAGGACATATGTATGCCCTTGATGTTGATCCGATTGAAATTGTGAAAACTAGAGAGCGCCTCCAAAACCTAGGATTTGGTCCTGAGATTCTAACAATCAAGCAGCTTAATTTTGCTAACATAGATGAAATTGTGGAAGAGGCAGGATTATTTGATTTTGTATTGGCGGACTTAGGTGTTTCCTCGATGCAGATTGATAATCCGGATAGAGGATTTTCCTTTAAGACAGAAGGGCCGTTGGATCTACGATTAAATCCTGAGAAAGGAATCTCAGCAGCAGAACGGTTAAGTAATATCTCACAAACAGAGCTACAGGGAATGTTGATTGAGAATTCTGATGAACCGTATGCGGAGGAAATCTCAAGAGCGATTGTAAATGAAATCAAAAGAGGAAATGTGATTGATACGACGACAAAGCTTCGAGAACTTATTAGTAAAGTTCTTGTTTTTATACCGGAAAATGAACGGAAAGAAGCAATTAAGAAGTCTTGTCAAAGAACCTTTCAAGCATTACGAATTGATGTGAATAACGAATATGAAGTATTGTATAGTTTTCTTGAAAAGCTCCCAAACGTACTTGCCAAGGGAGGGAGAGTAGCAATCTTAACCTTCCACTCGGGAGAAGATAGACTTGTGAAGAAATCTTTTAAAACTTTACAACGAAAAGGTATCTACAGTGAAATTTCAGAAGAGGTAATTCGTCCATCTGCAGAAGAATGTAATAGAAATCCACGTGCCCGTTCTACGAAGATGAGATGGGCAATCAAAGCGTAATTCAATCATTGGTTTACTTCGCATTTCAACCAATGGTTGGTTGCAATAATGTATTATAAATAATTCTATAGCACATAGTAAATAGTTTTACGCATAAAAACTTCATTTGCAAGAAGTAAAAGGAATGGTCAGTATGCAAAAGCAGAAACAGATATCAGATTCGTTACAACTAGGGATAATTTTAGCAATTTCCGGTGGATTTATGGATGCATATTCTTATGTATGCCGTGGAAAAGTCTTTGCGAATGCGCAGACTGGCAATGTATTATTATGTGGTGTTAATCTTTCGG
>JAEWEO010000029.1 GCA_023389295.1 Bacillota bacterium
AGCCAAAACCCTGATACAAAGGTTCTTTATGTAACTAGCGAGAAATTTACAAACGAATTAATTGATGCTATTCAGAAAAATACAACGACTCAATTTCGGGATAAATACCGTTCTATTGATATTCTCTTAATTGACGATATACAATTTATTATAGGAAAAGAAAGAACTCAGGAAGAATTCTTCCATACTTTTAATACCTTACATGAATCTAAAAAGCAAATTATTATTTCCAGTGATCGTCCCCCAAAAGAAATGCTTACATTAGAGGACAGGCTCCGTTCTCGTTTTGAGCACGGACTGCTGGCTGATATCCAGTCACCGGACTATGAAACCCGTATGGCCATTCTTCGTAAGAAGGAAGAGCTTGATGGTTTAAAAGTAGATGAAGAAGTTCTTCGTTATATAGCCACTAATATTAAATCTAATATTCGAGAACTAGAAGGTGCTCTTACAAAAATCGTAGCATTCTCTAGACTTAAGAAGAGAGAGCTTAATCTGTTGTTAGCAGAGGAGGCTTTACAAGATATTATATCTCCGAATGAAAAGAAAGTTATTACAGCAGAATTAATAGTAGAAGTAGTTGCGGAGCATTATAATCTTACACCTGCTGATATTTATTCTAAGGATAAGAGTAGAAGCGTTTCCTATCCCAGACAGATTGTTATGTTTCTTTGTCGCCGTTTAACTGATATGTCAGTCACTGAAATTGGTAAAACATTAGGAAACAGAGACCATTCTACTGTTCTTCATGGATATGACAAGGTTGCAGGCGATATAAATAAGGATGTTTCTCTTCATAATACCATTGATGTATTAATAAAGAAGATTAATCCCGAATAGGTGTTAACAAATATTGTTGATTCACTGTTGATATTTGGTTGATAAATCGTTGATACACTGTTTAAGAAATTTTTTACATTTTTTGAATGTTTCTAAAGTTAGAGTTGTCCACAGGCAAAAATAGACTTGTGATCATCGTTATCAAACACTGAAAACCTTGAATTTTAAGGCTAAAAACGGGATATCAACAAATTCACACCCCTTATTACTAAGAGTACTAAGAATTTATTATATATTTATATATTTTAACGCGAAGGGAGATTATACACAGATGAAAATCCAGTGCCAGAAAGCGGATCTTTTAAATGGTGTTAATATTGTATTAAAAGCAGTACCTGTAAAATCTACCATGCCTATCTTAGAATGTCTGATTATAGAAGTATCTGATCAAGGAATTAAATTAATAGCAAATGATATGGAATTAGGTATTGAAACGATAGTGAAGGGAACAATTATAGAAAGAGGTACTGTTGCTCTCAATGCTAAGATATTTTCAGAAATAGTAAGAAGGCTTCCTGAGAATGAAGTTCATATTACTACCGATGAAGCTTATTTGACTGAAATTGTTTGTGAAAAAGCAAAATTTTCAATTTCTGGAAGATCAGGAGAAGAGTTTCCGAGTCTACCAAAAATAGAAAAAGAAAACGCTGTGATTCTTTCACAATTTACGTTAAAAGAAGTTATCAGACAAACAGTGTTTTCCATTTCTGATAATGAGAGTAATAAAATTATGACCGGAGAACTATTTGAGATTAAACAAAACGAATTAAGAGTAATATCACTGGATGGTCATAGAGTATCCATTCGTAAAATATATATGAAAGACTCTTATGAGGATAGAAAAGTAATTGTACCGGGTAAGACTTTAAATGAAATAAGTAAGATATTATCCGGAGAAGTATCCTCCATGGTACAAATTTTCTTTACGGATAAGCATGCTTTGTTTGAATTTGATGATACGGTAGTTTTAACAAGACTCATTGAAGGAGAGTACTATCGAATTGACCAGATGCTATCCAGTGACTATGAGACAAAAGTAACAATTAATAAAAAAGAGTTACAAAATTGTATTGAAAGAGCCTCCCTATTGATTAGAGAGACGGATAAGAAGCCTATCATAATTGATATCAAAGAAAATAATTTTGAATTGAAAATCAATACGGCAATTGGTTCCATGAATGAGGAAATTGATATTACACTTGAAGGTAAGGATATCATAATTGGTTTTAATCCGAAATTCTTACTGGACGCACTACGTGTAATTGATGATGAAACGGTAGATATCTATTTAATCAATGCGAAAGCACCATGTTTTATAAGAGATAAAGATCAGTCATACATTTATTTAATATTACCTGTTAATATTAATGTCATGGCTTAGTTTTCATAGAAAGGATGTTGCAGATGCATCAGATTAAATTGAGAGAAGAATATATTAAGCTAGGGCAGGCGTTAAAAGCAGCCGGATTAGTAGGCTCCGGAGTAGATGCAAAAAACGAAATTATTGACGGATTTGTAAAAGTAAATGGTAAAGTGGAACTCCAAAGAGGTAAAAAACTCCATGATGGAGATCTTATAGAGTATAATGGAGAACAGATTCAAATCATCAAGTAAAGTAAAATTATTTACTTTACTTGCTTTTATTAAGACAAGAGAGGATATTAAATTATCTTGTAGCTTAGAAGGAAAACATTGGTGCGTATATGATTGTTAAGTCACTGGAATTAAAGGATTATCGCAATTATAATAGTCTTAACATGCAATTTTCTAGCGGTACCAATATATTGTACGGCGAAAACGCTCAAGGAAAGACAAATATACTTGAGGCTATTTATCTGTGTGGAACTACAAAATCTCATCGTGGTAGCAAAGACAAAGAGATTATTAGTTTTTCAGAAACTGAGGCCCATGTCAGAGTTATTCTTGAAAAAAATCAAATTCCTCATCGAATTGATTTACATTTAAAGAAGAATAAAGCTAAGGGGGTTGCCATAGATGGTATCCCGATAAAAAGACAAGGTGAATTATTTGGTATGCTAAACCTTGTGTTTTTTTCGCCAGAGGATTTGTATGTCATAAAGAGTGGTCCATCAGAAAGAAGAAGATTTATTGATTTAGAATTGTGTCAATTGGATAGAATCTATTTAAACAATTTAAGTAACTATAATAAAGTGATGGCACAACGCAATAATTTATTAAAACAGATAAGTTTTAATAGTGAATTGTTCGATACTTTATATATCTGGGATGAAAAATTAATAGAATACGGCAGAAAAATTATTGAGGCAAGAAGCTCTTTTCTTATTAAGCTCAATGAAATCGTTGCTGAAATACATAAGAAGTTAACTGGAGGGAAAGAAAAACTTTTTCTTCAGTATGAACCAAATGTGAGAGCCGAAGACTATGAACTTAAACTGAAAAAATCATTAGAAAGAGATTTGATGCTTAAGATGACAAATGTTGGTCCTCATCGAGATGATATTAATTTTTTATTAGGTGATATCGATATTCGCAAGTTTGGATCTCAAGGACAGCAAAGAACAGCAGCACTTTCATGCAAATTAGCTGAAATTGATTTGGTCAAATCTATCATTAAAGAAAATCCGGTTTTATTGCTTGATGATGTACTATCGGAATTAGACAGACATAGGCAAAATTATTTGTTAAATAGTATAGGTGATATTCAAACAATTATTACTTGCACTGGATTGGAAGAATTTGTGAACCATAGATTTGCTTATGATAAAATTTTTCATGTTGTAAATGGTACAGTGACTGCAGGTAATGAAATCATACGGTAAAGAGAATTGGAGGGTGAACCCTCCGAAAAAGATGGAGGATTATAAGACAATGGGTAATGAATATGGTGCAGATCAAATACAAATACTGGAAGGTTTGGAAGCGGTAAGGAAACGCCCTGGAATGTATATTGGTTCCACTGCTTCTAAGGGCCTACACCATCTGGTTTATGAAATCGTAGATAATGCAGTTGATGAAGCTTTGGCAGGATACTGTGATACGATTGATGTATCCATTAATCCTGATAATTCAATTACTGTAATTGATAATGGTAGAGGTATTCCCGTAGGAATTAATCATAAAGCTGGAATTCCGGCAGTAGAGGTTGTATTTACAATCCTTCATGCAGGAGGTAAGTTCGGTGGTGGAGGATATAAAGTATCCGGCGGATTACATGGAGTAGGTGCATCTGTTGTTAATGCTCTTTCTGAATGGCTTGAAGTTGAAATATGTTCGGAAGGAAAAGTATATAAGCAGCGTTACGAAAGGGGTAAAGTAATGTACCCCTTAAAAGAAATAGGTACAACGGATAAACAAGGAACGAAAGTAACTTTTTTACCGGATAAAGAAATTTTTGAAGAAACGGTATATGATTATGAGGTTTTAAAGCAAAGACTTCGTGAAATGGCATTTCTAACAAAGGATATTAAAATCATCCTTCGTGATCTACGAGAGGAAGAGCCAAAAGAGAGAGAATTTCATTATGCAGGTGGTATTAAAGAGTACGTAGAATATCTAAACAAACATAAAGATGCACTTTATCCTGAAATTATTTACTGTGAAGGACAAAAAGATAATGTTTATGTTGAAGTAGCAATGCAACATAATAGTTCTTATACCGAGGGCATTTACAGTTTTGTTAATAATATAACTACTCCGGAAGGTGGAACCCACCTTGCGGGTTTCAAAAATTCAATTACCAAAACCTTTAATGATTACGCAAGAAATCAGAAGTTTTTGAAAGATAATGATCAAAATCTCTCTGGTGAAGATATCAGAGAAGGATTAACTGCAATTGTTAGTATAAAAATACCGGATCCCCAGTTTGAGGGACAAACAAAGCAAAAACTTGGTAACAGTGAGGCAAGAGGAGCAGTTGATAGCGTTGTAAGCGAGCAATTGACTATATTCTTGGAACTCAATCCGCAAATTGCAAAGATGATGTGTGAAAAAGCAATCATGGCGCAAAGAGCTAGAGATGCAGCTAGAAAAGCGAGAGATCTTACAAGAAGAAAGACGGCACTGGAAGGAATGAGTTTACCTGGTAAATTGGCAGACTGTTCAGAGAAAGATCCTTCAAAGTGCGAAATATACATTGTTGAGGGTGATTCTGCGGGTGGTTCAGCGAAGACAGCAAGATCTAGAGCTACGCAAGCAATTCTACCTCTTAGAGGTAAAATATTAAACGTAGAAAAATCAAGATTGGATAAAATTTTAGCAAATAACGAAATAAGAGCAATGATTACCGCTTTTGGTACCGGAATATCAGAGGATTTTGATATATCAAAATTACGTTATCATAAAATTATTATTATGACGGATGCCGATGTGGATGGTGCACATATTGCAACCTTGTTATTGACCTTCTTTTATCGCTTTATGCCTGAATTAATTAGGCAGGGATACGTATATATGGCTCAACCACCACTTTATAAAGTTGAAAAAGGTAAAATGATTCGCTACGTGTATAGTGATGAAGAGTTAAATGAAATTTTAGTTGAGATCGGCCGTGATGGTAATAATAAGATTCAGCGTTATAAAGGTCTTGGTGAGATGGATGCAGAACAACTTTGGGATACCACTATGGATCCGGAAAAAAGAATTCTCTTAAGGGTAACTATGGATGAAGAGGAATCTTCAGAAATTGATATTACCTTTACCACCCTAATGGGAGATAAGGTAGAACCAAGAAGAGAATTTATTGAAGCCAATGCTAAGTATGTAAAAAATCTTGATATATAATAGATTATGATGATAAAAAAATAAAAAATAGTTATTTCAGTTGCCGAGGATGGCAGCTTTGATGGAAGTTTGAACGGAGGAAAAGTAATGGAAGAGAATATCTTCGACAAGGTGCATGACGTCGACCTTAGAAAGACCATGGAAACATCTTATATTGATTATGCCATGTCTGTTATTGCTGCTCGTGCCCTACCAGATGTAAGGGATGGTTTGAAACCGGTACAAAGAAGAATATTATATGCAATGATCGAATTGAATAATGGTCCGGACAAGCCGCATCGTAAGTGTGCGCGTATTGTCGGTGATACTATGGGTAAGTATCATCCTCACGGTGATAGTTCCATTTACGATGCACTTGTTAAACTTGCACAAGATTTTTCAACGAGATATCCATTAATAGACGGTCATGGTAACTTTGGATCAGTGGATGGAGATGGAGCTGCCGCGATGCGTTATACGGAAGCTCGTCTAAGCAAGATTTCCATGGAAATGCTATCGGATATCAATAAAGATACCGTTAACTTTTCTCCAAACTTTGATGAAACAGAAAAAGAACCTGTAGTACTACCTTCCAGATACCCAAATCTATTAGTGAATGGAACCTCAGGTATTGCTGTTGGTATGGCTACGAATATTCCACCTCATAATTTACGAGAGGTTATTAATGGTGTCCTAAAAATAATTGATAACCAAATTGAAGAAGATAGAGAAACGGATATTGACGAGTTATTAAAGATTATCAAAGGACCAGATTTCCCTACTGGAGCTGAAATACTTGGTACTACTGGAATTGAGGAAGCTTATCGTACCGGTAGAGGTAAAGTTCGTGTACGTGCTGTTACTAATATCGAACCTATGGCGAATGGTAAAAATAGAATCATTGTTACTGAATTGCCATATATGGTTAATAAAGCAAGATTAATTGAAAAAATAGCTGAACTGGTAAAAGAGAAAAAAATTGATGGCATCACAGAGCTTCGAGATGAATCTGACCGTACCGGTATGAGAATTGTCATAGAGCTTCGTAGAGATGTCAATGCAAATGTATTATTAAATCAGTTATATAAACATACACAGTTACAGGATACCTTTGGTGTTATCATGCTAGCTCTTGTAAATAATGAACCTCGTATTCTTAATCTACACCAGATGCTAAATTATTATTTGCAACATCAGAAGGAAGTTGTAACTAGAAGAACACAATATGATTTAAATAAAGCAGAAGAGCGCGCACATATTTTAAAAGGCTTGTTAATTGCGCTTGATAATATTGATGAGGTAATCTCGATTATCAGATCTTCTCAAAACGGAAATATTGCGAAAGAACGCTTAATCGAAAGATTTGGTCTTTCTGATGCACAGGCTCAGGCAATCATTGATATGAGACTTCGTGCTCTGACGGGTCTTGAAAGAGAGAGATTAGAAAGTGAATATGCTGAGTTAATGGCTAAAATAGCAGAATACAAGGCAATTTTAGCTGACGAGAAGCGTTTACTAGGTGTAATCAAAGAAGAAATTAGTTTCATCCGTGATAAATACGGTGATGAGAGAAGAACTTCCATCGGTTATGATGAATTTGACATATCTATGGAGGATTTGATTCCAAATGAAAATACTGTTATTGCGATGACTAGACTCGGTTATATTAAGCGTATGACCATTGATAACTTCAAGAGTCAGCATAGAGGTGGTAAAGGTATAAAGGGAATGCAGACGATAGATGAAGACTTTATCGAAGAACTGTTAATGACTACCAATCATCACTATATTATGTTCTTTACAAATAAAGGTAGAGTATATCGTCTAAAGGCTTATGAAATACCGGAATCAAGTAGAACGGCAAGAGGAACGGCTATTGTAAATCTACTGCAATTATTGCCGGAGGAACGCATTACCGCCATTATTCCTTTAAAAGAATATCAAGATGATCGTTTCTTATTCATGGCTACAAAAAATGGTATTGTAAAAAAGACACCGATTCGTGATTATGAAAATATTAGAAAGTCAGGTCTCCAGGCTATTAGTCTAAGAGAAGACGATGAACTAATAGAAGTTAAATCAACAAATCATCAAAAGGACATTTTCTTAATAACCAAGAATGGTATGTGTATCAGGTTTAATGAAATAGATGTTAGACCTACCGGAAGAACCTCCATGGGTGTTATTGGTATGAATCTGACCGGTGATGATCAAGTTGTTGGCATGCAACTAAATACACAAGGACAATACCTATTATTTGTATCTGAAAATGGATTGGGTAAATTAACAGAAATGGATGAATTTACAGTACAACGAAGAGGTGGTAAAGGTGTGAAATGCTATAAAATCACTGAAAAAACCGGAGATGTTGTTGGAGTTAAGGCTGTAAATAAAGAAAATGAAGTTATGCTTATTACCACAGAGGGTATTATCATCAGACTTGTAGTAGGAGATATATCAGTACTTGGACGTATCACCTCAGGAGTAAAGTTAATGGCTATTAATGCGGAGGGCGATATTAAGGTAGCAAGTTTAGCAAAGGTAAAAGAAAGTAATACCTTAACATCTGAGGAAGATATCATCAAAGAACTTGAAAAAGAGTTAGAAGAAGAAAGTATTCCGGTAGAGCCTATAGAGTATCCGGAGGATTATGATGATATTGAAATAGATAGTCAAGAAATGATAGAAAATAATGAGAATGAAGTAAATGAAGAAGTAGAGGAAGAAACAGAAGAAGAAAAATAAAACTCATTCTACTCCTACGGTTTCGTAGACCTTCAGAAATATCTGTATTTTGATTTCTATATTTAGGTTTTATAAGGAGATATAAAGTGAGAAACCTACACACGGATATTATTATTAACAATATTAAAGAAATGTGCATCGAAGCCAACTATAAGTTGGCTTCTGATGTAGAAAAGAGAATTATCTGTTCCATAGAAAATGAAACATCAGTACTTGGTAAACAAATCATGGAACAATTAAATGAAAATTTGCTTATTGCATCTACGGAATCCATACCTATTTGTCAGGATACCGGTATGGCAGTAGTATTTCTTAAAATTGGTCAAGATCTTCATGTTGAGGGGATTCATTTAGAGGATGCCGTTAATGAGGGAATACGCCAGGGATATGAAGAAGGATATTTAAGAAAATCTGTGGTAGGAGATCCATTGATCCGAAATAATACAAAGGATAATACGCCAGGTATTATTCACTATGAGATTGTACCCGGAGATCAATTAGAGATTACAATAGCTCCAAAGGGATTTGGAAGCGAGAATATGAGCCGAATTTATATGTTAAAACCTTCAGATGGGATGGAGGGAGTAAAGCAGGCAGTAATAGAAACAGTAAAGCTTGCAGGACCAAATGCCTGTCCCCCCATTGTGGTAGGTGTAGGAATTGGAGGAGATTTTGAAAAAAGTGCAATTTTGGCTAAAAAAGCTCTAACTCGAAATTTAGATCTACCATCAAAGTTTGATCATATTCATAAATTAGAAAAAGAATTGCTATTGGAAATCAATCAATTAGGAATAGGACCCGGTGGGCTGGGCGGACGTATTACTGCACTGGGTGTTAATATTGAGGTTTATCCAACTCATATTGCAGGATTACCGGTAGCCATTAATATCTGTTGCCATGTAAATCGTCATGTAAGTAGAGTACTGTAATTATAGTATTTTTCATATAGTGGCAGGAATGGATACTTAAGCTTTCAAACAAATTCCTATTTTTTAGATAAATGAAAGAGGAAGTGTAATGGATAAATATATTAATACACCTCTAACGAATGATGTTGTTGAACGTTTGGAGGCCGGTGATTATGTATATATAACCGGAACTATTTATACTGCAAGAGATGCAGCGCATAAGAGAATGTATGATAGTATGAATCAAGAGGGAAAAATGCCCTTTGATTTAACGAATAACATTCTTTATTATCTTGGTCCTACACCGGAGCGAAAAGGGCAGATTATTGGATCAGCAGGTCCAACCACTAGTAGCCGAATGGATAAATACACTCCACTATTACTGGAACATGGTTTGAAAGGAATGATAGGCAAAGGAAAAAGAAATAAAGAAGTTATTGATTCGATGGTTAAAAATAAGGCGGTCTATTTTGCAGCTGTTGGAGGTGCCGGAGCATTATTATCAAAGAAAATAAAAGCTTCTAAGATTATTGCATATGATGATCTAGGAACAGAAGCTATACGGGAGCTTTATGTTGAAGATTTTCCGGTAATTGTGGTGATTGACTCCAAAGGAAATAATTTATATGAAATTGTTTTGCAAAATTGTTGACAAATATGAAAGCTTTTGATATACTAGGTTTTGCTTCTGTGAGAAACACTGAAGTAAATTGAATAGAGAAATCTTAAGTTCAGTTTCTGGAGAAATACTCAAGAGGCCGAAGAGGCGCCCCTGCTAAGGGTGTAGGTCGGGCAACCGGCGCGAGGGTTCAAATCCCTCTTTCTCCGTTTTAAAAAACCTGTTTTACTTAACTAGTAAAACAGGTTTTTTGTTATGTAATTCTATATAGAATTCTGATCTTATGTAAAAATTAAATAACAAATTCTTCATAATTATTAGAAAATGTTTTTTTTCTTCTTTTTATACTCCGATTATTTATCGATATTAATTTTTTAATTAAACGTCCAATGCTTACTTTGAAAGACAAAAATTTGAGTAATGTTATAAAAAATACTTCGGATGAAATGAATTTATATACCGAAGTATTTAGGAAAGAAGCTGATTAAATAAAAATAGTAAACATGTGTACGTATAGTAGAACAGTATTTGCTTGCAGTCCAAATAAGTTAAGCAGATTCTACCTTTCTATTAAAAGCCTATAATGTAATTAATTATAAAAAGTTAATATTATACACACATAGTTTATCTAATACTGTAAATAATATGTAAAGACAATTGAACTTAGGTTTCTAAAAAATGTAAAAAGTATTAATATGGTAAAAGAAAGAAACGATAAAAATGAAAAAATTTTATTGACAAATCATTCAATTTTTATTCCTATTATAGTTAAAGAAGAAAAAATATATGGATTGTTGTTATAACAGTAAATATATGTAGAACATGAGAAAAGCCTTTAATATAAGGGGTTACAGAACTTCTGAAAGTAATATTATATGCGTCATTGTTTGATTTTAATATATAATTTTAAAAAATAAAAAAATTTATATCAAAAAGTTGTTGACAAAGATATATGCTTGTGATATCATTAATTTTGCTGACGCGCCAAAGAAAATAAAGACAGCAAAACATCTTCAAATCAGAAGCGCAGGCAATGAACCTTGATAACTGAACAGTGAAACAACCCTGAAAATTCTAAAAAATTCGAATGTTCCAAGTGGACTTTGTTCGCTAAGAGCTTCGAAATGTATTCGAAAGAGTACAAAATAGATTTTCATTAAGATATGTCAGCGATGACAAATCAA
>JAEWEO010000071.1 GCA_023389295.1 Bacillota bacterium
GCACTTATGTGAGTACGTTCCATCCCATGGGAGGCGTGTACTCCGGGTCCGATTAATGCGCCGCGGATATTATTTCCGCCTGCAAGTGCAGCGGATACATCAGAGCCATAGTGAGGGAATATATCTACCACATAATCAATGTTCTGTTCCTTTGCTAAATCAATGAGGCGACTGGTCATCTCATAATCATATGGTCCTCTGGAATCCTTCGCACAGATGGATACTGTGTACTCACTTCCATTTAGATCATCACCAATTGCCCCCATATCAACCGCTAACATCTCAGTTATCTCCTCGGGTAACCAACTAGCACCAAAACCAACTTCTTCGTAATTGCTGATGAGTAGTTTCAAATTCTTCTTCGGAATAAATTTTTCCTCTGACATTTCCTTTAACATTCCCATTAAGATTGCAACGGAAGCCTTATCATCCAAATGCCTTGATTTTATAAAACCATTGCTTAGATACTGGAATTTTGCATCAAAGCTAATATAATCTCCATGCTCAATTCCAAGCGCCAGAACATCATCTTTACTTTTCACAGGTTCATCGATGCGTACTAACATATTACGATCCGTTCTCTCTATGGTTCTAGCATCATCATAGCTATGGACCGATGGACTCTTAATTAAGATAGTACCGTCATAGGTCTGACCCTTTCTGGTATGTACCTTACAGTAAGCACCCTCTACACTATGCATCGTATATCCACCCACTAGTGTAAATCTCAATCCACCTTCTGAGGCAATGGAGCGAACCATAGCACCAAGTGTATCTACATGGGCTGATAAACCTAAGGTTTCCTTTGTTTTTCCCGGAACGGATATAATTAAACCGCCCTTCTGACTATATTCACAGCTATAACCAAAACTCTCTGCTTCTTTTTCTACATACTCCATAATCTCCTTGGTATAACCGGAGGGGCTAGGAATATTAACAAGAGTTTCAAGTGTTTTAACGATATATTCCATTGTATTCATGGTTGTTTCCTCACTTTCTTCCATTCAATAGACTAATTATATAGCAATTATTTAGGCAAAACAAGGGATTGTTGTACGGCTAAGTACTACGAATTATTAATAACAGATAGCACTCGTTCCATCAAAAATGGCTGTATCAACGGATATGTCCAGTTCTCTGGATAATCCTCCATTAGCACTATCTCTTCTATTTCATATTCCGGTAACGAATCAAATCGATAAATAGTAGCATAATAAAGCATCCCATAGGATTCCATAGGCTGTACTATTCCACCATCCTTACCTGTTACCGAATAGATAGCAATCGGTCGAAGGTCATATTCAACCGCTCCTGTTTCTTCGAATAGTTCACGCTTTGCTGTTTCCAGAATTTCTTCTCCCTTTTCCCTTCTACCGCCGGGAACTTCATAGGTACTTCTATCTTTGTGTTTACAAAACACCCATTTATCCTTGTATTTTGCTACAATGACTGCAAAGGCTAATAATTCATCCTCTACTGCCGTATAAAATTTAACCTCTAACATTTTTTCTCCTAACCTTATCTATTGTGTTTTTAATACCTAAAGTTTGTGAGTTTGCAATCACCATTCAATCATTTATAAATTATTGCTTTATTTATATAGAAAACACCCTATACTCATGACTAAAGCGATATCCAAGTTTCTCTGCCAAAGCTACTGAATCTAGGTTGGCGGCATCCCAGCGTGGAAAAATCCTACGCTCCAGACATTCCAGAATTAACTTTGATGCACATGCAATTGCCAAACCTCTTCTTCGATAATCTTTCTTAGTCTCAATCTGAATCTCAATTTTACCTTTACAATATCCATAAGTAGATGCCCCTGCAAGGATTTCATTCTCCTGCATTACTACATATCCAATCCCATATGTTTTGAACTCTTCGTAACTATTAAAATTAGAGCAAAAATCTTTTGTCCATTCCTGTTCTTTTGTTAATTCAAATATTTCCTCATCAATCCTTTGTATGGAATACTCATTGGGTACTCTTTCTATCAGGCTATAAAGCTTATTCTTGTCAAACCATTCCATATTACCGTCTACCGCATATCGTAAAAAGCTCTTATAACTCTCCTTATATTCATTTTCCAATCGTTTCAGGAATGGCTTCCATTCTTGTTCATTCACGATGATAATGTAACCTTTGTGAGCAGCCATAATATCAACAATACTATTCTCTTCTTCTTTTAAAAAATAACCCAAAATAAAAAAGAAATCTCCGGCTAAAACCACCGCACAATCCGGGTCTTGTTTCTTATTCGTCCACACTTTACCCATGTGACCTTCCACACAAGCATATAAAGTGACTTCCTCTTCTCGCCCATGACAAAGCGGCATAACAACTTCTCTCTCTTTACCATATAACTCTATCATCCTATCCCCCTCCATTTATCTCAAAAAATCCTACTCCTCTAAGCAGTTCTACTCTAACATTCTTACTTACTTTCTTCAATATAAAAGTTAGTAGTTCATAAAGCTCTCCTGTTCCTTACTCTGTACCGGAACATCTATGGTCCTGTAAGCTTAATAGATAACGGTCTCCTAACAATTAAATTACCATACGCTGTAAATTCTTACAATACAAAAAAGCTTCCCTCTGTAATAAAAATAATTTTTGAAATTTTTTAA
The DNA here is from genome assembly GCA_023389295.1 of Bacillota bacterium. Taxonomy (GTDB): domain Bacteria; phylum Bacillota; class Clostridia; order Lachnospirales; family Lachnospiraceae; genus Mobilitalea. Next base: position 2,628 of record JAEWEO010000071.1, read on the forward strand.
ATACTTGAAGATTTTATATGAATGCTCTCGTTATAGCTTTTGAAAGGTGGCTGGGGATCCCATTTCAGCAAGAAACCAAATTTACTTTTATCTTACCATATAGGAAAGGACGTTATTATGAAAAAACTGATGAAATATATTGCACTTCTTATGTTGATCCTGTTATCCTGCTTCTGCATGATGCAAGCTACCAAAAGGAGTATGAAAAAATAATTGGTAAAATTTAAATCTAAATAATTACTTCAAAGTTGAAGACAAATGAAATATACTAACGTTATAGATATTGACAGGAAGGGGGCGGGAATCATCAATAATGAGCAGTATTATGAATACCTGATTGATACGTATCAGAATTTAGTCTTTTCTATTTGCTTTAAGATAGTTCGAGATTATTTTGATGCGGAGGATCTAGCACAAGAGACCTTCATTTCCGCCTACAAACATTTATCGACCTTTGATAGGCAATATGAGAAGGCTTGGCTCTCTAGAATAGCAACGAACAAATGTCTAGATTTTATTAAACAGGCGAAACGAAAGAGTATCCCGATGGAAGATGAATATTTTTTTACACAGACAAGTAATGAGGTCTCTCCTGAGGAAAACATATTGGAACTAGAGATCAAACAACAATTAGCCGAACGATGCAATAATCTTAAAACTCCCTACAAGGAGATTGCAATGGATTATTTTTACCGAGAGCTATCGGCGGCAGAAATAGCAGCTAATACAGGAAAGAACCTGAAAACAGTCCAGACTCAGATATACCGAGCCCGGTCATTGCTACAGAAGAACTATCGAAAGGGGGCATTTATCCATGAGTGATGCAAAACATATTTCCATTTCAGATTTTTATGCATTTCAACATGACCTAATGTACGAGACAGAAAAAGAAAACTTTTTAGAACATATCAGTAACTGTGACCATTGCTCCGATCAGTTTGCAGCAATGATGTCAGAACATCTTATTGAAGCCCCTAGAGATATGAAAGCAAATATATTAAAAGCAACAAAAAGTCCAGAGGTCCAATTTGTGATAAAGGTAAAGCAAACCTCAAAACAAGTGCAGCTATTCTGGTATAGTTTAAAGGTTGGGACTGCTACAGTACTAGCACTACTCCTGCTAATTTTCACCTTTAATTTTACAGGACCACTATCCCCTTCTGATCCAATCAGGAAAGCACCCACAGATATTACTATAGAAAACAATGATTATGTTCCCATCACAAAAGTTATCCGAAGCCGTCTGGATAACCTTAGTAGTAACATGTTTGATTTTCCAAATAAAATTATGAATTCGGAGGTCTTAAATAATGACTAGAAAGAAAAATGGATTTTTCACTTTTTGTTTTTCCCTATTACCCGGTGCGGGTCAAATGTATATGGGATTCATGAAGCGTGGTATGAGCCTGATGGCTGGGTTCTTCTTATTGATATTTATAGCAGTCTTGCTAAATACCGGCTATATCATGTTAGTTCTACCCATTATCTGGTTCTACGCTTTTTTTGATACCCATAATCTGCGTGCAATGCCAGATGATGAATTCTATGCCCTGGAAGATGAATTTATATTATTCCCTGATCTTTTGAAGAATAAGGCTAGCATTTTACAAGAAAAGTATCGTAGCCTATTTGCAATGGTGCTTATCATCATCGGTTTCACCGTTCTATGGAACAATTTGTATGATATGTTAAGACAGGTACTGCCTTACTACTTAAGCAACTTTTTATATCAAGTTGGTTACTATTTCCCACAATTTGTGATTGGTCTCGCAATTGTAGCACTTGGATTTTACTTAATTCGTGGTAAAAAGAAAGATTTAGAGTCAAGTGATTCGAATTCGATTGAAGATAAAGGAGGGTTCTAAATTGACGAAAACACATAGAGTTGGTACGATTACCCTTGGCGGAATGTTGGTTGTCTTCGGATTACTCTTTTTATTAAGAATCTTCGTAGCAACCCTGTCCTTTGACATTATTTTCAAACTTTGGCCCATCATATTTATTATACTTGGAATTGAAATCTTAATTGCAAATTTTAGAAACAATGAAACTGCTTTAGTTTATGACAAAACAGCCTTTGCACTTATTATTATTCTCTCTTTCTTTGCAATGGGGATGTCAGTAGTAGAATTTATCATGGAAAATATCAATTATCATATGATTTACTAAAAAAACAAATAGTCATAAACAACGACGGTCGCCCATAGCGACCGTCTTATGTTAACAAGATGAATTAGCAACCTTATCCTTTCGATAGCAACAAGAAAAGGGTCTGTATTTGAAATTTCTTTCAATACAGACCCTTTTCCCCTATAAAAAGAACCAAAAGAGAGTAATTAGTAATTTTAAGGCTTATCTAAAGTAAGCCACACCGGATTCAAAGATATACTGATTCTGATTACCGGTTATATTAATCGCTACGGAATCTCCGCGACGTTCAGAGTGTGCCATTTTTCCAAGAACTCTTCCATCCGGACTTGTAATTCCTTCAATTGCATAGTAGGAACCATTTGGATTGTAGTCCTCATCCATGGTAGGATTACCTTCCAAATCTACGTATTGGGTTGCTACCTGACCATTTTCTATTAATCGTTTGATCCATTCTTCACTTGCAACAAAACGTCCTTCTCCGTGGGAGGCAGGAATGGAGTAGATACCGCCAAGCTCTGCCTTCATTAACCAAGGTGATTTATTGGATACTACCTTGGTATAGACTGATTTTGAGATATGTCGTCCGATGTTATTGGTTGCTAAGGTTGGAGAATCCTCCTTCTGTGGAGTAATCTCACCGTATGGCACAAGCCCTAATTTAATCAGCGCCTGAAAACCATTACAGATACCAAGAGCAAGTCCATCCCGTTGATTTAATAGATCACGAACTGCATCCTTTATTCTTTCATTACGAAATGCTGTTGCAATAAATTTACCGGAACCATCCGGTTCATCACCGGCGGAAAAACCTCCGGGGAACATGAGTATCTGAGAACTTTGAATTCCATTTAAAAAGGCTTCAACTGATTCAAGGATATGGTCAGCCGCTAAATTCTTAAATACCACAGTTTCTACTTCTGCACCAGCATTTTCAAAGGCACGAATAGAATCGTATTCACAATTGGTTCCCGGGAATACCGGTATAAATACCTTAGGCTTTGCTATCTTAGACTTTGCTATATATACTTGATTTGCATCATAAAGTTTCGTCTCTAGCTTCCTATCACTTACCCCAGAGCGGGTAGGATATACCTTTTCCAAGGTACTCATCCAGGAGTTTAAAGCCTCCTCCAAGGTTATGGTTGTACCTCTATAGCAAATAACTTCTTCTTGGGTTATAG
>JAEWEO010000191.1 GCA_023389295.1 Bacillota bacterium
ACCTTCATGAGGACTTTCCGTTGCTTCCACAAACTGACCATGAACATAAGGTTCTAGAACTCGGATATCTGCATTATCATTCTGTGTGGACGGGCTTGATTCCTTGAAATATTCATAGGCACGATTACCATGACCCATCAACGCTTCTGCAAGAATAATCCAACCCTGAGGTTGTGAAAAGATACCGCCATTCTCCTTCGTGGAAGGATTAAACAGAAGTGCTAACGCACCTTCAAAGGCATGCTCTACAAAGGAAGGAGCCATTAGGCGAACACCATACTTGGTATTTAGCTCTCGGTGAACACTATCTAACGCCTTTTCTGCCTGTTCCTTCGTCGCCAAACCACTAATTACAGCCCAGGACTGAGGATTTAGCCACATGCTTGCTTCCTGATTCTTCTTAGATCCGATGACTTCTCCATCCTCCTTAAAGCCGCGGATGAATCGATCGTCCTCCCAGCAATTATCATTGATCGTATTTTTGAGTTCCTTTTGAACTTCATCGATATATTTGATATACTCCGTATCCTTCTTATCAACTGCGATATCACGAATTACAGACATTGCATAGTAAAGCTGTAATGCTACAAAGGAAGACTCACCCTTCTTGCCCAGTCTTAAACAGTCATTCCAGTCTGCATGAAGACCTGCAGGCATCTTATGGGTGCTCAAGCGCTCCATAGAAAATTGGATGGCTCTCTTTAAATGATCATAAACCGTTCCTTCTTCTTTATTTGCATAAGGAATTACTAGATCAATGAAATCCTTCTCTCCGGTCTCCGCCATATATTTATATACCGTAGGGAATAGCCATAGTGCATCATCTGCTCGGTACGCAGGATGTCCTGTTGCCTGAGCATAAGAAGGATCATCCGGTGTATCCTCATGTCCTGCGTTATGATCAAATTTAACAAGCGGTAGACCACCACCATTATTTACCTGAGCAGATAGCATGAAGATAATCTTCTCTCTTGCCATGGCAGGGTCCAAATGAATAATTCCCTGAATATCCTGAACGGTATCACGGTAACCATAACCATTACGAAGGCCGGCATAGATAAAGGACGCTGCTCTGGACCAGATAAAGGTGATGAAGCATTGATAAGCATTCCAGGTGTTTAACATCGCATTAAATTTCTCATCCGGAGTATTCACCTGGAAATTTTCTAATTTTCCATGCCAGTACTTCTTTAAATCATCTAGTTCTCTGTCAATTACACCAAGATCAGAATAGTAGTCAAGAATTTCTTTTGACTCCTTGTCATTTTTGCGACCAAGTAAGAATACAAATTCCTTACTCTCTCCAGGTTGTAGCACCATCTTAGTATGAAGAGCACCGCAGGCATTAGAATTGTAATTTAACACATTGTCGCAGAAGCCTCGTTCCACCGCAACGGGGTTACCATAGCTTCTATAACTACCGATAAAGCTTGTTTTATCACCATTATAGGATTCAACCTTCGCCCCTGTTATGCCAAAGAAACGTTCCTGTCCATTGCTACCCTCAGCATTCTTACCGAAATTTTCATTCACCATTTGAAGAATCTTATTATTGTCTTTAAAATATGTTTTGGTAATGAACAAGGTGTATTGTAAATTCACCTGATCATTTTCATAATTGCTCTCGTTGGTAAACTCGATGAAACCAAAAGCAGAAATATTACGTGGTCGATCACTTGCATTCTTAACTGTAACCTTCCAAACCTCATGAGTCTTATTTAAAGGAACATAGTATAGTACTTCTGATTCAATACCGGTATACTGCGCTTTTAGTATCGTATAAGCGGTACCATGATGGCAGCTACTTGTGTACTGATCTAAGGGTTTGCCCACGGGTTGCCAAGAAGCAGACCAATAATCCTTTGCATCATCATCACGAAGGTACACATATCTCCCCGGTTTGTCCTCCTGATTAAAGATGTAACGTGATATTCTTCCGTTTGCCCCACTTTTTACAAAACTATACCCCCCAGCATTGTTAGAAATAATTGCACCATACTCCGGTGAACCAAGATAGTTAGCCCACGGTGCCGGTGTATTCGGTTTGGTGATTACATATTCCTTGTTTTGCTCATCAAAAAAACCATAATTCATAACACTTAACCTCCTTATTCATATTTTACTCCCTTTTTCTTTTTGATTTTATAATGAATGCTTTTGCTTTAGCAATGGCATACCTTATCCTTTTTTTGTAATATCTATTACTATCTGCTTCTCTTTACTATCTCTTTCAAATCCTCAACAGAAAAGTGGTAATGCTGATTGCAAAAATGACAATTCACTTCAATGGGCTCATTGTCTTCAATCATTTCATTGATATCCTTCTGTCCGATAGAAACGATAGCCTTTTCTACCCGTTCCTTGGAACAGTTGCACTCAAAGGTGGTTGGTAGTTTATCCATGATTTCCAGACCAAAATCCCCTAATATATGTTCCAGAATCATTTCAGGCGTCATGTCCTGATCAAGAAGTGAGGTTATACTTGTAATTTCATTTATTTTTTTCTCTAGCAGATCGATTACCCAATCCTCTGCAAAGGGAAGTAGTTGAATAATAAAACCACCGGCACGTCTTACGGTATTATCCTTGTTCATCAGTACCCCTAAGGCTACAACAGAGGGTACCTGTTCACTTGTTGCAAAATAGTAGGTTAAATCCTCCGCTATCTCACCGGAGACCAAATGAGTCTGTCCAACGTAAGGCTCTTTCAGCCCCATATCTCTTATTACACTTAAGATTCCTTCTCCAAGCGCTCCTCCAACATCCAGTTTCCCTTTGTCGTTAGCGTGAATAAGAACCTCAGGATTATACGCATACCCTTTTACAATACCTTTAGAATCAGCTGTAACCGTCAGTCCTCCAATGGGGCCATTCCCTTTGATCTGTAACGTTAGTAAATCGTCTTCTCCCTTCATCATGCTTCCCATCATAGCTCCTGCTGTCAGAAGTCGACCAAGCGCCGCAGTAGCTACGGGGCTTGTTTCGTGGATGCTTCTTGCATATTCTACTAAATCCTTTGTTGTTGCTGCAAATGCTCTTATCTGATTGTCAGCAGCACTTGTCCTTATGATATAATCTGTCATAATACCTCCAATTTGAAAATACATTTAGATAATTGCAAAACTATAAAGTTTTTGCACTTGAATACACGATAGATACGTAAACTTTGCTTAGACGCGTAGTTTACTTAACTCTTTTCTCATTATTTACGAATACTACATTTTTAATTACTCTCTCTATCTACAGATATAACTTATCCGATTGTCTCTTTTCTCTGGCAATGATATAGACACGTTCCGAAGTCTTTTTCGGCTTTTGAAAGGTCAGAGCATCATATACTGCTACCCATTCCATCCCTGCTGCCTCAATTAGCTCTTTGATGGTATCTAAAGAATATGCCCTGCGATAATGTACCTCCTCATATTTATGAAATATGTCGGTGGCTGGGTTAACATCTTCTTCCACATCCTCTAACCTCTTTTGCTCTGGAATAAAAAGCGTTAAATTAATCTCATTTAACATTTCTTCATCATAATAAGTGTTTTCCCAAATAAAGCTACCTTCTTCACGGTTTTCTGCAATGGTATTATCACCTAGAATCTCACGGTAGGCATACTCCGTATCTAAATCAAAGATAAAAATGCCCTTTGGATCCAAATAGTTGTTGACTAATTTAAAAACCTGTAGAAGGTCTTCCTCCGAGAGAATATAATTCATGCTGTCACATACACTAACAACCGCCGCGACGGTACCATAGAGCTCAAATTCTCTCATATCCTGGCATAGATATAGATTATTGCTTCCTGATTTTTCATCCTTTTCCCTGGCTATCTGTAGCATCTCCTCGGAGTAATCAATTCCTATCATGTCAAAGCCTTTTTTGGCCATGCGTCTGGTAATACTACCGGTTCCACAGCCTAATTCAAGTACCAATCCATTTTCTATCTTATTCTTCTTTAATATTTCCTGTAGATAATCCGCCCACTCATCATAGGGCACGTTGTCCATGAAAATGTCATAGACCGATGCAAATCCGGTATATGGCTGCATACTTAGCAGCTCCTTTCTAGCGGTTTTATGAATTTATTATTGTGTTATTATTTACCGCAAGGTTATTTTAACATACCTATATTCTGTTATCAATTGCCAAAACTTTTGGCTCTTTTTTGTGGTAAACCATAAGAAAGGCTGTTACAAACCAGACCCTATCTATTCGCCGGTTTGTAACAGCCTTATCAATTTAACTATGCCATAACATCATAAATATTCTTCAGGGTAGGATAAAGCTGTTTGAATATCTCATACTTTTTGTTGTATTTCTCTACAACTTCCATATCCTGCTCTGTTGTCTCTATTACTTTAATCAGCTTTCCTGCTGCTTCCTCCACCGACTTATATGTACCACATCCTACCGCTGCAAGAATTGCCGCACCAAAAGCTGGGCCTTCTTCGGAGTTGATTTTGTCTACTTTCACATTCAATACATTGGCGATAATCTTGCACCACAGAGGACTCTTTGCTCCTCCACCGTTGATCCTAATTCTTTCCACGTTAACTCCTAGCGATTTCGTAATTTCAAAGGAATCACGTAGAGCAAAAGCTACACCCTCAAGTACTGCCTGTGTCATATCAGCACGTGTCGTATCCATAGTCATGCCTATAAAGGTACCACGGGCATTGGGGTTGTTATGAGGTGTTCTTTCACCCATAAGATATGGTAAAAAGAATACATTATTATCTCCAAGCTCTGTTATCGCTTGCTGCTCCTTGCTATATTCTTTCGTTTTTAGAATATCATCCATCCACCATTTGTTGGAGGCTGCAGCAGAAAGCATAACTCCCATGAAATGATATTTACCGTCTGCATGGGCAAATGCATGAAGCGCATTCTTATCATCTACTGCAAATTCTTTGGAAGAAATAAAAACTACACCCGAGGTTCCTAAGGATACGTTACATTTACCTTCTCCTACGGTTCCGGTTCCCACGGCTGCTACTGCCTGATCGCCACCGCCTGCAATAATTTTAACATTCGTAGATAAACCGAGTTCCTTAGCCGCTTTTTCTGTCAGGTTTCCAACAACCTCATAGGATTCATAAATCTTTGCCATCTGTTCTTCCTTTAAATCACAGATTTCAAGCATTTCCTTGGACCAGCATTTATTTTTAACATCTAACAGTAACATACCGGAAGCATCGGATACATCCGTACAATGTACGCCGGATAACAGATAAGCGATATAATCCTTCGGTAACATTACCTTATTGATCTTAGCGAAATTATTAGGCTCATTGTTTCTAACCCATAATATCTTAGGTGCGGTGAATCCGGTTAAAGCGATATTAGCGGTATAGCCAGAGATTTTCTCTCTACCAATTTCATTATTTAAATAATCACATTCCGCTTGTGTACGTCCATCATTCCATAAAATAGCCGGGCGAATAACCTGATCCTTATCATCTAGAATAACCATTCCATGCATCTGACCACTAAAGCTGATACCATCAATTTGTGATTTATCACAATCCTTTGTCAGCTCCTTCATTCCATCGACAAATGCTGTGTACCAGTCCTCCGGATTTTGCTCTGACCAGCCTGGCTTTGGATAACATAGTGGGTATTCTCTTGTTACAATACTCTTAATCTCTCCTACCTCATTCATTAACAGAAGCTTAATCGATGAGGTCCCTAAATCCACACCTATGTATAACATGATACGTACTCCTTTCACTAAGACCATTGTTTTATTTTGACCTAATCTAACATTGATTTGATGAGTAAACTAATTATGATTTAACTATAGCAAGTCACTCATAACCTGTCAAGTAATAATACTTCACATAAGTCGCCCTATTTTTCTATTCACTTTTTCTTCATACATCTGGCTTTCTTTTTTATGTATCCGGCCAATCTCTTGTGCCTTATAATTTTTCTTTTAAAAAAACTCAAACTATGTTACCATTATGAAAGGTTAACTATGATTAACTAGAAGTGAACAGTTTTTGCTCGCTTTGATTACTCTAATAAAAATGAAAACGTATACAATAAAAAATAGATAATATCAAATATAGAAACGAAGGGTGACTGTAATGATAACAGGCAGTAAAGAACTAATTAGAGACATTAATACGAATCTGGTATTAGAAACCATCATTCATTATACGGCAATCTCCAGAGCAGCAATCGCTAAGCATCTGGGGCTAACAAAGGCAACCATATCAGCTATTGTCCAGGAACTAATTAACAAGAAGTTGGTAGTGGAAATCGGTAGTGACGATACTAGCCTTGGAAGAAAACCAATCTTATTAAGTCTACACAAGAAGGCTGGTTTTGCTATCTGTATCGATATCGGTGTTGATACCATATCAATTTTAGTGTCGGACTTAATTGGTGAGGACTGCAGTTTAAAGCAAATTAAGACACCAAAAGATACGGCAAATATCGTTAATATTTTAATTAATTTAATTGAATCCATGAAACTTCCTAAGGACTCTCCCTATGGACTGGTTGGGATTACACTCGGTATTCATGGTGTTACCGCTAATAATCAAGTCTCTTTTGCTCCATATTATAATCTGACCAATGTAAGTCTTGCAAAGGAACTAAAGGAGCACTTTAATGCCCCTGTATATCTGGAAAACGAGGCTAATCTCTCGGTCATTGGCGAAAACACCTTCCAGTATGACTACGCTAATATTGCTAATATCAGCGTACATTCCGGAATTGGTTTGGGTCTCATAATAAATCATAAACTATATACTGGTTTTAATGGAAGAGCGGGAGAATTCGGTCATACTATTATAGAAATTGATGGAAGACAGTGTCCCTGTGGTAACAAAGGGTGCTTTGAACAGTATGTTTCAGAACGCACCTTATTAAAACGCTTTGCCTTATTAAAAGAGTTAGAAGAGGCTAGCTTTGAACAGTTTAAAGCTGCATATGAAGTAGAGGATCCGGATGCGATTTTAATTATGGAGGACTTTGTTAAATATATGTCCGTGGGTGTAAATAACATCTTAAATGCATATAATCCGGACATTGTCATTATTAATAGCTCCTTTACGATATTCTTTCCGCAGATTACGGAGCGCATTGAAGCTTCACTTACTAGCAAAATGAATAGTTATAAGCGTATTGTTCCCTCCGTGTTACAGGACACCTCCATATTGCTTGGCGGTATCTGTGTAGCTATCAAAGGCTTCTTAGGGGTTGAATCCCTTAAGTTAAATCCCATCGATATCAGAGGTTGAGGCCAACAGCTTAGGTATCCCTTACTCAGTTCTCAGTCGTGGTGCGAACCGGAGGATGATTGTTTCATACGGTATAGCAAAATCTGGGTAAGGTAGAGTAACACCCCAATACTTACAAATCCTGCACCCGTGAACCAGTAAACACAAATTAGTGTGTTGGTTGTACCATAGATATCAAGCACTCCTTGGAAGATGCTCCCCATGGTTAATGTCGCAATTCCAGCATTATACAGGTTCACAGGAAATCTACCCGGAACACGGCTACATCCACGGCCACAGCCAAACAAAGACATGCTACTAAAAGGTAGGGCGCCGCCAATTAACGGAAACAAAAAGGCATAAATCATGTATCCGGAGTAAACCTCATGGCTAAAGTTCTCATAAATAGCTCCGAATATGGCACAGAACAGAGTGATCAGTAAATATACAAAACCTGCTTTTGCAAAATGTTCCTTCTGTTTTTCAATATCCGATATAAACAATATCACTCACGCTCCTTTCTTTTATTCTCTTACCGCTTGTTGTAGGGTTATTAATGACCTCACCGTTAAAATACATGGTCGAGGAACCTCCTCCATCTAGATTGTAGGCAGTTACCGTACCGAGTGATCCCATAAACTCTGCCAGCTGATAAAGGGATAAGCCCTTACTTTTAGTCGTTCGCCCATCAGAAACAACAAAGAGGTAGTGAAGGTCGTCTACAATACCAATCGCTGTACGCGGATTGCTGGTCATTGCCTTTCCGACTTCATCTTCTTTTGAAACAACAGTACTACCATCCCTTATAAGTGCTGGGCCGAAGGAAAGAACCTGTACTGCTCCGTTTTCTAACAGCTCTTCTGCTGTAACATCCTCTTCAGAAACAATTCCAAAAGAACCGTCATCATAGATAACCAGATCCTCCTGGCCTTTTGAAGCGGTGTTTCGATAAAGGGTACCGTTACGAATTACATAGCCTGATTCCCGTGCACCATAATAATCGCCGTTGATGGCCAAAATCGCGTTGGTCCCATCCGCAATCTCAGAGGTTTTTTCTGTTACATTTCGTCCGTAGGAGCTTTCTGCAAAGGCTGTCTGTAGATATTCGATCGAGGATACTGTGATATCAGCCACATAAATGGTTGTGTCATACTCTCGGTATGTTGTTACTGTAATGTTGATATTCTCATCGCTATAAGTGTTTTTAGTAACGCTTTCGTTTACTGTATTCTCATTACCGGATAAATCATCCGCTTCCTGCGTATCCGCTTTTCCTTCAGCCTTTGACTCAGCCTTTCCTTCAGCCTGTGACTCGCCTTGCTCCTGGGGCAAAACCGTATAAACTCGTTTAATTACAAAGGTGTCTAACGCTACATACACCGTAAAAGAAATTAGCCATATAGAATAAACTATAGCCCAGATATATTTTTTCTTAAACAATTTCATCATTCCTTCCATCTATACTCAGAGTGCACAAAGCGATTAAGAACTAAGTTTTGAAATTACCAAACTTAAGTCTAAACCCTTGCTTCTACTCAACTCTTTTTGTTTACTCACGTTCGTTCTCCCTCTTACTGAAAATAAGGTGCTTCTGCACAAGCCAACTAAATAAGAAAAACAGTATTTCTGTACAGATTTTGGCCACGTATTGGTTGAACACCAATACCTTCACCAAAAAATTCAGAAAGAGCGTGTTCCCAAGGAGTATGATGGCGGCCAGAGCAAAGTATTGTAGTGCTGATTTTGCAGTTCTGTTTTGGGTTTTGAAAACCAGCCTACAGTTGATTTTGTAGTTTACACTTGCACTTACGATTCGGGCGATAACATTGGATACCCATAAGCTGTTGGTACCTAGCCCCGCCGTGAGGACAAGCAACAGACTATATAATAAGTAGTCCACCAGAAAACCCACAAAGGAAGAAGCCGAAAACTTCAGTATCTCTAGGTAAACCAGGCAGGAATCTCGCAGCGTGTCAAAGTGAGAAGCTAAATTATTGTCGATATAGATGGTCTCAATGTCCATTTCACGGATGGGTATATTCCTGTGGGCACATTCCAAAAGAACCTTCATTTCATACTCATACCGTTCACCTGCCATGCCTAAGAACTCCGGGAGCAATCGGCTACTAAAAGCCCGTAGTCCGGTCTGGGTATCGTGTATCTTCAGTCCGGTAGAAAGCTGGTACACAAGGCGGGTAATTGTATTACCGAACAAACTTCTAATGGGAACGTGCTCTTTTAGCCTGCGACTTCCCAGTATCAGGGAGTCTGGGCGCTGCCCCGCGGCTCGGCATATTTTTAGCGCATCAGAAACTTTGTGTTGTCCATCCGCATCCAGGGTGACAATGACATAGTCACCAGCATAATGTTCCCTGATATAGGCAAACCCAGTTTTCAAGGCATGACCTTTTCCTTTATTCTCTAGGTGCGTGAGTACAAAAGCAAACTTCGTAGCCTGACGAAATATCTCTGCAAAGGCTTCTCCACTCCCGTCATCCACGACAACGGCTGTAAGCCCGGCCTGCTGGACTTCATGGAGCAAATCGATTAAGTGTTGATCCGGCTCATATGCCGGGATAAGGGCAATCCATTTTTCTGCCATTAAAATCACCTTCTAATGATCTGACATAGGTTTGATGCCTAATGCACTCTAAAGATCAGGGTTGGCATCCTTTGATTGATATTATAATGTACCAACCTTAGTTCAACTTAAAATTTCCAATTTTTTTTGTAGCAAGATGACTTAAAAAGCTAATTCACTTGTCATGAATAAAAAAACTGCAAGTCCGGACTGATACCAGTCCTTCCTTGCAGTCAATTACATGGAGTTAATTTACTTCATTTTCAGCATCTGCTTTTTCTTGTTTGTCTTTGTTCTTTTGCTCTTCTCTCTTCTTCTTTGTCATAATACCGCCGATTCGTCCTGATTCCTTTGCTGTTAATGACTTCCAGCCGGTAGCCATTACCTTATCCAGGTATCCTAGTTCTTTTGCGATTTCATATTTTAACTCTTCCTCTGGTTTTAGATGATTCAGGTCAATCTCTTTTTCCTTTTTCTTACCCATAGTTACACACCCTTCAAACTTGATTAATTCTCCTTCCTCCAAGAAGGCTACCTATCAAACCCCCAAACGGATAGAAGGGGTTCGCTTGTTAGAGTGTTCCCAAACTTCTAGTCAACTATTCTGATTTCTTTTCCTAAAGAAAGAGAATAAATTATCATTTCTTTTACTCTTTTCTTAAGCATTTGCTCCAAGGCTTTACGATAATATAAAAGCTGGACCCTATAACGGTTTATTAATTCCTCTTCGCAATTAACCAGGTCGGACTTATAATCTAAGAGTACTAACTCACCATCCTCTTCAAAGAAAACGTCAATGATTCCCTGGACTAACACAAGCTCCTCACTATCAAGCTCTGTACTAATCTCCTTTGCAGGAATCCCCATTACAAATTGCTTTTCCTTATATAGTTTATTGGCTTTTTGTGCTTGTCTCATACGGTTTGCCACATCACTCATCGAAAAACGGTATAAATGATCCAGCTTAATTTTATTTAGGTCCGCTCTACTGATACGCTTACTATTTACCATTGCCTCTATCTCAGCTTGAAAATCTTCTTTACTACTAATCTTTAATAAATTTAATAGCTCTAACACCTTATGGTATAAAGTACCGCGATCCGTTCCTGCCGTAAGAGCAACCTCCTCAGAAAGAAATTTTGGTATAGTAGCTTCAACGGTTAACTCTGATGAAGCTTTGGAAGGTGAATTTTCATTATTTCCTTTGGTATCGTCATAAAGCCTTACACTCTGTTCTTCATCTTGGAATTGCCCCAATTTTTTTAATTCAGATACGGTCATCTTAATTTTGATATTGGCTTCTTTGCTGTAGGGGTAAACATATTCTAGTCTAGCCTTTATCTCTTCCTTCAATTCCTGATTGTAGATAGCATCCGGTGTAATACTTTGTAACTCCTCTTCATCTTTACGAAGAAAAAATTGCTTCTTCACTTCCTGCCTTAAAAGCTCCTGCTGTGTTGTTATAGAGACAGACATTCCTTTTGATTTCCATTCGATCGGTAGTTCACTCTTAGTGACCGGGATTTCCATATGGTTTAACATGGCCGGAAGTACCCAGTCTAGATAAGATTTAGCAGAGGTTAGCTCAAAGAAGGAAAACTCCCTTCTGACTACCTCCTCTACCTCTTTCAAATAACCGGTTAGAATTAGCTTTTCTTTAGCTCTAGTCATGGCAACATAAAGCACTCGTAATTCCTCACCCAGATTTTCAACCTGGATTTTCTTCTGCATTACCTTTTTTAGCAAAGTCGGAACCTTCGTTCTTAGTTTACTATTTACATATTCCGGTCCTACGCCTAATTCACTATGAAGAACGATGGTACTACGCAAATCCTGCGTATTAAATTGTTTACTCATTCCTGCTAGAAAAACAATGGGGAACTCTAGTCCCTTACTCTTATGAATACTCATAATACGAACGGTATCATCCTGCTCACCGGCGGTGGAAGCTTCACCAAAATCCACTTCATATTTATGCAGCTTTTCAATATAACGAATAAAATGAAACAATCCGCTATAGCTTCCTTTCTCAAATCGAACGGCTTGTGAGATTAACATATCAATATTTGCTTTTCTTCTGTCTCCACTTGGCATAGCACTAATATAATAATAATAGCCGGTTTTATCAATTACCGATTCTATGATCTCATGAATCGGCACATGATTTACCATCAAGCGGTATGAATCTAACAAATCAAAAAATTCCGACAATCGCCTGCGTAGTTCTTCATCGCTACCCTCTTGTAGGTATAACTGAATGGAAGAATAAACGCTTATTTTGGGATTGATGGCTCTTATCATGGCTAGCTGCGACGTAGTTAGTCCAAACATGGGTGAATATAATACTCCCACAAGCGGAATATCTTGTCTTGGATTATCAATGATTCGCAGCATATTTAAGATAGTCCTTATTTCTAATGTCTGAAAATAACCGGTACCCGTATCAGCGTAAGCCGGTATTCCCTCCTGCATTAAGGTATTGACAAATACCTCGGACCAATTGGACATACTTCGAAGCAAAATTACAATATCCCGGTAGGTTGCAGGGCGTAGTTGCTTCGTTGCCTTATCCATCACCATGGTTCCATGTTTGGGATCTGTCAGCTCTTTTATTTTCTTAACAATTACTCTTGCTTCAATTTCCTTTTTTGTATAGGCTGCTTCTTCGCTCCCATCTTCTAAAGAGTCTACTTTCATAAGCTCTTCCATAGATTCTTGCTCTATCAAATTATCCTGTGCATCATTCGACACTTCATCGGTTACCAATAAGAACTCTACCTCATTTGCAAGACAAGAGGTAGCATTATCATACAAGCCTCCGTATTTTAAAGCTGCTGTATCATCATAGATAATACCACCTACGGATTTTTGCATAATTTGTTCGAATATTTTATTTACATAGGTGAGTACCTCTTGTCGGCTTCGAAAGTTTCTATCCAAATCGATTCTCTGATAGAGATTTACTTCTCCTTCCTCGTCCGTTTCCTCAGAGGAATATTTGCCGTACTTCTCCATAAATATTTCCGGCATGGCAAGACGGAATTTGTAAATACTCTGTTTGACATCACCCACCATAAAGCGGTTAGGTCTCCCCATATCCTCTCTAGAAATGCTTCGTAGTAAGGTTTCTTGTACCATATTGCTATCCTGGTATTCATCTATTAAGATCTCTTCAAATTGTTCACTCAGTTCAAGCGCAGCCTGTGTCGGTGCCCCATCCTTTTCTTCATCTACCAGTATCTTTAGAGCAAAATGTTCCAAGTCGTTAAAATCAATGAGGTTCTTCTCCTCCTTCTTCTTAGCGAAATCCTCCATGAACTCAAGGGTTAGATCAAAAAGAACCGACATTACCTCATTCACCGATTGTAAATCCTCTAGCATCTCCTGCGGAGCTTGGAAGAAATACTGTGCCGTTAAATCCTTTAACCCCTTTTTAACTTCCTCCCTAAGTTCCTTTACCTTATCCTTCTTCCATAGTTCCACGGAATCATCCTTCTTATTGGATAGACGGTCAAAGCTAATGAAAGGAAATAGATTGGCGTATTCTTCATAAGTAGAAGTATTACATAAGGTTTCCAGCGTTTTGCGATCGGATAAGAGGGCCGGTAAATACGCACTTGGGCCTCCGCTTTCATTACAAATGGCAAGGGCTTTGGCATTGATCTCTAACAAATCCTTAATCACCACATGTATATAATTCAAAAGCTCTTTCATCCAAGGTGCTTCATAGAGCTCCTCAAGATTCTTAAGCTCGAACATTTTTTTCTTTTCTCTAATCCAAGCCTTCGGCCATGGATCGCTCATGGAGAAGTTAAACAGCTGTAATATTAGATCTTCAATGGGTGCATCAGATTTGGAAAAGGAATAGCTCTCTATAAAAGCATGAAAGTCCTCCCTGCCCTCTTCATACCAGTGCTCCAATAAATCGGAAATAACATCGGATTTCATCAAGGTAATCTCTGATTCCTCCGCTATCTTAAAGGAGGGATCCAGATCAATTCGATGAAAATAATTCCGAATTACATTAAGACAAAAACTATGTATTGTCGTAATATGTGCACTTTGAAGAAGAGATACCTGCTTTTGAAGATGCTTATTATCCGGTTCCTTCCTTAACTTGTCATCGATCGCTTTGCCGATACGCTCTCGCATCTCTGCAGCTGCCGCGTTTGTGAAGGTAACCACCAGTAAATGATCAATATCTAACGGACTCTCTCCCTCCGATATCATAGAAATGATACGTTCCACTAATACAGCCGTCTTACCGGAACCAGCAGCAGCTGATACCAATAAATTCTTATTCCTCGTATCAATAACCTTCTGTTGTGCAACTGTCCAGCCCATCTTACACTCCTTTTCCTACATTAAAATCTATATCGATACCAACTTAATTGTTACCCCAGATCTCTTCCTTAATTTCCTCAACCGGCTTCTTAGCTAAATTACGATAGCCAAACCCCGGTAACCGCGTATCAAAGCCACAAGCCCCTTTAAACTCACAATAGTCGCAGGCTGTTTTCTCTCCTAAACGGTAAGGATTTAATTTGGTATCTCCCTCTAGAATCTGCTTACTGTCCTCTACAAGCTTCTGATTAACATAATCCATTAGTCCCCTAATCTGACGTTCTGTGGCAGTAACGGAGCGCTTATTAAGCTCCCCCTCCTTATTGGTTTCTATCGGAATGATATCAGATTTGGAAGAAGCACTAAGGGTCCCACCCGGACCCGCCAGCTTTTGATCCATTAATCCGATAATTGTTTTATCTTGATTCACCAGCCCGTTCATGCGTAGGCTCTTATAGATATCCTCTTCTACTTTTTCCGATTTTGCAACAATTGGATCATCGATATGATAATAGAAGATGCCGGAAGGAATGATTTTTTTCTCTATATAAGTCCTCTTCAGATAATCTATCGCCGCACTTAAATAGACGGACAACTGTTGCTGTAATCCATAATATATACTCTGGATATCAAAGAAGGTATTACCTGATTTATAATCAATTACCCTAACATAGACCCGATCCTCTTCTTCATATAAATCAATGCGGTCAATCCGTCCCCTCAAAGTCAGGTTTGCCTCCGGAATATGATAAAACGGCATTTCATAACCTGCGGGTTCAAAAGCTCCCTGTTTAATCTGATTGCAGAGTGCCCATAGAGTTCTAACGGTAATACGTTCCATTCGTTTAATAAGGTATTCATTCCTCTTGCTGCTTCTTAAGAATGAGTTTTCATATTCCTCAACAGCATAAGCCACACTTTCCATTGCCCATTCTTCCCGTACCTCGTCCGGGATCGTATGCCAATTGTATTCTCCTTCATCCAGACGCTTTGAAAAATGATCGATAGCATTATGAAAGATATTACCAATGTCCGGAATTGCCAGCTTATATTCCTGTCTCTCTTCCTAGGAAAGTCCGTAAGCCATAAAATGTGCGAAGGCACAACCTGCGTATTTCTCAAGTCTGGTTACGCTTCCCTTAAGCTCATTTCCATATAGTAGCTTTGCTGCTTCTTTCGAAATACCATGTTCCCGATTGATATAAAAGGCTCCTTCTATCAGCTTATCAAGAATACGATTTGTCTCCTCCTCGTGGCGATAATATAGATATAACTCCCTCCACAGATCCGAAATTTCGTAAGTTTGATAATTCCTAAGTCCTTCGGCAAGATATCCCAGACCATTATCTCTTAATACATAGGAAACCTCCTGCGTAGTTTCATCCTCATCCACTATACTTATCTTAGGAAATAATTGCTTCATTTTACCGATTAGAAATGAAGGATTCGCAGATTTTCCTTCCTCATTTAGCTTATGATAAGTAATATAAAGCTTGTCCTTGGGTTTTGTCATATTAAGATAAATATAAAACTGCTCCGTAAAGGCTTGCTGTCTCTTGGTTGGTGCCAGCTCAATCTCATTATTTATCAACAACTCACGCTCAATATCGGAAAGAATTCCACCACTTGATATCGCTTTGGGGATAATTCCTTCATTTACTCCCATAAAAAACAGTACTTTTATATCCTTTAATCTGGTACGCTCCGTGTCACCAACTACAACCTCATCCACACCGGGTGGAATGAGTCCAACCTTAACTTCTACAAAACCCGTATCCAGAATTTCTCCAAACTCCTTTAAGCTACAATGTTCTTCTCCAAGAAGTAAAACCATCTGATCAAATAGATCCATAACAATCGGATATACCTGTTCAAATTCCTTTGCTATCAGGGGAAGCTTATCCTCTATGAATTTCACTCGGTATCTTTCCAGCTTTTCTTCAATATTCAAACGCACCCCAAGCTCATAAAGTGCCTGAGTATAATCTCTTAAGGTCTTTTCCTTATCCTTTAAGATTTCATGCAGAGGTTGTAGTTCCTCCATAACTTTCTTTCTTACCTCATTGATCTGATCAAAGGGAATGGGCTCTTTGCTCTTATATCTTCTAATAAATGGTTCCTTCCACCGTTTGAATCCTCGTATTCCTGTAGCTAAAACATAGTTTTCCAATAAATCAATTTCATCTATTTCTAAAGAGGATAATCCGGTTCGTAAATACCTAAATACTCCTTCATAATTAAAATCATCACTAATTACTGCTACTGCAGCACGAAGTAGCTCAACAAAGGGATTATTTAAGATATCTTTTTTGTAGTCAATAAAGCAGGGTATCTTCAAGGTGGCAAAGCTTCGCTTGGCAATTCGCCCATACTCCTTGATATCCCCGGATACTACTGCTATCTCCTGATAACGGTAACCCTCTTCTCTTACTAAGCGGTTAATCTCTCTGGCAACAAACTCTACCTCTTTGGTTTTATCCTTTGTAGCATGAATGGTAATATCTTTTTGTTCCTCGTTAAATGTTTTATAGGGATAACGAAATAGATTGTGCTCTAGGGAAGCTAACGCAGGAGAATTTTTAAAACGATACGGTACTCCTAAGTCATTTTTCTCCTGAACATATACCGGTTTCTCAATGGTGGTACCTGCCTCCTCCGCAATCTTATATAATTTTTGAATGGTTTTTTTACTCAATGCAAAAAGTTGATGATCCTCATCCTCTTTCTCCAAGCTCTCTCTTGGATCAAGGGTGACTGTGATCATTACCTTCTTCGCATATTGAAACATTTTTGAAAGTAACTGATATTGGCAGGGAGTAAAGCCTGTAAAACCATCCAAACAAATAACAGTTCCTTTTATCCACTCAGAGCGGTCAATAATTTCATTTAAAACCACTAAGATCTCTTCCGCTGTAATATAGCGTTCCTTCATGAAGGTTTTAAAGCCCTCATATATCGTAAAAAGATCTGTCAGCTTTGCTTTTAAAACCGGTTTCTTTTGCGATATCTCTTGCATTTTCTTAAAATCCTCTGCCTGAATATTATATTGGTACAATTCAGAGAGCAGGGATTTCAATTCATTAATAAATCCGGTCTTTTTTACATTCGTTCCAAACAGTATTAAATCCTTTCTTTTTTCTGATACCACTTTACGAAGTACCATGCTCTTACCTGTATCCTCCAATATCGGATAATCATTTGTACCAACCTCATCAAAGATTCGGTACGCAAAACGCAAGAAGCTTAGGATATCTACATTCATTACACCATGCTCCGGATGCATAGTTACAATGTCCTTCTGTGTTTGTAACGTAAACTGCTCCGGTACAATGACTAAATAATTTGTATCAGGGTTCAATTTTGACTCTTCAATTATCTCACGGTAAAGCTGATACGATTTGCCTGACCCGGCACTTCCGAGAAAGAGTTGCAAGGACATAAAATATCCCTCCATCCTTTAGAATTTATCTGCATAAATTATAATTTTGATTAATACTATATAGTAAGAAATAAGACATGAAGCATATCATGTGTGCCCGGAGGGTAGAAATGGCAAAGACAAAAATAGTCGTTATCCAATTAAAAGAAATCATATATACGGTGATTTTTGCAGCATTAGGTATATTACTGATTTTACTTCTTATCTTTATGTTTCGAGGTAAAGGTGACGAAGTAGCTTCCAATCAAACTGATCTGTATAGAGCCGGTGTATGGACCTCTTCTATTACCCTGAATGATATGGCCATCAATCTAGAGGTGGTAGTAGATAAAAATCACATTAATTCTGTGAGCATCAAAAACATTGATGAATCAATTACTACCTTGTTCCCTTTAATTGAGCCATCCCTAGAATCAATTGAAAAACAATTATATGATGATGTTCCCATTGATCAGGTACAAATACTGGAAGATAGCAAATATACTCAACAGCTTCTCATAGAAGCCATCAAAGTTGCTCTGGATAAAGCAAAGGTAGCTGCCGAGTAATACATAGTTTTTATAATTCTACACTTATTTAAAGGTTCTATGCTGCCAAATCACAAGTATATGAATGCTGTAATGCTTACTACCTCCGTAATGGCATTACAGCATTCTTTTATCCTTCACCATGTTTCTTCAAAGACCGGCCTACTTTAAATATTTTTCATAGGGTGATACCTCATTTAAAAAAGTAATTCCTATGATTCCAGGCCCGGTATGAGCGCCGATTGCGCACCCAACATAATTGGTAAGAAAATGTTTGCAGTTGTAGGTAAGGCTTAACTGTTCCTTCACTACCTCCATCGTCGGGGCATCATCTCCATGGATCACTCCAATCCACTGCTGATCTAAATTAGCACCACGCTCGCCCACCATTTCAATCAGTCTCTTTAGTGACTTCTGTCTTCCTCTTACTTTCTCAATTGATTCAAGTGCACCATCATCATTTACTTGAATAATTGGCTTTATATCTAGTAGGCCTCCGGCAATGGCTGAGGTTCTACTCAGTCTTCCACCTTTGAAGAGATACTCTAAGGTATTTACCGTAAATATCATTTCCATATGCTCACAATGCCACTTAATGCCCTGGATAATTTCCTCTTTTGAGGCACCTTTTTGCTGCATCAAAAGTGCATAATAAGCAACTAAACCAAACCCGGTTGATGCACATTTTGAGTCAATGATAGTTAGATCAAAACCAGGATATTCTTCTAAAAGTTCATTTTTTGCGATATTTGCTGCATTGTATGTACCTGCAATTCCTGTGGAAAAGCAGA
>JAEWEO010000218.1 GCA_023389295.1 Bacillota bacterium
TAGCCCTGCCTGTTACCAGACAACACCCAAGACTCGCTAACGGTGGTTTGCTGGACCTTGCCGTACGGGGTTTCCACCCGTTAAATTATCCGCCCTTTTCTAGGCGCACTTAACCTTTTACTGCGCCCTGTGTCAATCCGCTATAAATTTGCTTTTGTCCAAGAATAAAGATAACCAGAGCAGGTATGATTGTAATAATTACTCCAGCCGTAATATAGTTGTATTGATTACCGTATGGTCCTGTAAACGTATAAAGAGAGGTGGATACCGTTACATATAAGGATTTATTTTGCAAATATAGATTTGACATATAGTATTCGTTATAAGTACCCACACCCTTAAGTATTAATACTGTTACGATTGCAGGCTTTAATAGCGGTAATAATATTTTAAAAAAAACGCCAAAATAAGTCGCTCCATCCATAATCGCTGATTCATCTAGGGATACGGGGATATTCTCAAAAAATTGCAGAAAGATATATATTGATATTACATCAACTCCCATCATAAGAATGATATAACCATAAAGTGTATTAATTAAACTTAGGGAATACATGATCTGATATACCGTAACCTGTGTTGCAATACCCGGTATTAAGGAAGCAAACAAAAATAAGTTTCGTATCAATCCATTGCCTTTAAACTTAAACCTGCTTAGAACATAGGCTAACATTGTTCCGGTTATGATTGCACCACCCAGTACGAATATAAGAATAATTAAGGTATTGCGAAATGCAACTACCATATTGGCTTTAGACCATGCCACACGAAAATTATCGAAGTTCAACCAACTTTCCGGTGGTGTCATAACATTCGTTGCTTTGTATTCTGCTTCTGATTTAAACGCCGTTATGACAGCGCTAGCCATTGGAATAACTGCAATTAAAGACGCTAATATTAAGGATGCATATTTAATAAAGATTCCAAAATATTTTAAAATTCTCATTCCTATGGTCATTCTTTCGCCTCCCTTTGTTTCTCTAACATCTTTCTTGTCTTCTTAGAGATATCTGCATTGGTATCACTAAATAAATACTTAAAAATTACTTTTTGTAAAATGGTCACTATAACAATTAATCCGAATAGGAGCAATGCCATCGCTGAGGCTTTTCCCACCTTCTGTAGATTGTGAGCCATGTTATGCATTAAGAGGAAATAGGTTGACGTCCCTCTTGTACCTTGCGTAATTACATAAGGAGGTTCGAATGCACTTAAGGAGCCGGTAATCGAAAGAATCATATTCAGTACTACTATGGTCTGAATACTTGGCAATATAATTGACCGAAATTGATGCCAACGGTTTGCTCCATCAAGGGCAGAGGATTCATATAGTTCTTTATCAACCGACATAATCGCACCAATAAAAAGCACCATATTCTGTCCCGTATATCTCCATAGAGAGGTTGCAACCAAAGCTATATTATTTACATCCTTATCCCTTAACCAATAGGGTAAGTCCTCTAGGCGAAATCCAAGCCAAACCAGCACCGTATCAAGCACAAAACCTCTGGTATAGAGAAAACGGAAGATAAACCCTACTGCTATACCACTTACCAAGTAGGGAAAGAAAATAGCTCCTTTAAAAACACCTCCAAATTTTGTTTTAAAACTTAAGAGTGTCGCAAAATAAAGTGCTAATGCAAGTTGAACAAAGGAACCGATGAGATAGTAAATACTAAGTAATAAGGAACTAAGTACTTCTTTATCATGTAATATTTCCTTATAATTATTAAAACCCACATATTGTCTTTTACCTATATACTTCATATCATACAAACTAAACTGAAACATCTTAAAAAACGGAAGGTAAGTAAATACAAATAATAATATGAGCGGTATCGTCATAAATGTAGCCATGACCATAACCCGTTGACCCTTGCCGCTTCTTAGCCATTTCATCAGATGAAATGGCTGCCGATTTGTTGTATTATTAGAATTCTTTCTACTCATATTTTTATACCACCTCCATACTGACGTTGGCCCATAAGCATTTTCTATCTTAGTATTAGTTAAAAAAATGATTTTTCATGCATCTTTTCCAATCTGATTTATTTAATTTGAGCCAGGGATTCTGCCCTGGCTCATAGAAATTATCCTTCGTTTTATTGGTTAACTGTTACTCCAACATCCGCTTGGGCCGCTGACCATCTCGCATTCCATTCTTTGACGATCTCTTCCATTGTTTCAGTATTATCTAGTGCTGCTTCTACAATTCTCTGAACATGAGTATTTTCCATATTAATACCTAACTCAGATTTTGTATTGATATCGTTTAGATAAGTTTCTTCACCGGCTGGTGCAGGTTTATCTACTACAAGTTCAACATCAGCAAACATTGAATATACTTCCGGGTACTGTGCTCCCTTAACAATAGGAATACCACCTTCGCTAAAAGCAAAGTTTGATTGCTCGGTCAGATATTTAACATATAATAAAGCTGCTATCTTATTATCATCGGATGACTTAACGTTAATACCGTAGCAATAATCAGGTCCTGCAGAGGCATATTGTTTGCCGTTTACTGTAATTGGGAAGGACATATATCCAATATCTTCAGGATTTTCACCAGCCTCCTGCATCTGGGTAACCGCCCAGGAGCCCAGTACCATGGTACCAATTTCACCTCTGTTTAACATACCCTTGCTGGCTTCCCAATCCGTTGTAGTGGGATCTTCCTCCACTAATCCTCGTTTAACCGCTTCATACAATACATTGTAAACTGCAAATGGTCCGGTTCCATCTCCTCGGTCTGAAAATGGATTTTTAGAATGAACCAAGACATTATTCATAAATTCAGGATCACCAGTTGCAGATCCACCAATATAAGCATCCCAAGCAACCATGGTCCATCCGGCTGCAAAGTTAGTATAAAGAGGAATAGCATTCGTTTTATCTTTAATCGCTTGTAATGCTGTTAAAAATTCCTCGGGTGTTTTAGGAAGATCAGAAATACCTGCATTTTGAAATACCTTTTTATTGTATAGTACACCCTGGGCATTTACTGTGGAAGGAATACCATATACTTCTCCATTAAAAGAAAAATTATCTATGAACTCATAGTTTTCACCAATTTTATCGTAGTTACCGTAGGACTCAAACATATCAGGAAGTTCTGCCTTTTGAACCGTTGTCGGTATCATACAAATATCTCCCCAGTCTCCTGTGGTCAAACGAATAATAATGTCTTCCCTGTAGTCTGTTACCGCTTCATAGTTAATAGTTATATTAGGATACATCTTCTTAAACTCAGTAACATAATCTGCGAATTTCGTATCTACAATATCAGTTCTATGTGTTAGGACCTTTAATGTAGCTTTAAGATCAGTATAATCTTCGCCAAGCTTTAACGAATCTATCGTAGGTAATGTACTCGTATTATTTCCAGTATTTTGATTATTCTCATTGGTGTTACCGGTGTTATTTCCGGTATTATTGTTATTGTTATTGTTGTTATTGTTATCATTTTCCTTTGTACCACAGGCAACGAGCGAAAACGCCAATGTTATTACTAATAACACCTGTAAACACTTTTTTATCCTCATATTAATTCCCCCCATTCACATATTCATATTCAACCAGATCACCTATTTAAAATAGTACACACTTAGTATTCGGGGAGTTGAAAAAAACTATACGATTTAAAATTTGACAATATATCCTCCAACATGAAAAACAATATGATCCAAATAATTTGCTTTGCTTAACCCAAAAAGAAAAAAGGTTTATTAGCACAGGACAGCTAATAAACCTTTGATAACTTTTTTCATTTTACCGTTATATTATCTCAAATAATCTTATGAAATATGATAGTTTTAATATTTTATTATTATAAAAAAAAGATTACTTTATGAAACTACTTAGGTATAATCTCTGATATAATTCTTCTGGCAATGTTTGATTATTTCAATAGCCTCTTCCGGTCCTCCAAATTCATTTACCGCCGTCTGCTTATTCTCCAATTGTTTATAAACACTAAAGAAATGCTTCATTTCATCAAATATATGGGGTGGAAGTTCGCATATATTCTTATACAGATTATAGGAAGGATCATTATAAGGAATTGCTATTATTTTCTCGTCACCCATACCATTATCAATCATTTTCATAACACCAATTGGATAGCATCTGACCAAGGAAAGCGGCTCAATCGGTTCCGAACATAATACCAGCACGTCTAACGGGTCCTTATCATCTCCATAGGTTCTTGGAATAAAGCCATAGTTAGCGGGATAATGCGTTGAAGTGTGCAGTATTCGGTCTAATATAATAAATCCAGTTTCTTTATCCAGTTCATATTTTTTCTTGCTACCTTTTGAAATTTCAACCACAGCAACAAAATCTTCGGGTTTTATTCTCTCCGGGTTAATATCATGCCAAATGTTACTCATATGCACTTTCCTTTCTTTATTGATACTGTATCATGTGTAGCTAATCACAAATATAGTATGCCAAAATCTTTACAGATTATTGAAACCTATTTTTATCCTGATTAATCTCATGTGTTTTAGATTGTATCACAATAAAATTCATTCTACAAATTTTCTTTTTAAAACTTTCTTTATGCCAATACTCTTTTTCCGATGTATCGGATTGTTTTGCAAGGCTACACAGGCCACAATGCTTCCTTCACTTGGTATGGGATTTCAAAGTACTTATCAATGGAGTCTTTGGATTTAAATAAGAAAATATACCAAGAATTATGATTAATAATGCAGGAGATTATCTTCAACTTCTAAATTAGTCACATCCTCCTTTTGCACAACTTTCCTTCTATTAACAATTTTTATATGATCCGTTCCTAGTATTATGTGTTGCATAAAGAATAAATTTTACTACTAATGTAGCAAACAAGGGTATCTCATATAATGTAACTTTTAATGTATATAACCACCGATATTTTTGTTGAATTATATACTTTTTTAGAGCCTTTCTGAGTTTGAATACGAGCCCCCTAGGAGCACATTTTAAGAATAGGCGAGGATAATATTACATATATTGCCAATTTATGCAGAATATTGTACATCTGGTAGAAAAAAGTTCATCTTTCTGCTACGGACATTTGTATTCCTCTTGACAAACGTTCTAATTTATAATATTCTTTATAAAATGATATATAAACAATATTTAGCAAAATAACATACGCTTATAAATATACATGAAATCAAATAAATTGCACAAAGATGTGTATCAATGACATATTCGAACTGCAATTTTTTTCTATTAATTATTGTATACACGTATTATATTATTTATATATTATTGTACACTCTGCACGTACGAAATTCCGACCGCTGTTACGGATTTATTGATACGGCAATCACGAAACTAAGCTAATTAAACAAAAGGTAGGTAATAGGTATGGTCAAGTACATTCTGAAAAGAATAGGAGCAGCTTTATTAACAATTTTTATCGCTGCGGTTATTACATTTATTATCATGAATATGGTTCCCGGTGATCCTTTCATGAGTGAAAAAGCACCTAGTGCGGCAGTACTTCAAGCCCAGAAAGAGAAATATGGGTTGGATAAACCGCTAATCGTTCAGTTTAAAAATTACATGCTAAATTTATTACAAGGTGATTTTGGTGTAAGTTTTAAGCTTCAGAAGAATAGACCGATTGCTGATATTATTGGTGAATCCTTCCCCGTATCCGCAAAACTCGGAGCTTGGGCTATTCTAGTTGCGATTATATGTGGTATTCCCCTAGGTTGTATCGCAGCTTTTAAAAGAAATAAACTAGCTGATAATATTATTCGTATATGGTCCACCTTAGGTATTTCCCTACCAGGCTTTGTGGTTGCGACTACTGCAATGATTCTTTTCGCTGTAAAATTAAAATGGGTTCCTACTTCCGGACTGAATAATTTGCAAAGTTATATTCTTCCGATATTTGCACTTAGTTTATATCCCATGTGTTACATAGCAAGATTAATGCGCTCCAGTATGCTGGAGGCGTTCAGTCAAGATTACGTTAGAACAGCAAGAGCAAAAGGTATGACTAATTTCTCCATTACCTTTAAGCATGCTTTAAGAAACTCACTCATCCCGGTTATTACTTATTTGGGACCTTTGGTTGGGTATGTATTAACAGGAAGCTTTGTTGTAGAGCAGGTATTCAATATTCCGGGGTTAGGAAGATATTTCGTAAAAGCCATCAGCGCTAGAGACTATATGGTAATTATGGGAACTACCATCTTCCTTGCAACATTTATTATCGTTATGAACTTAGTTTGTGATTTACTATACAAACTAGTTGACCCAAGAATAAAACTCGGCGAAGAACAATAGGAGGGGCATTGAAAATGAAGCCACAATTAAATAAATTAAGTTTACAGTGGGATGTATCCTCAGAGGATTTTTTACCTGCAGATAAACAAGATCAATTAGAAACAAGTAGATTTTCTCAAAACACAAGCTATTGGCAAGATGCTTGGAGAAGACTGAAGAAGAATAAAATCGCCATGGTTTCCTTGGTTGTTATTATATTATTTATACTTTTTGCATTTGTTGGACCGTTATTTTCACCTTATACCTATGACCAGCAGATCAGAGGCGACGAAAACTTGTCCCCTTGTTTTAAACATCCTTTTGGAACAGACCTTCACGGACGCGATCTATTAGTCCGCGTCATGATTGGTGCCAGAATCTCATTAATCATTGGTATTGGCTCTGCCTTAATCGTATTGGTAATCGGTTCTATCTATGGTGCCGTATCCGGTTTGCTTGGCGGATGGGTTGATAACATCATGATGCGTATTGTTGAAATTTTATATGCGGTTCCGGATATCCTAATCGTAATCCTATTGTCGATTGTTATTAAAGATCCTCTGAAAGCAGCCTTTGATCAAGGTACTTCTCTTGGTGGACTTCAAAAGTTAGGCTCCGGTATCGTGGCAATCTTTATCGTATATGGTTTGTTATACTGGGTTGGTATGGCCCGTATTGTTCGTGGTCAAGTTCTTCAACTCAAGCAGATGGAATATGTTAACGCTGCTACTGCACTCGGTGCCAAAAAGAGTAGATTGATAAAAAAACACTTACTTCCAAACTGTGTCGGTACCTTAATTGTAACTACCATGTTACAAATTCCGTCCGCAATCTTTACTGAAGCTTTCTTAAGTTTCTTAGGTCTTGGTGTATCTGCTCCTATGGCGAGTTTGGGTAGCTTAGCTTCCGACGCTTTAAACGGTGTTCAATCCTATCCTTACCGTTTATTATTCCCGGCAGCCGCTATCAGCATCATCATTTTAGCATTTAACTTATTTGGAGATGGACTTCGTGATGCCCTTGATCCAAAACTAAAGAAATAGATTTTTGAGATGTCAAATGAGGCATCGTGGAGGTAAATATGGTAGATAAAAATGAGAAAAATCTTTTAGAAGTAAATGACTTAAAAGTTTCCTTCTTTACATATGCCGGTGAAGTAAAAGCAGTTCGAGGTATTTCTTATGAACTAAAGCCCGGTGAAGTTATGGGTATCGTTGGCGAATCCGGTAGCGGTAAGTCCGTATCCTCCTATGCTTTGATGGGAATTATTCCTGATCCCGGTAAAGTAATTGGCGGAACTATTAGCTTTGACGGTAAAGATATCACTAATTTAAGTGAAAAAGAATTATTAAAGATTAGAGGAAAGGATATCGGAATGATCTTCCAGGATCCGATGACCTCTTTAAATCCTGTATATACTGTTGGTAATCAGATTGATGAAACATTAAAAAAGCATACTGATTTAAATAAAGAGCAACGCAAGGAAAGAATGATTGAGCTATTTAAACTGGTTGGTATTAATCAGCCGGAAAAACGTATTCGCCAGTATCCTCATGAGTTTTCCGGTGGTATGAGACAGCGTGTTATGATTGCCATGGCTCTCTCATGTAATCCAAAGCTGTTAATAGCAGATGAGCCTACTACTGCTCTTGATGTTACCATTCAGGCACAAATACTTGAATTAATGAAAGAATTAAAAGATAAGATTAATATGAGTATTATTTTTATTACTCATGACTTAGGAGTAATTGCTGATATTTGTGATAAAGTATCTGTTATGTATGCCGGTAATATTATTGAGACAGGAACCATTGATGAGATCTTTTATGAACCAAAGCATCCTTACACTTGGGGCTTATTAAAATCAATTCCAAAATTAAATAATGAGGAGCATGAACGTTTAATTCCGATTGAAGGAAATCCAGTGGATCTTATTAATCCACCCGCGGGATGCGCCTTTGCCCCCAGATGCAAGCATTGTATGAAAATTTGCTTGGAAAAAGTACCTCCTGCTTATACCGTATCGGAAGGTCATAACGCACTCTGCTGGTTAGCTGTAAAAGAGGAATACGATAAGGAGGTTGCTAACAATGGAAAACCAGAATAACCCAAAACATTTTATTGAAATTCAAAATTTAAAAAAATACTTTCCTGTAATGCAAGGTTTTAAGGCCTCCAAAATTAAAGCGGTTGATGACGTAAGTCTATACATAAAAAAGGGTGAAACCCTTGGGCTTGTAGGTGAGAGCGGCTGTGGTAAAACAACTTTAGGTAGAACTATCCTTCGACTTCATGAGCCGACTGCCGGCAAAATATTTTATAATGGGCAAGACATTACTAAGGTTAACATGACTCCTCTAAGAAGAAAGATGCAAATTATCTTCCAGGATCCCTATGCTTCCTTGAACCCTAGAATGACTATCGGTGACATCATTGGAGAACCCCTAGACATTCATAAAATGTTTCAATCCAAAAAAGATCGTCAGGAAAAAATTTATTCCTTACTTGATACCGTAGGACTTAACCGTGAGCATGCCAATCGTTTCCCTCATGAGTTCTCCGGTGGTCAGCGACAAAGAATTGGTATTGCAAGAGCATTAGCTGTAGATCCGGAGTTTATCGTATGCGATGAACCGGTATCCGCTCTTGACGTATCCATTCAGGCACAGATTGTGAATATGTTAGAGGATTTACAGGCAGAAAAAGCATTTACCTATTTGTTTATTGCGCATGACTTATCCATTGTAAAACACATTAGTAATCGTATCGGTGTTATGTATCTTGGTCACCTTGTAGAGCTTGCTGATAGTAGCGAGTTATACAAAAATCCCATTCACCCATATACACAAACCTTACTCTCAGCAATTCCCATCGCTGACCCTAAGACTAGCAGGAGTATGAAGCGTATCACTTTAAATGGTGATATCCCAAGTCCTCTAAATCCACCGAGTGGATGTACATTCCGCACCAGATGTCCTATGGCAACTGAGATATGTGCAAAGGAAGCTCCTACTCTTAAGGATTATGGCACAGAGCATTACGCTGCTTGTCATAATATTAAATAGGTAATTTCGTTTACCTCATTTATTTCATGAGATAGCTATATGACAATTATTAATTGTCATATTTCTATAAAAAAAAAGCGCTATTTCGGCATAGTTACTCTACATAAAAAATTGCAACTCATTCCTGATAGTTTATGTTTTTGATTACGCTATGACCAGTAAAAATAGCAAAAAGGAGGAAAAATATGAAGAAATCATTAAAAACAAAATCATTCGCTATACTTTTAGTATTCGTAATGGTTTTAGCTACAGCATTTACTGCTTGTGGCACAAAGGAAACTGGTAAAGACAGTACCAATACGCCAAGTGATTCCGGTTCTAACACAGACACAGACGCAGGCTCTGATGCTGATACCGGAAGCGACACAGCAGAAGGACTTGTAATCGATGTAAGTGTTGGTCCTGAGCCTGAAACCATTGACCCTACTATGAATACCTCAGTAGATGGTGCTTCTTTAATTAACCATGTATTTGAAGGACTTATGAAGATCAATGACAAATCAGAAGTAGTTTACGGTGTTGCTGAAAGCCATACTGTAAGTGATGATGGTTTAGTTTATACCTTCAAAATCCGTGATGATGCAAAATGGTCGGATGGTACTGATTTAACTGCTGAATCATTTGTTTATTCTTGGCAGAGACTTGTTAATCCTGAAACTGCATCCGATTATAACTACATGATCGATATGGTTCTCAATGCGAATGAGATTATGGCAGGAGAAAAAGACAAATCTGAATTAGGAATTAAAGCTATTGATCCTAAGACCTTAGAGGTTACTCTTGCAGTAGCAACACCTTATTTCTTAGAAATCTGTGCTTTCCCTGCATGTTATCCGTTAAGAGAAGATATCGTTTCTGCTAACCCTGATAACTGGACACAGGATACTGCTACCTACATCGGTAATGGTCCTTATGTTGTTTCTTCTTGGGAACATCAGTCTATGATCGTTATGAATCAGAACCCTAACTATTATGGTGTTGCTGATTTAGGCCCTGCTACCATTAATTTTCACTTAATGGAAGATGCTAATACCATTCTTGCTGCTTTTGAAAATGGCGAAATCCTATTCGGTGACAACCTTCCGAATGAAGAGATTCAAAGAATGACCGGTAACGGCTTATACATTGAAGGACAATTAGGAACCTACTTCCTTTGCTTAAATGTTGAAAACGAAGCATTAAAAGATGCTAATGTAAGAAAAGCACTATCTCTTGCAATTGATAGAAAATACTTAGTAGAATCCGTAGCTCAAGGTGGACAGCAACCTGCTGATACCTTTGTACCTACCGGTTTATCCGATGTTGATACAACAAAAGAATTCCACGATGTAGCTACCAAATGGTGGAATAATGATGATTATGAAGGTAACGTAGCTCAGGCAAAACAGCTTTTAGCTGATGCTGGTTATCCGGACGGCGCTGGTTTCCCTAGCGTTGAATTAATGATTAACCCTGGTCATGAAGCAAATGCAGAAGCTATCATCTACATGTGGAAAGAAACTTTAGGCATCAATGCAACCATCTCTTCACAGGACTGGGCAGTATTTATTGATACTAGAAATAAAGGCGATTATGAAATCGCTCGTCATGGTTGGTTAGCAGATTACAACGATCCGATCTCCTTCCTTGATATGTGGGTAACTGGTGGTGGAAATAACGATGCTCAGTATTCTAACCCTGCATACGATGAGTTAATCAAAAAGGTGAAAGCATCTTCTGATAGAGAAGAGAGAATGACCTTAATGCATCAGGCAGAAGATCTCTTAGCTGCAGATCTTCCTATCATCCCTCTATACTACTATACAGACTTATTCTTAAAATCTGATAAATTAGAAGGCTTCTATTCTTCACCTCTAGGATTTAAGTACTTCATGTATACATCAGTAGCAGAATAATATTCAAATTATTGAATACAGGAAAGGCGCCGCACTAAATTGTGCGGCGCCCTTTGTTTATCAGACTTTAGGTTACAATAATAGCGTGTGATTATTATACAACAGCATAATAATTACACGCTATTTTAAGTTATTGTTGTGATAAACTTTCTAAAGATATATACGTTCCAACCGATTCCCCAATCTGCTAAGTAATTCGTTGGTGATGG
>JAEWEO010000238.1 GCA_023389295.1 Bacillota bacterium
TCCTTTATTGATAAAATCTGTAACAGTAACAAGGACTCCTGCATTGCGGAATCCATCATCCAGTTGGCACATAGCTTGGAAATAAAAGTAGTCGCAGAAGGTGTAGAGAACGAGAATCAACTTTGTCTCCTTCGAAAGAAAAAATGTGATATTGTCCAAGGGTATATCTATAGTCCTCCTCTCCATCCGGCCGCTTTAGAGGATGTCATACGAGAAGATGATTTAATCACGCAATGTTCTTTATTTTAAACTACTGCCTATGATACTATAAAAATTATCATACGAAATAACGACATTCACCCATAGTGACCATCCTTAAACAAGGTCTTTCCTATCATATAAAAAATTGTCTTCGACACTTAGAGCGCCCCTAGCCCCTCATTCATGAGGGGCAGGGGCGCTCTATTACACTCGTTTATTGAACCAACTTATAGACCTTTGCTTCATATGGCCGTATGAGTTTCTTCCTTTCATCCTGATAATTACTAATTAATAATTCCGCCCTATCCAACACAAACTGTTTTGGAGTCTGAAACTCAACCTCCTCTTTTGAAAAATTGCATATAACAAGCAAGGTTTCATTATTAAGTATTCTTGTGAACACATACAATTGCTCGTCATCTTCCATAAGTAGTTCATAGGAGCCGTACACAATAATATCATTTTCATGCCGTAACTGTATTAATTGCCTATAATAATGATAAACCGAATTATAATCTTCCACCTGTTTTTTTACATTAATACTATCATAATTCTTATTTACAGCAATCCAAGGCGTGCCGGTAGTAAACCCACCATTCTTACTCTCATCCCACTGCATCGGTGTTCTTGCGTTATCCCGTCCAATATGCTGAAGATAGTCCATCATAAGCTCCGGTGCAATTCCCCTATGATTCACATATTCCGTATAGGCATTGATGGACTCTATATCCTTATAATCCTCAAGTTTATCAAAGTTAGCGTTGGTCATACCAAGTTCTTCACCCTGATAAATATAAGGAGTTCCTCTCATCATATGAAGACAGGTTCCTAACATCTTAGCTGATAATTCACGATACTCCCCTGTATCTCCAAACCTTGATACCGCTCTCGGTTGATCATGATTACTCCAGAATAAGCAATTCCAACAGGTACCATCTAAAGCAGTCTGCCATTTTGTCATAACTCTTTTTAAATCAGTTAGTTTAAAGCGTCGATTGCTCCACTTACCAAACTCACCAGCATCCAAGTCCATGTGTTCAAATTGAAAGACAGTATTTAATTCCTTCCTGTCATAGCCAGCATATTTTGCCGCCTCCTCTAGCGTCACACCGGTAGCCTCACCTACTGTCATAATATCGTACTTCGATAGCACCTTCTGATTCATTTCTTGCAGATATTCATGCACTCTCGGTCCATGCATACAATATGGAGCCAGATCTCCGTAAAGTCCACCACTCATTTCACCGTCTGGGAATTCCTGTATCTTAGAAATAAGGCTAATAACATCCATACGAAATCCATCAATTCCCTTATCCAGCCACCAGGTCATCATATTAAATATCTCATCTCTAACCTTAGGATTCTCCCAGTTTAGGTCCGGCTGTTTTTGTGAGAATATATGCAAGTAATACATATCTGTTCTTTCATCATACTTCCAGGCAGAGCCACCAAACCAGGATCCCCAGTTGTTAGGGGCCTTCCCATCCTCGCCTTCTCGCCAGATATAGTAATCCCTGTAGGGATTGTCCTTTGATTTCCTGCTTTCTATGAACCAATAATGTTCGTACGAAGTATGATTAACTACCAAATCCATGATGATCTTTATGCCCATGCCATGTGCTTTCATAAGCAGTTCATCAAAATCCTCCATTGAACCGAAGTCATCCATGATTGCCTGATAATCACTAATATCATATCCATTATCATCATTGGGAGATTGGTATATCGGTGAAATCCATATAACATCGATACCTAACCCTTTCAGATAACCTAACTTATTAATGATCCCCCTAATATCACCAATTCCATCCCCATTACTATCCATAAAACTACGGGGATATATCTGATAAACTACAACTTCCTTCCACCACTTTTTTTGTTCCATCATTCCACTCCTTATCGTAAGCAGCAATATAAGACCAATCTAAAAATCTATCCAGACATTGCTCCAGAACTCCAATTTAGGTACACTAAACTTAACTGCCCAGCCTCGGTCAGTTTTAATTTTAGCATACATCAATTCCTGTACTTTACCATGATTTTCATCCGGAGTTATAAAATAAATTCCCTTAACCTCCTGATCGATCTGAACTTGTAGCTTGATATCAGATTGCTCCTTGGGTTTATTCTTTCCAAGGTTCCATTCACTATCCGTATTTCCACAAAGGTTAATTAGGCTGATTAGCTTTCTATTATCTTTTTCCCTAACAGTAATCCATACTTTCCCTGCTTCTGCATCCACACTCCAGGAATCATGCAGGCACAAGTATTCGGTGTTATCCCATCCGATATGAGTCATACTTACATCAACAAGATCCTTATCATAGAACAGCTCCATGTATTGTACCAGAAAATCATAATAGGTTCGCAGTTTGTTACTGGTTTCTTCCTTTATGATGGAATGGTCCACATAATACCCCTGGGTCAGCACTCCATTTTCTTCTCCCAGTAATAAATGATAGGCTCCGTTCACTGTAATTGCTGCTGTTAACAGATATGCCGCATATGCCGCCCTTTCCTCCTGATCGGTTTGAAAGGGTTTCAAATAAGCTGCCAGTATTACTGGCTTTTGATCCTCCCCTTCTCTTCTGGCATCCCTAATCACTTGTTTGATATGACTGTAAGTGACATAGGGTTCCCACACCTCAATATAAATTGCATCCTGCGATGACTTCGCAATTGTCTTTACCGGCCAGTTTCCAACATTATTGAATATTAGATGGTTATCCTCACATATCTTATTCAGTTGCTTCTTTGCATCTTCGATTAAAGAAGGATATTCTTCTTCCATCTTCAACAGTCTGTCTTTTTGATAAGTGTAAGCTGTCTTCGGGAAGCCGTAGGTATCCATGTGGATACCGTCGAACCCAACGTCTTTCACTGCTTTCGCATATTCCTGAATAATATGATTTCTCCAACTGTATCCCCTACCAACATTCATGATATAGAAAATATCAATAAATACCAGTGGATCTCCAACGCTGGTATAGAGTGCCTCTTCCTTATTCTCCTCATAATACTCCTTAGATGCAGCATAAATTGCGCCATATCCTATGGACTTCATACCGTAGCTTCTGCAGGTATTTATCTTTTTCTTAACCACCTCCAGGCTAACCTCTCGTCCCATCATATCTCTATAAACAGTTTCCTTAGAGACCAGATTATCATGGCGATAAGACCAGTCATAATATTGAACATAATTAATATGATACTTTCTTAAATTACTAATATCGTTACAATCATTTCCCATATCCTCATTGAAATCACTTAAGAAGCCATATCGTATTGCCTTACTGCAATCGGATACCACATCAAATGCTGTAAAACAGATACACAACAATTCTTCTCCACTATAAACTTCAAGCTCTACTCCATACCCACCAAAGTCAGTTTTTATTCCCTTAAATTCTATGATACTGCTTCCATTCTCTAAATCATAAGCACCTTCTTGTATTGTATTTTGAAGATGTGTAATTCTTAAAACACCGCGATAGGCATCTGTTGTAGATGTATCAATCTCAACTATTAATTTAATTGGCTCATTACTTAAATACTGCGCCTTTTCCGGATATATATCTATTCTCATATTCTCCTCCTCTTTCTGTTCACGCTTTTCGTGCACTCATTACTGATTAGAACGTCAAAAGCCAACCCTTAACTTAAGCCTCGTCGATTTACACATTAATTAAATATAAATGTAAGTGATGCAGAATACAGTTCAATGAGCAACTGTATGAAGTCGTTGGTACTTAGGTCCTGTACTTTAGGACCTTATGTACCACTACGTACTTCATTCAAGCGGAAGCGCGTTGCAAATGAACTGTGTTTTGTATTACTTACATCAAAGACTATATTGTGTAAATCGACGAACAAAACTTTCAAATTGGCTTTTGACACTCTAATCCATATTTTTATTAACCTTTCAATGCACCGTCTGTTAATCCCTTCATTAAGTTCTTCTGGAATAACAGGAATGCGGCAACAACCGGTACAATTGCGATAACTGCTGTCGCAGCCATCAGATTCCACTTAGCACCCGCAAACTGTTGAAAGTATACCGATAATGCCTGGGGTACGTTATGCTTACTACTGTCCTGTAAAAAGAACACTGCCTGGGAATAGTTATTCCAGATACCAAAGCCATTTAAAATAACTATCGCTGATATGGATGGCTTTAATAAAGGGAAAATAATTTTCCAAAAGGAAGAAAACCAGGTACAGCCATCAATAATTGCTGATTCCTCAATCTCTCTTGGTAAGGATTTTATAAACCCCTGAAAAACAAATACCGACTGGGGTAAAGCATTAGTCGCACATACCAGCGCCATTCCCCAGAGTGTATTAATCGCATGCAGGTCAATCATGAGAGAATAAAGCGGCACTGTATTAATAATTCCGGGAATCATCATACAACTGATTAAGATTCCAAAGATAATCTTATTAAATTTATAATTAAACCTGGCAATCGTATAAGCCGCCATAGCACCAAATATAATAATGATGGATATGGACAGTACGGTTATGATTGCAGAATTTATCATCGCGGTTCCTATATTGGATTTAATCC
Organism: Bacillota bacterium; assembly: GCA_023389295.1. Lineage (GTDB taxonomy): Bacteria > Bacillota > Clostridia > Lachnospirales > Lachnospiraceae > Mobilitalea. The sequence goes on from JAEWEO010000238.1 coordinate 4,769, forward strand.
AGCCTTCTATGTAATTATTAAAATAGAAGTCCGGTATAAAGATATTTCCTTCATAAAATACTCTCTTGGGTGTATTAAGCGATAAAATTAAAAGTACAAAAAACGGTATTAGACACAAGATACAAATGAATGCAATGCTCAAATATCTCAAAGAACTAAATACTCTTTTCAATTGTTATCCTCCTTCCTAATCCATATTTTTGCTTCTGGTTAGTCTCATAGAAATCAGTACAGGTACCAGAATAATGAAGAACATAATAATAGCAACAGCGGTGGAATAACCGGTCTTACTACCGTAACACATTCTCATGATATAGATACTTAAAGTCTCGGTAGAATAACCCGGACCTCCTCCGGTTAATGACATAACAATATCAAAGACAGAAAGAGAACCAATAATATTGGTAACCACATTGATTCGAATAGACGGAATTAATAACGGTAAGGTAATATAACGAAAACCCTTGAGAGCAGAAGCCCCATCAATTTTACTAGCTTCATATAACTCACCGGGAATTGCTTGAAGACCTGCGAGATAAATCACCATTGTCATCCCAGCATACTGCCATACATTAACAAGGATCAGAACGATCATTGATGTGGAATAACTTCCAAGCCAATTGCCAAACCAGGCTCCTTTTCCTGCATTATCAAGTACGTGATAGATAAATCCTCTCCCCGGCTGCAGCAATAGATACCAGATGTATCCCATGATTAAAGGACTAATAACCGCAGGCAGATAGATAATCATACGCGCGATACTCTTACCTTTGAACTTACTATCCATGAGTAGTGCATATAGAAGACCAACAATGTTTAAGAGTGGCGCACTACCTATTGCAAATAATAGTGTCGTCTTAATATCATTGATTGCTCTGGCGTCTTGAAAGAAGCGTGTAAAATTATCAAACCCAATGAATTTCGCTTTACTAATTCCATCCCAATCCGTCAGGCTCATGCCAATTCCCTTGAATAAGGGATATAGAAAAAATATAGAAAAAAGTATAAATGCAGGAATTGCCATGAATGTATGCAAACCAATTTTCTTTTCTCTCATAATAATAACCATGCCTTTCTATTAAAGGAGCCATTGCAAAAAGATACCTAAGTCACTTTTGCAATAGCCCTCTCTTAACCACTACAACTTACTTTTACCGAGTAATATTTTAATATAGTTATTATTCCATACCCTCATCCCAAGCTATTTCATATACCTGAGCAAAAGATTCTGCTGTATAATTACCTGCTAACAACTCCTGAACCATACGCCCAGCATCATCACCTGAAAAGCCAGCTGGTTTTTCGTTGGTAAATCCAATATTCACAGCATTTTGAACTGCATCATCAACTTCATTTACAATATTAGTAGGTGCCCATTCAGCAGTTACATCGGTAAATGCACTTGGTGCTTTTGAAGTTTCGCTATATTTCTTTTGATTCTCAGCATTAAATAAGAAGTTTAGGAACTCGATTGCTTCTTCCTTATGTTCTGAAGTAGCTGAAATAGAATAACCAGAGTCCTCGGCACTTAATACTACTGCTTTTGAATCAGGCATATATGCAGGATATGGTGCAAATCCAATCTTATCCTGCATATCAGGATTTGCTTCTAGTAAACTTGATAAGATCCACATACCATTGCTTAACATCGCTGCTTTTCCATTTACGAAATCCTGAACACAGTTGTCACTTGTGGCAGTCAATACGTCTTCGTTGATTAGGCCTTTTTCTTGTAACTCAAGTATTTTCTCTGCAAATACTGCCATTGGACCATCCGCTGCACCAAAGTTCAGTTTCGCTTTATCATTATCTAACATAGCCTTTTTCGCTTCTACTGTGCCTAAGTTCTGTTTGATATATCCATGAGGAATGAACTCAATCAGATGTCCAAGATGCCATGCCTCATTACCAAAGATAAACCAAGGGGTTACCTCCGGCTTAGCGGCTTTAATTGCCTCAAGGTTTTGAACAAATTCATCCCAGGTAGTTGCAACACTTAGTCCCAAATCATTATAAATTTCTTTGTTGTAGAAGAAGCCAGCCATTGTCATATTGGTACATACTCTGTATTGTTTTCCTGTCTTTACATCTGTGCAGGCTTCCTTCATCTCAGGGGTAAGTCGATCCCACCACTGAGACTGTTCAGACAGATCCAGATACTTGCCCTCATCCACAAATCCTTGCTCATAGGTTGTCATAATGTCAGGTACTTGTTCTGCAGCAAACTTAATTTTAATAATATTGCTGGCATCCTTTTGATACTCCTGTTCTACAGTAATTCTATCCTGCGACTCATTGAAATCATTGATTATCTCATTCATTAAGTCAATGGTTTCAATTTTACCGGTAAATAGTTTAAGAGTAACATGGTCTTCCTTTTTGTCACCACCGTCATCGCCTGTTTGATCTGTTGACCCCTTTGCACTATCCCCATTTTTATTGCCTGAAGTGCTGCAGCCGGAAATCATTCCGACAATTAACATACAGCATAATAGAATTGATAAATAACGTTTGATTTTCATTAAATAGTACCTCCTCTTTTTGATATATTAACCTTAACACCAAATCTTCATCTCTTAAATACCATATTCTTTTGGTTTAAGTGCGGGTTTATTGGATATGACATTCTTCTATTGAATTGCTAAAATTAAGTAAGTATAATGTAAATATAACAAGTATGCTATGCTTTTTAAATAGACTGGAGATACAAAATGGAGAAAAAAATCAAACTTTCCTATAGAGATTGGAACTTTAAAAAGAAGCTCCTAATTATCATATCTGCACTTATTATCGCCATAGTCGTATTAATTTCAATGCTTAACTATGCCTTGTATTCCAGAAACTTTACGAAGCAGACCGTTAGCCAAACACAGCAAATCATTGAGCAGATCAGCATTAATATTGATACTTACCTGGATGAATTGTTTCGATTGAACCTGTCTCCCTACTATGATGATGAGATTATGCAGGAACTCGAGCGGGAATATACCACCGAGGCTGATAATCTTAATAAGAAACGACTTATTGAAAACTTTCTCGCTTCTGTTATGACACTACCTCGAAGTGAGATCTTGAGAGTTTATATTCTGACTGACCTACATCTTTATTCCTACACAAGAACTCCCTTTGATATGAAGGACTACAACACCTATCAGGAGACTGACTGGTATCAGCAGGCAATGCAGTCCTCGACTCCTGTTTTCGTTCCCATCCATTCTGAAAAAGTATTTGGGGAGAAACCCATTAAGATCTTCTCTATTGCACAGCGTATCAGAAGTAAGGAAGATAATTCAAAGGTGTTAGCAGTTATAAAGGTTGATGCCAATTATACTGGTATTAAATCCATCTGTGATCAGGTTCAATTAAAGGAAAAGGGGTCTATTTTTATTATAGACAACGATAAAAACATCGTATATCAGAATAATCAATTAGATAATAAAAATATTATTGAATCCCTTAATACAATCTCCTTTGAACAGGATGGTGACTACCGACAAATCATTGATTCTGACAAATACATCATTAATGTTGCTACATTAAAATCCTCCGATTTAAAGGTAATTGCCATCAACTCCTATAACGAACTTAATAAAAATGCAAGAGCGATTCGCAATATCACAATTTTATTAGCAGTAGTTGGAATGCTCTTTGCTTTAATTATATTATTTATCTTTGTTCAGAACTTTTTTAAACCCTTATTTAATATTATACGTTTGATGAAGGATGTTCAGAAAGGCGACTTGTCAGTACAGGTAAACGTTAAAAATAATGATGAGATTGGCTATCTTGCCAAATCCTTTAATAAGATGATACAGAGGCTTAATGTTATCCTTGAGAAAAATACGCAATTAGTAAAAGAAGTCTATGAGTCAAGATATCTGCAAAAGGAAGCACAATATAATATTCTATGTGGCCAGATAAAACCACATTTTCTTTACAACACGTTAAATACCATCAGCTTATTAATAAAATGTAAAAATACAGACGGCGCAATTCAAAGCATCGAACAGTTATCCTTATTCTTGCGAGGGATTATGAATGCTGATAAAAACATCTCCATGTCAACAGAAATCAATATTGTTAATTCCTATCTGGGTATTTTAAAAGCCAGATATGGCGAGAACTTATCCTACCATATCGATATATCACCGAATTATTCAGACTATCTTATTCCTGCTTTAACCCTTCAGCCAATTGTTGAAAATGCCATCATTCATGGGTGTGAGGTAAAACGGGGACAATCTGTGATTAATATTTATAGTACTACCGATAGTAATTGCTTTCAGCTACATGTCCAGGATAACGGAATCGGCATAGAAGAAATGACTTTAAAGAAGTTAAATGAATATCTTTCAAAGGACATAACTACAGAAGAGGACGACTTAGAGAACAACTCAATTACAGAAAGCATTGGATTAATGAATGTTAATAAGCGAATAAAATTAAAATATGGAAATCAATATGGAATAAAAATAGAATCCTCCAAAGCTGAAGGAGCTCATGTTGTTTTAAGTTTGCCAATCAATATAGGATCATAAGTTATTAGGCTATTTAGTACGTAAATTTGCACAATATAGTTGTTAATACTGTGATACAAAACACAGTTCATTCACAACTCGCTTGCAATTCTTATGACACTCTAAACCTACCAAGAAAATGATAGAAAGGGGATGGAATTATGTATACTACACTAATTGTTGACGATGAGCAACTAATGAGACAATACCTAGGTAGTAATTTATCTGATATATGCCCTGACTTTATGGTAACAGGTATTGCAAGTGACGGCTTGGAAGCTCTCGAATTGCTAAAGATTCAATCCTTTGATCTAGTAATAACAGATATTAAGATGCCGGAAATGGACGGCTTAAACCTTGCAAAATACATTCATGAAGCAGATTTAAATACAAAAGTTATCATCATCTCCGGTTATAATGAATTTGAATATGCCCGAACCGCCTTAAAATATGGTGTTTCCGATTATCTTCTAAAACCTTTAAGCGATGCAAGCATCCTTGAAACCTTGACAAAAATGAAAACAATTCTTGACACAGACTCCTCAAGAAAAGCCAATCCACATAACTCCAATGAATATGACAATTATTCCGATGCAGAGGTAAAATCTGCTCTCCTAGCAGCGACCATTAAGGGTTCTCATCAATCCTTACAACTTTTATATGGCATACTCCAAAGTAGAGGGTTATCTTTTATATCAGCTCAAGCTACTATCTTACTGTTATGTCTGGATGATTTATATTTACTCCTCTATGATAAGACACCTAGCGAAAATACGTCCTATAAGTATGAGTTAAATGTGCTCTGCAAAAACTATTGTGCTGCTCATGACTTAACTACCACTTACGATATTTACGGAAATACAATGGTTCTCCTAAGTGGTGAAACAAAAGAAGATATTATATCAGCAGCAGATTCTATTTATGATTATATAAAACAGTCCTTATGTGCAGACAAACCTATAAAAGTAATATGCTCCTATGGTTATATTATACAAGATATGATGAATCTAAGCTCCTCCTACTCTTCAGCCCTGGAAGCGTTGACCTTAACGCTTATTAATGTTGCTTCACCTATTACACCAAACTATTTCTTAAGTCAAAGACGTTTCTTACAGGAAATAAATATAATATGCGAGACTCTGTATTCTGATTATATTTCAAAGAATAGCAGTAAGATCAGTTCGGATCTATACTTATATATTACACTATTTCAAGAACGTATTAACATTAATGCCATTCTTAAATTTGGCACTTACCTAATTCGGTATTTAGCAAGAACCTGCAATATAAAGTCTGAATTTACTTTAGCTGCTTTTAAGGAGCTGACTTGCAGTATAGACAATTTTATTAATACTACTCCTCCGGATAAGGAAGCTACTCATGCACTCTTCCTAAGAACCTTAAGAGCACTTGCTAAGGATGACATCGTAACCCTTATCCCCGAAGCAGTAAATATCGTGGAGAATGCAAAGGAGTACATTTGTACCCATTATTACGAGCAAATAAGCCTCGCACAATTGGCGGATCACTTAAATGTAAATTCAAGCTATTTAAGCGACCTATTCAGCAAGAATAATGGCGAACCCTATACCAAGTTCTTGGCCCGTATTCGAATGGAACAGGCACTTAAACTGCTAAAAAGCAATCCAAATGAAAAGATTTATAAGATAGCTGAAAAAACAGGATTTATCAGTGCCAAACATTTTAATGCGGTATTTAAGAAGTTTTATGGGTATACGCCTACGGAATATTTGGCTAGGGGGAATCATTAACGAGACAAAACACGGATACTTCACTGGAGGCACGGCGCACAACAACGAGCGGCACGCTTCGCGAACCACTCTTATGTACAAAAAAGCGGGAAGGCAAAACCTTCCCACTTTCATTATTATCTTTATCTCATTCTAATTACTTAGAATTAAAAATCCTTTGCTGCACCTGAGCAACCAAGAACGTTGACAATCTTATGTTTAACAACTGCTTTGATGTTATTTCTTGCAGGTGTAAGATATTGTCTAGGATCAAAGTGACTAGGATTGGTTCCTAAGTATTCTCTAATACCTGCTGTGAAAGCAAGTCTTAAGTCAGAGTCAATGTTAATTTTACATACTGCCATCTTCGCAGCCTGTCTTAACATATCTTCCGGAATACCGATAGCATCATCTAACTGTCCACCGAATTTCTTGATGATCTCTACATATTCCTGTGATACGGAGGAAGCACCATGTAAAACGATAGGGAAGTTAGGAAGTCTTCTTGCAACCTCTTCAAGAATATCAAAGCGAAGCTGAGGTTTCTGACCTGGTTTGAATTTGAAAGCACCGTGGCTTGTTCCGATAGCAATCGCTAAGGAGTCAACGCCTGTACGGGTAACGAATTCTTCTACTTCTTCCGGTCTTGTATAGGAAGCATCTTCTGCGGATACATTAACGTCATCCTCGATACCTGCTAATTTACCTAACTCGCCTTCTACTACACAGCCATGAGCATGTGCGTATTCAACTACTTTCTTGGTTAATGTAATATTATCTTCAAAGCTATGTTTAGATCCGTCAATCATAACGGAGCTGAAACCACCATCAATACATGCTTTACAAATCTCAAAGTCATCGCCGTGGTCTAAGTGAAGTGCAATCGGAAGATCTGTATCAATTAATGCAGCTTCAACTAATTTTGTAAGATACGCATGTTTTGCATACTTTCTAGCACCTGCAGACACCTGTAAAATAACCGGTGCATTTTCTTCTTTTGCTGCTTCCGTAATGCCTTGAACAATCTCCATATTATTTACATTAAATGCGCCAATTGCATAGCCTCCAGCATATGCCTTTTCAAACATTTCTTTCGTTGTAACTAAAGCCATATTATATCAATCCTTTCTATGTTGGTAATTAATTTTCAAATCTTTCTCTATTATACCATAAATATTTAGGTTGAAAAGTTATTTTAAATAAATTTTTCATTTCCACCAAATTCTTTCTATTTTTGTGACATAATTTATCTATAATATACGTCTTTCCATCTGCCATTATGTATCCCTTGCTAATTTTCATGAACGAGGTTTCATCTTATCCTTCTTTTACTTAAAATTATATTCCCTAATTATTCTGATAATAATTGAAATTAATTCAAATTTACAACATATACTAGATTTATAGTTGACTTTACAGAAATATTATGCTAATCTGTTTGAAAATTAGAAAGTAGGTTGATTTCATGAACATCCATCCGCACAATCAACTTAATAGGGACGACGATCGGTAGCGCTTGCAGCTATGATACTAATCATAGGTGCAGGTGCTTCTTCTCCTGCCCCTATGTGGATCGCCAAACAGTCCACATCGGTAGAACCATTTAAATGGGATTTCCTACCAATGTGGACTTTTTATATCCATTTTTATCTGAAAGAAGGTGATAGTATGCGACATAAAGATGATGTCCAAATGGATTTCATTTCCTACTCTTAATAAAATAACTTCAACAGGTGATTGCGAAACTAAACTAGATTTTATAATTGAATACACAATAGGTACATATTCCTCCGCTCCAACGCTTCCTTCGGGCTTAACTTCCGCTCCGGAACAGTATCTATTGTGTATTCAATATCTAAAGTTTACGAGTTTCACAATCACCTCAATAACTTCATATAAGAAAGGAAGACTTCTATGAATAAAATTAATGGATCAATCATCAAGCATCATATCGAACCGGAGGAGCTAGAAGAAAACATTGGCAATATCATAACCCTTCATGGTTCCGTCTACAAAATCAGAAACATGAGTAACTTTTCCTTTGTCATACTTAGAACAAAAAGGACTATGGTACAGTGCATATATAGCTTCGAGTACTCCAAGTTTCCGCTAGAGAGCTTAACGGAGGAATCCTGTGTTATCATCACAGCTAAGGTTATCTCTGAGGAGCGCTCCCGTACCGGTTATGAATTGCAGCTTTTACAAGTGGAGATACTATCAAGTCCTTCACAAGTTCTGCCCTTAGTGATCAATAATAAGACCATGGAGGCTTCCTTAGATACTTTATTGGATTATCGCCCCCTAGCCCTTCGAAATGAAAAGGAACGTGCTATTTTTAAGCTTCAAGAGGGTATTTGCCATGGTTTTCGAACATTTCTCTCTAGTCAGCAATTCACAGAAATCCATTCTCCAAAGATTGTTTATGCTGGTGCAGAGGGAGGAGCAAATATCTTTACCTTAGATTACTTTGGTCATGAGGCTTATCTGGCGCAAAGCCCGCAATTCTACAAACAGATGATGGTAGGTGTCTATGAACG
>JAEWEO010000274.1 GCA_023389295.1 Bacillota bacterium
GATTAAGAGTCAGGTGCTCTACCAACTGAGCTAGAGGCGCTTATTATTTCCGAACGCAAAAGTTATTATATACGCTACTGAAACAAATTGCAAGCATTTTTTTTAATTTTTTTTAAAAATTGATAAAATTATTTTATAGCTATAAATTTCATGTGATTTTCTAGGTTTTTCTACTATTATCTGGAATTTTATTGAATAATTGTGTAAAACAATCAAATATTTGTTTCCATAAAAGGGAAGCAGATAACTGCTTCCCTTTGAATTTACATAAGCCGCTCGTTGTTTTTACCCTTTCGGATTTTGGTTTTCCAAGAAAATTATTTGTGTGCGTCTAATTTATCCTGTAATGCTTTCTTTGTTACAACACCTACAACAGTATCTACTACATTACCATTTTTAATAAAAAGTAAGGTAGGAATTGTCATTACACGATATTTCGTAGCCGTTTCCGGTTCTTGGTCAACATTTAATTTTCCTATTTTAAATACTCCCTGGTATTCTTCTGCTAATTCATTAACGATGGGAGCAACCATTTTACAAGGGCCGCACCAATCAGCATAAAAATCAACTAATACAGGGATGTCCGATTCTAACGCTTCTTTCTGAAAATTTTTATCTGTAAATTGAAAAGCCATTTATTTTCCTCCAATCTTTCAAATGAATTAAATATAAAATATCATCTAATTCAAATTTTATCTTGTTATAATTAGTATCTCAATAACTTACTTTATTATGTGAAGTTATATTTTTATATTACATCACTTATTTCATTTAGACAAGTCCTAGGTTTATTTTCGATTATTTTTTCTTTTTCTTTGTAGCTGTATTTAACATTTTTTCAACTTCATCCCAAGAAGATTTCATTTTCATAATTTTCTTATCGAGATTTCGATTACTGCCGGTTGCTCGTGCAATTTTTGATTTCCAATTATTTTTCATCCGGACTCCACCAATCGCTTTTTACCATTTTATGAAAGTCAGGTTTGTTTAGCACCCTTTTTTCTTCATTTCAAGTATTATTTTCGATAAGCTACTAACCGATTGATTGGAACTCCCTCCGAAGAGAATCTCTCTTCATATTCTGTCATGATATTACCTTCTGCAAATTCACTATGATGGAGATCAAAGGTAACATCTTTTAGTTCCCATCCAGCTATTTTTACTTCTTCTAATGAAAAATCAAATAAAGGTCGATTATCCGTCTTAAACATTATTTCTCCGTCCTTTTTCAGACACTTGTCATATCTTGCTAGAAATTCTTTTGAAGTAAGCCTTCTTTTGGCATGTCTATCTTTTGGCCAAGGATCTGAGAAATTAAGATAAATTCTTGAAATATCATCCTGCTCAAAGATATCTAATAAATATTCTGCATCAAATCGGATAAAATATAGGTTGGTGAGTTGTGTTTCTTTATGCTTTTCCAGTGCTCTAAGTAAAACACTGGAATATTTCTCAATTCCAATATAATTAATATTCGGATTCTCTTGAGCCAGCTGCATGATAAATTTACCTTTTCCCATGCCAATTTCCACATGGACAGGGTTATTATTTTGAAACAGGCTATTCCACTTTCCCTTATATTGTTCGGGATCAGTAACTACATATTCATCAGCTGCAACTGCTTCTCTTGAACCCCTTATGTTTCTAAGTCTCATTCATCTATCTCCTTAAATATACAATCTGAATTTTTACATAATTCTTATTATAAATAGAAACGGTTCAACAGTCAATTATTCTATACTATTTCCCTTCTCATACCCCTCTTTACTATTTTCTTTCAAAACTATTTATAGTATACTATAAGAGATTTTTATTTCCATTTTGAAAGGAGTTGTCTTATGAAGGTTATTGCAATTAATGGTAGTCCCAAACCACGGGGAAATACTTATCTTTCATTATCTACAGTTTGTGAGGAATTAGAAAAGAGAAATATAGAGACTGAAATTATACATGTTGGAAATATGGAACTAAGGGGCTGCATCTCCTGTGGACGGTGCAAGGAGGGTCAGTGTGTATACATGGATGATAACCTCCAGTCCATTGTTGAAAAGGTATATGACGCAGATGGATTAATTCTTGGTAGCCCTGTTTATTATTCAGGAATATCCGGTACCATGAAGAGCTTTTTAGACCGTTTGTTTTATCCCAGTCATGGTAGGTTAAGGCTAAAGGTCGGTGCCTCCATTGCAGTTCTTCGACGTTCCGGTGGAGTAAGCACCTTCGATCAATTAAATCATTATTTTCTAATCTCTGAAATGATGGTGGCTCCCTCCTTCTATTGGAATGTTATTCATGGAGGTGCTCCAGGTGAAGTAATACAGGATGAAGAAGGTATTAGTGTCTTAAAAAATCTAGCGAATAACATGGCCTGGATGCTAAATATCAAAGAGTATGCAAAAGATGCTTTTCCAGTGCCGGAGCCGGAAAAAAGGGTATGGACTAATTTTATACGATAAATGTGATATAAAATTCACATTTGTTTCCTGTTTTCGTATTTACAATAAGACTACTCCTATAGTACAATAATTAGGACTGTAATTCACCAATCATTAAAACACAAAGATGGACGAGCCTTTCACCTTTGACAATGGCTAATTTAACAATCCTCTGCTGTGTAACTAAAGAAAATAATTATTCATCTATGAATCAGATTAGATTAACCATATATTTCTCATCATCGAAATGCCTAGGTTCATATATCTTAGGCTAGCGTTTTATTGCATTTTAGGAGGTTTTTATGAAGCGGCAATTAATTGCTATAATATGTATACTTATCTTACTTACCAGTCCGGTATTAACCTCAGTTTCGGTTAGCGCAACTGAAGCCACTACGGGAACTACAGATATATGGCCTAGCGGACCAAGTGTTTTTGCGGAAGCTGCTATTGTAATGGAAGCCTCCACCGGCTTAGTATTATATGAGAAAAATATAGATGAGTCCCATTATCCTGCGAGTATAACAAAGATAATGACTGCCCTACTTGCCATTGAAAACTCCTCTCCTAGTGAAATCGTTACCTTTTCAAAAGATGCTGTTTTTAAGGTAGATCTTGATAGTAGCCGCATTGGTATCGATGTTGGGGAACAACTTACAATGCAACAGTGTCTCTACGCTATTTTACTTGAATCAGCGAATGAAGTAACCTATGCTGTAGCGGAGCATATTGGGGGCACTATATCAAACTTTGCACAAATGATGAATGATCGTGCAAAAAGCCTTGGCTGTAAAAATACAAATTTTGTGAACCCTCATGGACTCCAAGATGAAAATCATTATACTTCAGCCTATGACATGGCTTTGATAACCAGAGAAGCCATGAAAAATGAGACCTTTCGTAAAATATTTGATACAAGAACCTATCAGATTCCGCCAACAAATATTCAATCAGAAACCAGATACTTAAGAAACCATCATCGATTTGTCTTAGGACAAACTTATCATTATGATGACTGCATTGGTGGAAAAACCGGTTATACAAGTGTTGCTAAATACACCCTCGTATCCGTTGCCAAACGTGGTGACCTGGAACTTATTTGTGTCGTAATGCGAGACGATAGTAACGAACATCAGTATACGGATACTCAGAAACTTTTTGATTTTGGTTTTGATAACTTTTCAATTTATCCGATTGCAGATATAGAAAATAGTGATACCTTAACAGAATCACCTTTGTTTACTAAATATAATTCTCTTTTAAATAAAGATCAATCACCGATTATAACGGATGAGAACGGGTATCTAATCTTACCAAACACCGCCTCCTTTAAAGATGCAAAGAAAGAGGTAACCTTCTATTCACCGGAGGATACTTCCAGTGAGCAAGGAACAGAAAATGCTTCCGGTAATAAAATTGTAGGAACCATATCATATACGTATAACGATAAATACGTCGGTGGTGCAAATATTTTATATAGAAAGATGGATACCCTTTCCTTAATTCAAAATCAATCAGAAATAAATAAACCTACAGAAACACCTTCTGTTGAGACACCCACTGAATCAAAATCCAGTGGAAACTTACGTCCCATTATAATCGGATGCATTGTAGGGTTATTAATTCTCTTAGCAGGACTCTATTATGTATTTGTAGAACGTCCTCGCTTAAAGCGAAGGAGTGCTTATTATAAGAAAAGGGCATTGCGTCGGACCTATCGGGATGATGATTTCTTAGATCTATAACGTTTATTGTCCAAAGGAAGCAAATAAGGCTGCTATTTCATCGGCAGACAAAGCCTTATTGGGATCATCATAAAGAGGTACTACCTTACTATTATTCTCAGTATTATCAATGCTAATATCTGCCTCAGTTTCTGTATTTGTATCTTCAGATTCTGGGGCATTTTCTATGAATACTGTAGCTTTCCCATCATTATCTTCATCCTCCCCATCATATGTCTCTTCTACCTGATAGGTATCCATATCTGAAATAATTTCACCATAGTCATTTTCTTCTAGCTCACCCTGTCGGTCACTGGAATTTTCCATATAGGAATCCTCTATAAATCCTGTCAGAGAATCAACATTGGTAGTATGCTCAGATCTATTATTAGTTTTGCTCTCCGTTCTATTCTCACTACCATTCTCCAACAAAGCTAATATCTGTAATAGTTGTTCTTTCCTATCCGACAACGCTATTTCTTCTTTCAGTACACTAATAATTTGCTTCGTATTTTCCTTGTTATATTTTATTTCTAGATTTAATGCCTTCTTTTGTCCCTCCATTAACTTTTTCTGAAGTTCGATTATTCTTTGCATTGTATTTTCGTTGTTCTTTTCTAACTGATCCAAACGCCCCATAATCCCCTCCAAAAGTTCGCTTGAAGCAGCATTACTTTTTTTGGTTGCTGTATAGGTGGCCTTTTGTAGGTTTAAGAGTTCTACATATTGATCTTTCCATTTATCATTATCTTCACTCACCATATGGCTCATGAAAAACTGTAGGTCATTACAGCTTTTTATAAACCAACTTCGAATAGAGTCCATGAATAAATATCCTGTTATTAATACCACTAACCCAAGTGCTATGGTACTAATCGGATTTCCTTCCCACATAAAGATACAATAAATTTCAATAATTACAGAAGCAATAAAAAAACCTCCAAAAAATAAAGTATTCATCCATTTTTTCATTGGTGTACTCCTATCTCACACTTTTTATAAGCCGAATAATCTTAATATGAATATATATCGACCAATTTCTTCTTTGAGTTTACATAAATTTCTTTATTACATATTTTATCATCTAACTTTTTCATTATATATCGAATGTTGTAAAATTTCTATCCTATCTTATTTTTCTCTTTCATTAAATGAAACCAAATCCCTCCCGCAAGGTGTACATCCAAAAGCGAATATAGTTTGCTTTTACGTGATGCTTCGCAGACACTATATGAATTAAGTATAAAAAAATGATGAATATGTGAATTTCACATATTCATCTATATTTAATACCCACATGATGGTTATTCGAATTTTTTTATAGGAAGACGTACTGTAAATTTGGTTCCCACATCTAATTTACTCTCCACTTCAATGGATCCTTCATAGAAATTTACAATATGCTTTACTATTGATAATCCAAGTCCTGTTCCTCCTACCTTCTTACTTCTACCTTTATCCACTCGGTAGAAACGTTCAAAGATTCTTTGCTTTGAATCCTCTGGTATTCCTACTCCCGTATCCGCAACGGTAATCATGATTTCTTTGGCTATGGAAGTCACAGTGACCTCTACAGTTCCACCGGGTTTGTTATATTTGATCGCATTGGTCATAAGATTACTTATTAACTCTCTGATTTGCTGGGTGTTGGCCTTCATCGTGATGGGCTTACAATTTGTCCTTACTGTAACCTGATTTTCCTTTGCTAAGGGCTCTAAGGCCTTATATACTTCCGTTACTATGGGACAAATTCGAACATCACTTATTACAACCTCTGCTTCCTTTGTTTCTAGTCTTGATATCATAAGAATATCATTGATTAGATTTGTCATGTTCTTTGTTTCTTTTTTTATTCTTGCAAGAAAATCCTTTTTCATATTCTCGCCGGTAGCCATATCATTTTCTAAAAGTTCAACATACCCCCTTATAGATGTCAACGGTGTTTTTAACTCGTGGGAGGCATTAGAGAAGAACTCCTGTCTGACCATTTTCTCGAATTCAATTTGGTTCATGGATTCCTTTACGGCTGTGGACATCTGTTGCGTAATATCCGCAATCACGTTCATTTCCTCATACTTATATTCCTTAAAATGAAAATCAGGATTTTTCTCATTTAGCTTTTTCATCTCTTCTGCGATCTCACTAAGAGGCTTTGTTACTGATTTTGAAAAATGCTCTGCAAGTAAGAGAGAAATCACTAAAGTTACACTAATACTGATGATTATGGAAGGAATTAATATTCCAATATACTGTTTTACACCGGAAAAGGGAACAGACATACGAAGAATATAATTACCATTCTCGGATAGTACAGCTACATAGAGCATGGATATTTTCAGTGTTTCGGACTCACGAATTGCATAACCCTCACCGTATTTTAACGCTTCCTTCACTTCTTCCCGGTTAATATGGTTCTCCATTAAGGTACTATTATCAACATCACTATCTGCTATTACATTACCGTTAAAATCAATGATCGTAAATCTGGTTTCTTCCTTACGCTCCACCAATTCCAGGTGAACTAACTGTTCATTCAGATCTTTTTTATAATCAAGCATGTAGTCTGCAACTCTGATCGTATATTGCATACTTTCTTCCGTTCGTTCCAAAATGATTTTACTAATTGCCATACTAAAAATACTGCCGCTTAATAGAAGCGCCAGTAATAATATCATTATGAAGCTTTTGAATATGGCACGTTTCACTTAATCCTCATTCCTTGCAAATCGGTACCCTACACTACGGACCGTTTTTATGCATTCAGCTCCTACATTACCTAATTTCTGTCTTAAGGTACGGATATGACTATCCAGTGTTCTGGTTTCCCCATCATATTCGTATCCCCAGATTTTGTTGAGTAATTCATCTCTTCCAACAACTCTGGAGGCATGTTCCACTAAGTAAATTAACAGCTCGTATTCTTTGTATGTTAAATCAACACGTTCACCATTATTCATAACTTCTCTCGTCTGTGGGTTAATCGTAATCGATTTAATTTCAATTAAGTTTAGATTATCTTCTTTTGAGGATCTACGTAACAGAGAACGAATTCTTGCTGCCAGTTCCAATACTCCAAATGGCTTTGTAATATAATCATCCGCCCCTACATCGAGTCCCATAACCTTATCTAATTCTTTATCCTTAGCGGTCAGACAGATTACAGGTATGTTCTTAAGATGATTATCCTGTCTTAGAAGCCGTATGGCTGATAATCCATCCATTCCCGGTAACATCAAATCAAAGATTGCCAGATCTGGGTTATCTTCCTTCATATCCAATAAGGCAGGTTCAGCTGATTCGTAAGCTTTTATTTGATATCCGAAGCCTTCTAAAGCTACTTTTAGTAGCTCTCGAATACTTTCGTCATCCTCAATTACATATACCTTTTCCATGTGGTTTTCCTCTCATTATAATATCCGAATATTATTTACGGAACCTGTTTCATGAAACTCTGTCCACTCGCAAATATTTACAGCATGATCACCAATACGTTCAAAATACTTCGCTATCATTAAGATATCTACGCACTGGTCTACATGATCATTGGAAGCACGTAAAATGTTTGCTACTTCTTCTTTTACCTGATCAAATAGATCATCCACGACATCATCCTTTTTCATTGTAGCTCTGGCAGCTTCCGTATTAAGGGCTGTAAATGCATTGACAGCGTCATGAACCATTTCTTTTGCAACTCTTCCCATTTCCGGAATATGTTTCACCAGGTTATATATGGTGTCTCTTTTCTCTCTTAAAATCAGTTCTGCAATATCTGCAGCATGATCTCCAATTCGTTCCATATCGGTTACTACTTTAAGAGCTGTTGTTACAACTCTTAAGTCTCTAGCAACCGGTTGTTGCTTTAAAATTAGTGAAAGGCATCTGGATTCAATTGTTTTTTCTATATCATTAATATTTCTATCGCCTTGAATAATCTCCTTTGCAAGAGCTTCATTCTGATCTTCAAAAGCAATTAGTGTTTTTTCAATTGCATCTTCAATCAAATGCCCCATTTCATTGAGATTATCCCGTAGCAGGTTCAATTCATGTTCAAAACTAAGTCTGGCTGTCATATTAATTACCTCCCTATATCCATATTATAGTAGTTATGAAATCACATGTCAAATTCCATCAACCGAATCTTCCTGTGATGTAATCCTCGGTTCTCTTATCCGTTGGTCTTGTAAATAGTGTATCTGTCGGAGCAAATTCTACTACTTCACCCACTAAGAAAAATGCAGTATAGTCTGATATTCTGGCTGCTTGTTGCATATTATGAGTAACAATTGCAACCGTATATTTTTCTTTCAATTCCGACATCAAATCTTCTATTTTTAATGTTGAAATTGGGTCCAGTGCTGAGGTTGGCTCATCCATAAGGATAATCTCCGGCTCAACAGCTAATGCTCTCGCAATACATAATCTTTGTTGTTGACCGCCGGATAGACTTAGTCCAGATTTCTTCAATCGATCCTTTACTTCATCAAACAGTGCAGCACCAATAAGACTTTCTTCAACTATCTCATCAAGTCTTGCTTTTGATTTAATTCCATGAATTCTAGGTCCATAGGCAACATTATCATAGATTGACATAGGAAATGGATTTGGTTGCTGGAATACCATACCCACTTTTTTACGTAAAAGCGTTGTATCTACTCTTGGATCATAGATGTTTTCTCCATCAAGCAGAACCTCCCCCTCTATCTTAACTCCATCGACTAAATCATTCATTCGATTCAAGGTTTTTAGAAAGGTCGATTTGCCGCATCCGGAGGGACCAATAAAAGCCGTGATAGATTTTTCCTTTATATTCATATTCACACCTTTTAAAGCGTGATTTGTTCCATAATAAAGATGCAAATCCTTTGTTACTATTTTATCTTTAATCATAATTTCCTCCAAACCGTTTTATTCAACTATTATAAGTAAATCTCTTATCTTCCAAAGTTAACGGTGTTCTTATTTATTAACATTAAACTTACGTGACAGATACTTTGTCAGTAGATTAATACAAAATACAATAACTAATAATATAAATGCTATTCCAAAAGCATCTTGATATTCTGCTTTCTCCATACTTAAGAAAAGCTGAATCGTAAGTGTTCCACCCGGTTGTAAAACCTTTTCAACGAGACCTTCTCCGTAGTTACCAAACTTCGGAAGCAAATATCCACTACCTGCCGTAAATAATAGAGCCGCCGACTCTCCAACAATACGTCCAATGGATAATATAATACCTGTAATAATTCCTGGCATAGCAGAAGGCAATAAGATAGTACGAATCATATACCATTTTGTTGCTCCGATACCGAGAGCACCACTACGATAACTACTAGGTACTGTTTTTAATGCTTCCTGTGTATTTCTAGTTATTAGAGGTAGTATCATAAGTACCAATGTAAATGAACCGGTTAGGATGGAATATCCTAATTTTAAAGTATTACCAAAGAATACATAACCAAATAAACCAAAGATAATGGAAGGAATGCCCGCTAAGGTCTCAGTAGTAAACTCAATCAAACGAACAATTTTACCGGGCTTAGCATACTCATTTAAATAGATTGCGGAACCCACTCCAAAGGGAATGGCTATTAATAGGGTTATAATGATAATGTATAAGGTATTAACTATGTTACCTGCAATACCAAATGTACCTTTAATTGTACTTGGGACTGTAGTTAAAAAGGACCAGCTAATACTGGATATCCCACGAAATGCCACATAGCCTACGATACCGGCTAATAATAAAATAGAAATGGATGCACAGAAATATATTAATATATGTGTTACTGCATCCAGTGGTCGGCGACGTTTGTCATAGATACTTTTAGCGATCGGCATCTTCTTTTCCTCCCTTCATAATTTTATTAAGGGCTAGATTGATTAGCATAATGAAGATAAACAATACAAGGCCTATCGTAAATAATACTCTCTTATGGGTATCTGCTGCATAAGACATTTCACTTACAACAGCTGTTGTTAAGAATCTTACTGAATTAAAAGGTAGCGGAATATTAGCTCCATTACCTGCTACTAAGCTAATTGCCATAGCTTCACCAATGGCTCTACCAACACCCAGCACTACAGCCGTCATAATACCGGATTTTGCCGCCGGTAAAATCACTTTAAAGATAGTCTGAATATGTGTTGCTCCAAGAGCAAGCGATGCTTGTTTATAATGCTTTGGAACAGCTTTTAGTGACGCTTCACTTATGTTAATTACCGTTGGTAATATCATGATGGCCAACACCAATACTGCAGAGACTAAGTTGGAGCCTCCCGTAAACTGATGTGTTGTAGAATCTTTAAATAATGCCATCTCTATTTTATAAATAAAAGGATTAAGTAATAAGATACCCAGTAGACCGTAAACAACGGAAGGAATACCTGCTAATAATTCTACTGCCGGTTTTACAATAGCAGCTAATCCTTTTGGTGCCGTCTCTGCCAAAAAGACCGCTGTTAATACTCCTATTGGTACTCCAATCAAAATTGCTAAAAAGGTACCAAAAATAGAGGTTAAAATAACATAAAAGATACCAAAGCTAGGTTCAGCTGCATTCGGTTTCCATACTGTACCAAATAAAATCTCTTTTAAACCTACTTCAAAGATAGCAGGTGTGCCGCTAATAATCATGTATAATGTAATTGAGAAAACGGCAAGTACCGCAAAAAAGGCACTTGCAATAAAAATCCACTCGGCAACCTTTTCTACGGTATTCTTTGTCTTATGACTCCCTATTATGGAGAAACTTTTTTCACTCATTTTGTCTCCTATCCTATTACGAATTAGTCAACATTAATCAAGCCTACGGACTTAATTAATTCTCTTCCTTCATCTGATTTTAAAAACTCAAAGAATGCTTTTACAACTTCATTCTGTTCTGATATTTCACCTACGGTAGCCATTACAAAAGGTCTACTTAAGAGGTAACTTCCACCTTTGATATTTTCTTCTGTAGGTTCTACACCATCGATACTAATTGCTATTACACTATCATCGATAACATCCAGTGAAACATATCCAATTGCTCCTGGTGTAGAAGCAACTTTAGCCATTACACCACCTGTACTGTTAATTTCATTAGAGTAATTTGCAAGGTCTTCAATCTCTAGTAATTCCTCAAAAGCACCTCTGGTACCGGAACCGGATTCTCTACCTACTACAACGATTGGTTGCTTAGCTCCACCTACTTGACTCCAGTTGTTAATTTCACCTTTATAAATTTGAACCAGCTGATCCTTTGTTAGGTTCGTAATGCTATTCGCTTTATCTGTAATTACGGCAATACCATCAATAGCAACAATATTTTCAATTGCACCGGCACTTTTTTCACTATCCTTTAAGTTTCTGGATGCGTTACCGATATTAACCGTTCCGTTTAATACTGCTTCTACTCCGGCACTGGAACCAATGAACTCTGCGGATACCATGACTTTAGGATATTTATTCATAAATGCTTCCCCTGCTGAATTTGACAGCTTCTCCATAGAAGTCGACCCTGCGATTGTAATTGTTCCGCTTAAATTGTTGTTATCATTATTTGCCTGACTATTGTTATCGTTAACTGTGTCTCCTGCCTGACTATTGTTATCACTATCAGAACTCTGGTTAGAGCATGCACTAAATACAATGGTTAATAAGAATAGTACTGTAAATAATACTGTAATCTTTCTAATATTCCTCTTCATATTTCTCTCCTTAATTTTTATTCTTTATTCTTTACAATAAAAAAATAACATATATCAAAGTTTCAAGATATCGCGTTTTTGTATTGTTTTTGTAAAATTTTTGTGAAGTCACCAAACTTCTCTGCTATAGTGATATTATTCATAATTTTGATTTATCTATTCTACTATCTCAAATTACTAAGTGATAAATTATTACAAATTCTCTTCATTCGTAAAATAATTTAAATAGCTATATAGTTCTCAAAAAATTAAAGAGATATTACCAATTAGTCATATGAAGAATTGATTGATAAAACCATGATATATTTGCAAAGTATGATTGACAAATAACCTATTATTAAATTATAATGAACATAGTTCAGTTTGAAAGGAAAAAGTATAATGAACATTAGTATTACATCAAGAGAGTCCATCCTTGCAGTTAGTACAAGAATAGCGACTGAACAAGGTTTACAATCCATTAATATGCGCTCTGTGGCTGCAGCCTGTAATGTAGCTGTCGGATCAGTTTATAACTATTTTCCTTCGAAGGCAGACCTTATTGCTGCAACCATAGAGAACGTATGGAAAAGTGTATTTCATCTAGCAGGGAATAATGATGATATGCGCGATTTTACAGAACATGTGAAGTGGATTTTTGAAAGCGTCCGTAAAGGCTCCGATAAATATCCTTCCTTTTTTACCTTACACTCTATGAGTTTTGCTGATGTGGAAAAAACAAAAGGCCGTCAGGTTATGAATCAATATTTTTATCACATTAAAAGCAGTTTACTAGAGACCCTTCAAAAGGATAATAAAGTCCGTACAGATGCTTTTCGTGATGATTTTCCTCCGGAACCTTTTGTAGATTTTGTTTTTTCCATCCTGATCACTTTACTTATGAAGAACGAAACAACATGCGAGCTTCTTCTGGAAATGATCCGTCGTTGTATCTACTAATAAATGTAATAATCCGCCTATTAGGGCGGATAAAAAATGAATCAAACTGAACTTTGTTCACTTTATATTTCTATAATTAACATAGAAATATAAAGTCTCAAAAATTAAATATTATAAAGAAAAGGGGAATAATTTATGCAAGCTATTATGGAAACTTTGTTTGATACCGTATATTTATTTACTGTTATTTTGATTGGTATTACAATGATACGAAAAAGTAATGGTAACCGACAATATCTTTTATTTGGCATTATGGCCGTAACACTTGGTGCCGGTGATGCCTTCCATCTAATTCCACGTGCTTACGCACTCTGTACAACCGGACTTGAAAACTATACCTTCGCACTAGGTATGGGTAAATTTATCACGTCTATTACTATGACGGTATTTTACATCCTACTCTATTATGTATGGCGATTACGCTACAAGATTGAGGGCAGGAGCAAACTTACAATTACCATGTATATACTTGCCATACTCCGTATTGTCCTATGTCTTTTCCCACAAAACGCCTGGACAAATGCAGAAGCTCCTCTGTCATGGGGCATATATCGAAACCTTCCTTTTGCGGTAATGGGTATTCTCGTAATTCTTCTGTTTTATCAAAGTGCGAGTAAAACATCCGACCATGCCTTCAAATATATGTGGCTGACGATCGTACTAAGCTTTGCTTTTTATATTCCCGTTGTATTATTTGCGGATACCATTCCCATCATAGGGGTTTTGATGATACCCAAAACCTGTGCTTATGTTTGGACTGTATTGATTGGTTTTAATGAAATGAGAAATAAAAAAAATATGAAATTAACTTAAATGAAAACTTCAGATGAATAAATAAGATTATAACCGCTTGGTAGTACTATATTATCATGAAAAACGAGAGAAGCTGAAAACCTTAGACATAGTGGGTTTTCAGCTTCTCTTTTTAACACCCCCAGTAGGAATCGAACCTACATCTGACCCTTAGGAGGGGCCTGTTATATCCATTTAACTATGAGGGCATATTTCTAATATTAAAATTATCTTTATAACATTATCTGTTGCCATTACCTTTGGAAGTTAGTAATCTATCCTATTTTATTTCAATAAAGCAACAATGATATTCTACTATTTTCAATTCGGTAAGTCAAGCCAATTTAAATACCTAACATTAAATACTCCCTATAAGGTATGAAGCCAGCGAAACATTTTATATCATATAGAATGTGCTTTCCTACACGATAAAAAAGGAAACAGATAAATCTGCTTCCCTTCCATTCTATTCATCTTTAACTTGTTCCGAAAATGCGACACTTCCCTGAATCCAGATGTTTCCCTTAAATCTTCTTCCTACTAAGGGCTCTCCAAGTAAATCCTGTTTATTTATACACAAACGGAAGTTTATCTCATTACATACCAGTTGCAAATCATAGATTTCTTCCTTTGTAATTGGATTTTCTATTAAATTGCACTCCGTAATCGTTGCTATTATACTATAATTATCAGATTCAGATCCAAAGGGAATAAAGGAGGTATCAACGATAGAATAAATATCCTCTTTCTTTGCTCTTCTTGATATCATTGCATAGGTATCAATATCATCGATAGTCAAACTATCAATTGCATCCTGATTTCCCTTTTTTGCTTCTGCGATGAGTTTATTACGATGTTTTGTCTCTGCGCTAATATTTCGTACCTGTACCTCATCCATTTCAATGGGTAAAAGTATTCTACCATCCAGTGACAGTGCTGCCAATGTAACGGAAAATGGAGTGCCCATGGGCATATTCTGTTTCTTCTTCTCAAGAAAATCGATTACGTTCTGTAGATAAAAGATTAAGGATACACCTAACCTATAATCATCACACATTCCCGTATATGCTTCTGAATCCACTCTTTTATTAATACCAACCTCTTCCCTTGTGCTTACATATTGACCATACAAGCAGGGAAAATAATGTTCCATATAAAACTTACCTTCTTCATCCTTCTCACCACGTAATGTAATTCCCATACCTTCTGCTAATTCCATTGTGATTTCAGAAAGATTTCCCTTCATATGTTCCACGGATTGTGTTTTGGTTGCATTTTCCGTAACCATATCGATTAACTGATTTAATTCCATTCTATTATTAATATTACTAAATCCGATTGCTCTTAAATAACTATGCATTTTTCTCACTTCCATTCATAACCGATACACTCTTTATATTCTACGTTATTAAGCCTAAATTCATGTAATAATTATTTATATCATATTTTACTTACTATGACAAGTATTCATATGAAAACTGTCTCAAATCATTGATATATCAGTATGTTTATGATTTATTGACTTTAAAACGGTATTAATTATATTATATCCACTTTTCCTAATAATCTTAATTTCCTAATCCACAAAATAGTGTATTCATCCACTGAAAATGTTCATTGTTTTATTACAGTATGGTATCGGTTATAAATAAAGTAAGTTCTTTCGTTAAATCACGCTCTATCCAGTCTTTCGCTTTACTTCCATCCTTATATTTTATAATTCGTATTACCGGCCTGGTAGGACATTTTGGATTTTGACGTAATACAATACCCATCTCCTCTTGATTTGTTAAAACCAGAGTTCCCGTTGGATATGCTGCAACTGATGCAACAAATGCTTCTACAACGGAAAAATCATAAAGAACTCCAGCCTTACTTACTATATAATCTATGGTATCATGCACCTTCATTTTCTTTGTCATATTACCATATACCTTACTATCAAATTCATCACAAACAGCTGCTATTTTACTTCCTATTTTAATTCGATCTCCTTTTATATGAAAGGGGTATCCGGATCCATCTATACGCTCATGATGACTTAAAATGATATCCTTCGATATCTGTGATAACCATTTCATCTTTTCCACAGAAGAATATCCATAGATAATATGTTTCTTAATCTCTTTTAACTCTTTTGGAGTACACTCCTCCACAGTTAGATTATGATAATGAAGAGGTATTTGGATAAATCCGATATCATGGAGCAAGCACCCTATGGCTATATCTTTTATTTTCTTTTTGGTTAACTTTAATTTAAATGCAAGGATAACCGATAAGGCACAAACATTAATAGAATGTGAGTATGTACTTTCATTTTTATTTCTTATGCTCGATAAATTAAAGATTACCTCAGGTTCCCTCATAATATCATTAATGATATCTTCCGCAACAGTCTTAATCTCCTCTAACTCGGAATCATTATGATAGGAATATTTTAATAGAATTTCCCTTACAGCGTCTTGGCACTGTTCTTGTATCTGCATTTCTAAACTATTCGTCAGATTAACACCTTGTCCTATTTCATCCTCTACATATATATACTCTATATTTAGTCTTCTAAGATGTTTTACATATTCTTTTTTAACAATAGTTCCGGCTGTCATTAGAACAGCTTCCTTATTATTAATGATATCTCTGGCCAATAGTTCATTTCCCTTAACTGAATCTATTGAAATAATCCTCATATAACAATCCTTTCCTAATACTTTTCCTCTTACAGTTAATCTTCACCTATCATGAAGTTTTTTTCAATCATACGTTGGCACTAACTTTTTTAGGCCTTTATTGTATGGTATTGTTACAAATTATTTTTCTAAAATTTTTATTCTTTATGCATTATTAAGGCTATTTTATCACAATACTACCTTTATTGTATATATTTCATACTTTTTTTTAAAATTTAACATATTTTTTGATTGTTATTTTTTTAACAATACTATTTACAAATCAATTCGTTTCTGATATATTTTAGTCATAACAGTTGTGTTAATTTTTTAACAATATGAGGAGGATGCATATGTCAAAGACAAATCAACAACCCACCCCGAAAGAGCATGTAGATAGTTTAGTAAAAAATGCACTAGCTGCTCTCGATGAGTTTTTATTATTAGATCAAGAAACCATTGATAACATAGTACACGAAATGGCTTTAGCAGGTTTAGCTAAGCAACAGGTTTTAGCAAGAATGGCTGTTGAAGAAACAGGTAGAGGTATTTACGAAGATAAGATTACAAAAAACATATTTGCTACTGAGTATATTTGGCATTCCATTAAGTATCAAAAAACTGTAGGTATTATTGAAGATAACGAAGAAGAAGACTTTATGATTGTAGCAGAGCCTGTTGGTGTTGTCGCTGGTGTAACTCCTGTTACTAACCCTACTTCAACTACAATGTTCAAATGTTTAAGCTGTATCAAGACAAGAAATCCAATTATATTTGGTTTCCATCCTAGCTCTCAAAACTGTTCCAGAGAAGCTGCAAAAACTTTATATGATGCAGCTGTTAAAGCTGGAGCACCAAAGAACTGTATTCAGTGGATCGAGTACCCTTCCATAGATGCTACAAGAGAATTAATGAATCATCCGGATGTATCCATGATATTAGCTACCGGTGGTTCCGGTATGGTAAAACAGGCTTACTCCTGTGGGAAACCAGCACTTGGTGTTGGACCTGGTAATGTTCCTTGCTTTATTGAAAAAACTGCAAATTTAAAACGTGCCGTTAACGACTTAGTTTTATCCAAATCCTTTGATAATGGTATGATATGTGCTTCTGAACAAGCAGCAATTATTGAAGCTCCTGTATATGATGAAGTAGTTGAATTGATGAAAAAAGCTGGTTGTTACTTCGCTACAAAGGAAGAAATCAAACTTCTTGAACCTGTAGTTATAAATTCCTCAACCGGTGCTGTTAATCCTTCTATTGTAGGTCAATCTCCTGCTAATATTGCAGCTTTAGCAGGTATTACAATCCCGGCTAATACAAAGATATTATGTACTGAGCTTGAAGGTGTAGGCGCTGAATATCCTTTATCAAAAGAGAAACTTTCACCAGTACTTGCTATTATTAAAGCCAATAACTTAGAGATGGGATTCAATCTCTGTGAGAAGATGATTGATCTTGGCGGTTTGGGTCATTCCTCCGTTATCCATTCTTCTGATCAAAAAGTAATTAACACATTCTCTTCAAGAATGAGAACAGGACGTATTTTAGTTAACTCTCCTTCTACTCATGGAGCTATTGGTGACCTTTACAATACAAATATGCCTTCTCTTACATTAGGTTGCGGTTCCTACGGTGGTAACTCTACAACTCATAACGTATCCGCAGTAGACCTGGTTAATTATAAACGTGTTGCAAAGAGGAGAGTAAATATGCAGTGGTTTAAGGTTCCAAGTAAAATATATTTCGAGTCCGGATCAGTCGCATATTTATCTAAAATGCCAAATATAGCAAAAGCATTTATCGTTACTGACCCTTCTATTTCACAACTTGGATATGTAGATAAAGTTCTTTATCAATTAAGAAAACGTGCAGATTATGTTCATTGTGAGATTTTTGATCAGGTTGAGCCTGACCCTAGCATTGAGACCATTATGAAGGGTGTCGATGCTATGAATAAATTCAATCCTGATGTAATTATAGCTCTTGGTGGTGGTTCAGCAATCGATGCAGCAAAAGGTATGTGGTTATTCTTTGAGAATCCCAATGCTGATTTCAAGAATATGTCCTTAAAATTCTTGGATATTCGTAAACGTACCTACAAGTTCCCTACCTTAGGCAAGAAAGCTCAGTTTGTTGCTATTCCTACTACTTCAGGTACTGGTTCTGAGGTTACCTCCTTTGCAGTTATTTCTGATAAAGTAGAAAACAAGAAATATCCTTTGGCAGATTACGAGTTAACTCCTGACGTTGCAATCATTGATCCTGACTTTGTAATGACAGTACCTAAAAAATCTACCGCATGGACCGGTATGGACGTATTAACACATGCATTTGAAGCATATATCTCTATACTTGCTTCTGATTATACTGACGCATTAGCAATTCATGCAATTGACTTAGTATTCAAGTATTTAAGAGAATCCTACGAGAAAGGTTCTGAAAGTCCTGTTGCCCGTGAAAAGATGCATAACGCTTCAACGATTGCAGGTATGGCCTTTACAAACTCTTTCTTAGGAATAAATCACTCTCTTGCTCATAAGCTGGGTGGTGAATACCATGTTCCTCATGGTTGTGCAAATGCAATTTTATTACCTCATGTAATTCGTTACAACGGTGTTGAATGCCCTACTAAGTTTACTTCTTTCCCTAAATACGAGAGTTATATTGTAGGAGATAAGATATTTGAGTTAATGAAGAAACTTGGTAAAAATCCGAAGAATAATGCAGATGCAGTAGAAATGCTTGCAAAAGAAGTAGAAGAATTAAATCGCTATCTTGGTATTCCTGCAACTCTTCAAGAATATGGTATTGACGAAAAGGATTTCATAAGTAAATTACCTGCTCTTGCAGACTTAGCTTTTGGAGATCAATGTACTACTGCCAATCCAAGATTACCATTAGTATCTGAGTTAGAAGAACTCTACAAATTAGCTTATTACGGAAAAGGTAATTTGCCAAAAAAGAATAAATAACTAACACCTAAATAATTAGAAATCGTTTAACCTTTATCAAAGAAGATCGTAGCAAGTGCTACGATCTTCTTTATATATCTTAGATATCTTAAGGCACCTTCATAGAAGGTACTTTGGAACAGTTTTGTCTGATAATATATATTACATTATAATAAAAAAATCCTCCAAGTGCCAGTCTACCAAACAAACCACAAGGAGGTTGCAATAAATGTATATTTATTCTATGAAAGATTATTGGATTTTAAAGTAATAAAAATAAATAAACTTACCCATTGTTATTCTAACGTTACAATTTTTATAACTAATATACTTCAAATAGCTTTATTTTTTACCTTTTCAGAACATGCGTTCTTATAATTAATATGATGTAAAGGTGCTTTTTATCTTATAAATTATATCAGTTACAATATATTTATTTGATATGGTTCATCTCATATAGGTAATCTCATATAGGTAATCTCATATAGGTAATCTCATAAAGCTTATTCTCTTATAGCTTATATCATATGGTTCATTGTTCATTTCATAAGGCTTATCTCATATGTTTATTTCATATGGTCTTTTCTGTTACATTCTTATATAGTTCATATAATATGGTTTATTTCATATCTTATATTATAGCTTCCTTATTCCATAAAATTATTACTGTTAAGTGCCATATCCAAAGCTTTTCTCTCATCTGCTGATAATTCCAGAAAAGATTCTCCTTTTATAATTTCCTTTAGATAAGTATAACAACCTTCTCTACTACTATGCATAGAGTTAAGAAGAATCCCATTATTATTCTTATCTAATAACGCTAATACAAAACTTAGCTTTCCACCCATCTCTTTAAAAGCATCATACTTTACAACACCAATTTTCTGATAAGTAATTAGCAAATTCTCTTTTACTTTTGATAATTCATTTTTTAATGTTTTATTTTCCGTCTTTAAATTATCAATATCTGCAAATCGTGATAATATTTGATCTTCCAAGTTTTTCGCATCAGACCCCATCATAAAGGTCTTATATTTCTTATTGAGTTTTCTCTGTTTGACAGCAAGAATGATAATGAAAATGAATAGAATAAGAGAGAAAGCAGTTAATCCTAATATGATATATACTGAGTATTCATTAATCATTTCAAAAAAATTCATTGAATTATTCCTCCATATAGTAGCTTATTATTTATTTTTGTTCTTTTGATTTTTCTATTCATTACACTAACTTATCGACTCAAACATCTCAATGATACGTTCTAACTCATCACTGGAATAATACTCAATCTCAATGGATCCTTTGTTATGTTGCTTATTATGTATAGAAACCTTGGTTCCTATGATACTTCTTATTTTATCTTCCAAACCACGATAGATAAAGTCATCTTCCGCCGTAATAGCAATTTCTTTTTTCGGTTTTTCTGTAAATAAATTTTTAACTAATTTTTCAGTTTCCCTAACACTCAATTTTTCATCAAATACTTTACATGCTATGTTATACTGTAAATCCTTATCTTCAATCGCTAATAACGCTCTAGCATGTCCGCTTGATATCATCTCATCTATAAGCATTTGCTGTACTCTATCTTCTAATTTAAGAAGTCGCATGGAGTTAGTAACTGCCACACGGCTCTTTGCAACTCTCTCTGCTACTTCATCTTGTTTTAGATTAAATTCTTGAATAAGCCTTTGATAAGTCTGTGCTTCTTCTATTGGATTAAGATCTTCACGTTGTATATTTTCAATTAAAGCAATCTCAACAATTTCTTGTGGACTATAATCCTTAATAATGGCTGGGATTTCCTTTAAACCTGCCATTCTAGCAGCACGCCATCTTCTTTCTCCTGCTATTATTTCATAAAATTTTTCTCTCTTTTGGAGAATTAAAGGCTGTATAACACCAAATTGCTTAATTGAATCAGCTAGTTCTTGAAGAGAGTCCTCATCAAATCTTTTTCTTGGCTGAGACTTGTTTGGTTCTATCTCATTTACATGCACTAATGTTTCACGTGAAACATTATCCTCTTTGTCTTCTTTATTTTTAACAATCTGTTCCGGTATCATTATATCAAGGCCTTTACCTAAACCCTTTTTGACTGACATATTTGCCTCCTTTAAAACTCATAACTAGCGTCTCTATTATATTTTATTTCTTTCTTCTGTTTTTAACTTCATTTAATTCATTTTTTTCATTAACATCTATTTCTTCTTTTTCAATCACTTCACATGCTAATAAGCGATAACCCTCAGCTCCTGCTGATTTTGGATCATAAATATTAATCGGTAATCCATGACTTGGCGCTTCAGCTAATCGTACATTTCTCGGTATGATAGTCTTATAAATATTCTGCTTCAGATTACTCTTAACATTCTCAACTACTTGCAAAGAAAGATTTGTTCTTGCATCGTACATAGTAAATACGACACCTTCTATTTCTAATTTTGGATTCAATCTCTGCTTTACTAAGTTAATTGTATGTATTAATTGTGTAAGTCCTTCCAAAGCATAGAATTCACACTGTATTGGGACTAAAATAGTATCTGCTGTAGTCATAGCATTTACAGTAAGAGTATTAAGCGAGGGAGGACAATCAATGATAATAAAATCATATTCATCTCTCACTTCTTCAACTTGCTTTTTTAATATATATTCCCTTCCTTCTACTCCAATTAACTCAATTTCTGCACCCGCTAAGTTAACATTGGATGGAAGGATATCTAAATTATCAATAGGTGTATGTATTCTACACTCTTGTATAGTACATGCACCAATAATCATCTGATAGATTGTATTTTCAATTTTATTTTTCTCAATACCTAAACCACTGGAGGTATTACCCTGAGGATCTATATCGATAGTGAGAACTTTCTTATTCTGCTCAGCTAAACATGCTGATAAGTTAATCGCTGTTGTTGTCTTACCCACACCGCCTTTTTGGTTTGCTATTGCAATTATCCTTGCCATATACTTCATCCTTCCAGAGCTTAATTATTCTCTTTCGTTATCTGATTTCATAAATCTAATTATAGCATCTTTTACATTTTATATCTATACTATTTTGAGGGCTAACTGTAGAATATAGTAGACATTTATGCTCTTTTTATAGAAATATTTATAGATATTTAGAAATACAATAGTGTTTTCTCAATCAAACTTATTTTCTTCTTATTATTTCAGTAATATAAAAGCGTTTTTCTCTATTTATTAATCTTATCTTTATACCATATATTGTTTAAGACGTAATAAACTTATTTCATATTAATTTCAATTGGAATAAACTCGTTTATATATAAACTCATACCATTAAACACTTATGTTTGTAGCTAAACTGATATAATCTTTTATTTTTGAAAAAAAGTTTCACTTATCCTTATAATTAACCTAAAGAATAATAAAGACTACCTATGTAATGATAGAATAGAAAAAGGAATGTTTCACGTGAAACATTCCTATGCTCTAAATTAATATTCTTTATTTATATCAATTCTACAAAGTTATTTCTTATTGCGTAAACAGCTGCTTGTGTTCTATCAGAAACATTTATCTTTTTAAATATATTCGAAACATGGTTTTTAACTGTTTTTTCGCTAATAGAAAGCATATATGCTATTTCTTTATTAAATAGACCTTCAGCCAATAACTTAAGGACTTCGATTTCTCTTTTTGTCAATAAATCATCATTACTTGATGAATTATTCTTTTCTTCCAGTTTTACTTTTAACAAAGGAGCCAATTCAGGTTGAATAAAATTATCGCCATCAAATACACTAAAGATAGCCTTTTTTAATAGGGAAGAATCAGAATCCTTTAGAACGTACCCATCCACTCCAATTTCAACTGCTTTTACTAAATATTCTACTTCATTATGAATCGTAAGAATTAGAACCTTAACTTTTTTCTTTTGATCTCTAATTTGTTGTAGTACTTGCAACCCATTCATCTGTGGCATATTAACATCCAAAAGAAGAACGTCCGTTTCCTTTTCATCTAATAACTCCAAGCACTGTTTTCCATTATTTGCTTCAGCAACAACAACAATATCTCCATCTAGTTCTAATAATTGCTTAATTCCTTCCCTCACCATAGAATGATCATCGGTAATCATTACATTAATTGGCTTATTCATTTTTATCCTCCTCGTAAATTGTTAAAGGAACTATTACTGTTATTATTGTCCCTTTTCCTTTTTCTGATTGCATGTCTAATTTTCCTGACAATAATAACGTTCTTTCTCTTATAAAAGATAATCCAAAGCTTGATAATTGTTCATTTGCATTAACACGTGATGATTTTTCTATATTAAATCCAGACCCATTATCTTTGATTACAACTTTAATACTATGTTCATCATAGTTAATATCAATGTTTATCATAGTAGCGTTGGCATGTTTGATCACATTATTACAAGCTTCCTGAATAATACGAAATAGTGTTAATTTGATTACCGGTAGGATATCTTGTACTTCATCATTTGTTTGAACTTTAACTTGTAAATTATTAAAATCCATTAATTTGTTTGCATATCTTTGAACAGTAACAGTTAAGCCTAAATCATCCAAAGTCATTGGCTTTAAATTGTAGATAATACCACGCATATCATTAATACTTGTCTTTAAAGTATTTGTCATCATATTTAACTCTAATTTTGCTCTAATTGAATCTATATCAATTAGTTTTGCACATAATTCTGTTTTATGAACTAAACTTGTTAAATTCTGTACTGTAGTATCATGGAGGTCTCTTGCTATTCTTTGTCTCTCAATTTCCTGGGCTTCTAATATACTTAATCCCTTGTCACATGGTATCTGTCTATTTCCAGCTTCAATTACAGATTTTTCCGTTTGTTCTGATTCCTTAATTAGTACTTCCATTCCTTCCGAAGCACATTTAAGACCAGATATTTTATTATTTAATTGCTCTTGTTCAGCAATCAATTCTTCAATTTTTTGATATAATTGATTGATCGTTGTTTCAATATCTGTTGTATCAAAATTCTTAATATAAATAGGTGAAAATAAATCCTGACTTTGTGATTTACCCTTTTCTCTTTCTGCTAACTCTAGTTCTTTTTCTTTCAATAGACTCTTATGTGACTTCAATTGAATTTTAAGTGCATATAACTGCTCTTCAAATCCGACAATAAGATCGTTTAACAAATGATACGAAGCTCTTCTCTTATCGACAGAATACTTTGACCTATCCTCTTTATTCAAATTGTTGTCATTCATAAATAGGCTTCCTTCCTATATTTCACATATTTATCAAATAATAATAAAATATCTCTTTGATTATTTCTACACTAGGTTAAATTATTAATATTTTTGTGAAATTTCCTATATTCTATCTCATTGTTTCTCATAAGCTCTAATCTCTTAGAATATTAGAATATTAATATCATATAACAAAATATTCTAATTTAAAAGCGTTTTTTACATTTTTTGATCATTTTAGGCATAAAGTCTGAATTTCTGATGGTCTAATTCTCATTAGATCATAACCTTCTTGATAATCCGAACTTATATTATTTCTTTGAAACCCAATTTTTTCAAAAAATTGAAATAAATGAGTTGGCACATAAGCAATAATTTCCTTAATGCCAGCTTGAAAACCTTTATTAATAAGCATTCTAACAACCAAGTCACCATACTTTTTTCTTCTGTAATCTCTTAATACAGATACCTGATCTAATTCACAGATCTCCCCATCAAAATAAAGCCTTCCAGTTGCAACAGCTTTTATATGCTCTTTAGCTTCCTTTTCGTTTTCCTCAAGGTATACTACTGCATGAATCGCCTCCTGATCTTTATGATCAAAAACCTTATCCATATCTATTCCAAGTTCTTCAACAAAGACCAACTTGCGAACCTCATATATTTCCCTCTTCTCACTATAGTTAGAAACTAATTTACCTTGTACCTTCATATTTACCTCCTATATCTACGAGATAATGCTCTTAAAGCGGCTCTTTCGATGGTTTACCTGCACTTCTCGGATAATTTTTTGGTGTATTTGCAATTTTTCTAATAACAACCAAAGTACGCTCAATATTAGATGCTGGTAATACAAATTCTTCTATATTTTCTATCTTAGCACCGAGAATTTTTAATGCTCGATTAGACATATGAAGTTCATCTTCCACCTTGCCGGATTTATAGGGAATAAATAAACCATCTTTTTTTACATAAGGAAGACAATATTCACTAAGAGAGGAAAGCTTAGCGACAGCTCTTGAAACACATAAATCAAAAGTTTCTCTATAATCACTATTTTTACCGTAATCCTCCGCTCTTCCGTGAAGTGTTCTTATATTCTTTAATTGTAATTTATCGATTACTTCATTTAGAAACAAAAGTCTTTTGTTTAAGGAATCTAATAATACGATATTTAACTCCGGAAATGCAATCTTTAACGGTATACCTGGAAAACCTGCTCCAGTGCCAATATCCAACACTTTTTCTTTTGTAGGCTTAATAACTTTATAAAGTGATAGACTATCAATAAAATGTTTTGTTATTACTTCATTAAATTCCGTAATTG
>JAEWEO010000007.1 GCA_023389295.1 Bacillota bacterium
GGATTATCTCATTCCGGCTGGCGTGGTACTGTTGCAAAAATCGGGAAAATAACGGTAGAAGCAATGCAAGAGCAATATGGAAGTAATCCTAGGGATCTAATTGCTGTCGTTGGTCCCTCCATCTGTGCCAATTGCTATGAGGTTGGAGAAGAAACCGCCGAAGAATTTAAAAAGGCATTTCCAGATGCAATGGACAATAGAATTTTAAAACCGCTTAACAATAACAAATATCTCTGCGACTTATGGGAGGCAAACCGTCAGGTATTATTGCAAGCAGGACTGCAACCGGAACATATTCACATATCCGGAGTTTGTACCTCCTGCCACAGCGATCTTTTGTTCAGCCATCGCAAAACACAGGGAAAGCGTGGTAGCTTAGCCGCCTTTTTAACCATAATAAACGAGGATGTTGATATTATTTAATAAAAATCAGTCAATTGACAAACAATATATAAAGATTTATGGTTTATTACTAAGATATATTATAAGTGTATCAAAGAAAAATCTATGTATTAAAGAAGCAACGTTAATTAGAGTAGTTATATTAGATATTCTACACAAGTAGATTGAAGGATTCGGTGTATGTTATGAATGAAAAAGCACACATTATTAAAGAGATAGAGGATGGAAGTATTGCACAGGAGCTTGAACTTGAGCCTGGCGATGAATTACTCTCCATCAACGGAACTCCCATCAAGGATGTTCTGGATTATCATTATCTGATCAAGGATGAGGAATTAACCGTTCTGATTAAGAAAGCAGATGGTGAAGAATGGGAACTAGATATAGAGAAGGAATATGATGAAGATCTGGGTATTGTATTTGAAGAAGGATTAATGGATGAATATCGTTCCTGTCGCAATAAATGTATCTTCTGTTTTATTGACCAAATGCCTCCCGGCATGAGGGAAACCTTATATTTTAAGGATGATGATGCAAGATTGTCCTTTTTACAGGGTAACTATATTACACTTACCAATATGAGTGATGATGAGATTGACCGAATTATTTTCTATAAGTTATCACCCATTAATGTTTCCGTTCATACCATGAACGAGGAACTTCGTTGCAAGATGCTGCATAATCGTTTTGCAGGAAGCGCTTTGGAGAAAATGAAGCGATTAAAAGATGGTGGAATCTCCATGAATGGTCAGATTGTTCTTTGTAAGGGATGGAATGATGGAGAAGAACTTGAAAAGACCATTCATGATCTAGCTGCTTTTTTACCGGAGATGGGAAGTGTATCCGTGGTTCCGGTTGGACTTACAAAGTATCGTGAAGGGCTGGAGCAGTTAGAGGGATTTTCAAAAGAAGATTCTAGAACGGTGTTGGAACAGATACATCGTTGGCAGAATATCTTTCTGACTCATTATGGTACAAGGTTTATCTATGCTAGTGATGAGTGGTACCTGAAAGCAGAGCTTCCAATTCCCGATGAAGATTATTATGAAGGATATCCTCAGATTGAAAATGGAGTGGGCTTAGTCCGTTCTATGAGAGCAGAATTTGAAGAAGCATATAAGGAACTGGAAGGTGATGACCGTAGTAGGGAAATATCTTTAGCTACAGGGGTTTTAGCCTCCCCGGTACTAAAAGAAATGGTAGATAAGCTTATCATAAAATTCCCCAATATCGTAGTACATTTCTATACCATCATCAATCATTATTTCGGAACACAGATAACGGTAGCCGGATTAATCACCGGAGGTGATATTATTGCGCAGCTGAAGGATCAGCCATTAGGGGACAATCTGCTGTTATCGGAGGTTTTGCTTCGTAACGGTGAAACTGTTTTACTTGATGATGTTACGGTAGAAGACATTGAAAGTGCTTTACAAACGAATATCCGTATTGTACAATCAGATGGAAAGTCCTTCATTGATTCCATTATAATGTAAATATGAAATGATATGACGGAGCATAGATAGCTCTTGGAAGTATGGACGAACTGTGAAAATACTTACTTCACATAAAACAGTCATGAACCTTTATTTCATGGCTTAAGATTGAAATATAGAATTGCATGCAAAGAATTGATCAATTACTTTGCTGCAACTGGAGGTTTTTTAAATGAGCAGACCAATCGTAGCCATCGTTGGCAGACCTAATGTGGGCAAATCAACATTGTTTAATGCTTTAGCCGGAGAACGTATTTCCATTGTAAAAGATTATCCCGGCGTTACCAGAGACCGCATTTATGCTGATGTTACTTGGCTTAATACACAATTTACTATGATAGACACCGGCGGTATCGAGCCGGATAGCAAAGATGAGATGTTATCCTACATGAGGGAGCAAGCACAAATAGCAATCGATACAGCAGATGTCATCGTATTCCTTGTGGATGTAAGACAGGGGCTGGTAGATTCTGATTCTAAGGTTGCAGATATGCTAAGACGTTCTGCGAAGCCGGTCGTTTTGGTTGTAAACAAAGTGGACAGCTTCGAGAAGTTTATGCCGGATGTATATGAATTCTACAATTTAGGAATAGGAGAACCCTTCCCCGTATCAGCTTCCGGTAAGCTTGGATTTGGTGAGATGCTAGATGAGATAACAAGACATTTTACATCAGGTAATACGGAGGAATCAGAGGATGAGCGCCCAAGAATTGCAATTGTTGGTAAACCTAATGTAGGCAAGTCCTCTATTGTTAATAAACTGGTTGGTCATAATCGTGTTATTGTTTCTAATATTGCGGGAACCACTAGAGATGCTATTGATACGCCGATTCGTCGTAATGGCAAGGAATATATACTAATTGATACCGCCGGACTTCGAAGAAAGAGCAAGATCAAAGAAGAACTGGAACGTTTCAGTATAATTAGAACCGTATCAGCCGTAGAACGAGCTGATGTAGTTGTTCTTGTAATTGATGCTACGGAAGGTGTTACTGAGCAGGATGCAAAAATAGCAGGTATCGCCCATGATCGTGGTAAGGGTATGGTTATTGTAGTAAATAAATGGGATTTAGTTGAGAAAAATAATAGAACAGTAAAGGAATATACAACGGATATTAAGGAAATTCTATCTTTTATGCCATATGCTGAAATTATATTTATTTCTGCTGAAACCGGACAGAGAATGCACCGATTGTTCGAGGTTGTTGAAATTGTAATTCAGAATCAGAACCTTCGTATTGCTACGGGTGTGTTAAATGAAATTATGATGGAGGCTGTTGCTTTGCAACAACCACCGTCAGACAAGGGAAGACGACTGAAACTTTACTATATCACTCAAGTGTCCGTCAAGCCGCCTACTTTTGTTATCTTTGTAAATGATAAAGAATTAATGCATTATTCGTACACCAGATATATTGAGAATAAGATCCGTGAAGCTTTTGGCTTTGCCGGAACATCATTAAAATTTATTATCAGGGAGCGAAAGGAGAACGCATAAGATGTTTCTTAAAGTCTTATTTTGTCTGATTTTTGGATATGCTTTCGGATGTTTTTCAACCGGTTATTTTGTTGGCAAACTTAATAAAGTTGATATTAGACAATATGGAAGCGGTAATGTTGGAACTACCAATGCTTTACGTACACTAGGAGCTAAAGCCGGTATTATTACTTTACTAGGAGATGTTTTAAAAGCAGTAATTCCCATGTTGCTGATACGTTTCTTTATTTTCCCCGGTTACGAATCTATTGAACTATTAACGTTATATGCCGGAATTGGTGTTGTATTAGGACACAATTATCCATGCTGGCTTAAGTTTAAGGGTGGTAAAGGAATTGCAGCGACTGGAGGAGTAATGTTAGCTTTTGATCCCCTTATTGTGCCAATTGCCTTACCATTATTCTTGATTATTGTTGCCATCACCCGTTATGTATCCGTTGGATCCCTGTTTGTATCTGTATTTTTTCCGGTTTGGGTCTTTTTCAGACATCCGGGAGATCTACATATGATGATTCTTTCACTAATTTTTATGGTACTTGCGATTATTAAACATCGTACAAATATTATGAGATTAATGAACGGTACCGAAAATAAGATTGGTCAAAGAGTCAAAATTGACAAAAAATAATATCTGCATAGAAGGAGAAGTTATGAGTAACGTTAGTATTTTAGGAGCCGGAACTTGGGGTTGTGCCTTGGCAATTGTCCTATCAGGAAAAGGACACAATGTTACTATATGGACCAAAATAGAAAATGAAGCCCGATTACTGAAGGAAAATCGTAAAAGCTTGAAAAGTCTCCCCGGAGCCCAAATGCCGGAAAGTGTAGAAATTACACTTGATTTAGAAGATGCTTGTAAAGGGAAAGATTTAATCGTAATGGCGGTAGCATCCCCTTTTATCAGATCTACAGCGCATATTGCCAGCCCATATATTAAGGAAGGTCAAATCATTGTTAATGTATCCAAGGGAATCGAAGATGGAACCCTTTATACCTTATCCGATGTAATTAAAGAGGAGATTCCTCAAGGGGATATTGCTGTGTTGTCCGGACCGAGTCATGCAGAAGAAGTGAGTCGTGGTGTCCCAACCACAGTTGTAGTTGGTGCGACCACACAAAAAACAGCAAAATTTATTCAGGATATCTTTATCACAGATGTATTTCGTGTATATACTAGCCCCGATATCATCGGTATTGAACTGGGAGCCTCTTTAAAGAATGTCATTGCTTTAGCTGCAGGTATTGTTGATGGTTTGGAGTTTGGTGATAATACAAAGGCTGCATTAATGACCAGGGGTATGGCAGAAATTAGCCGTCTTGGTATGAGAATGGGTGGTAAGATACAAACCTTTGCTGGTTTGTCCGGTATTGGTGATTTATTTGTAACCTGTTCCAGTAAGCATAGCCGCAACTGGAATGCAGGGAACTTAATTGGGCAGGGTAAAACCATGGAAGAAGCCATGAAAGAAGTGAACCAAGTAGTGGAGGGTGTTAATTCTGCCAAAGCAGCACTTGCACTTGCTAAGAAAAATGACGTGGACATGCCAATCGTAGAACAGATCAATCAAGTTCTTTTTGAAGGAAAATCAGCAAGAGAAGCTTTAAACGATCTATTACTCAGAGATCGAAGAGCAGAATACGAATCACTGCAATGGGAATAAGAAGCGATAAAAGATAACCTATCATAGAATGAAACTGCCCTGCATATCTTTAACTATAACCATAAGGAGGTTGGATATGTTAGGGCAGTTTGATGTTTATAATGATATTCAGGCTAGGACAGGCGGTGAAATATACATAGGTGTGGTAGGGCCGGTCAGAACAGGAAAGTCTACCTTTATTAAGAGGTTCATGGACCTCTTAGTAATACCAAATATTGAAGATGTCCATAGCAGAGAGAGAGCAATTGATGAATTGCCTCAAGCAGCGGCCGGTAGGACGATTATGACCACCGAGCCAAAATTTATACCAAAAGAAGCTGCTGAAATTGCTTTTGATGATGAAACTAAGGTAAAGATTCGGTTGATTGATTGTGTAGGATATATGGTGGATGGAGCTGCCGGCCATATAGAAGACCAACATGAAAGAATGGTGAAAACCCCTTGGTTTGAGCATGAAATTCCCTTTACTCAAGCCGCAGAAATCGGAACTAGAAAAGTTATCAATGATCATTCCACCATCGGTGTTGTAGTTACAACGGATGGAAGCTTT
This sequence comes from Bacillota bacterium, assembly GCA_023389295.1. Taxonomy (GTDB): domain Bacteria; phylum Bacillota; class Clostridia; order Lachnospirales; family Lachnospiraceae; genus Mobilitalea. The sequence continues at coordinate 5,608 of JAEWEO010000007.1, forward strand.
GGTGAGCTACCTAGATCCAGTTACAGATTTCCTGAGGAAAGAACGATCAATGAGTTAAAGCATCTTGGCAAACCTTTTATTGTTTTGTTAAATACAAGTAAGCCATATTCCAATGATACCCTAAAAATTGCAGAGGAAATGTCTCTGGATTATAATGTACCGGTATTGCCTGTTAATGCAGAGCAACTAAAAAAGGATGATATCAATAGAATTATGGAAACCATTTTATCCGTATTTCCAATTACTGAGTTAGATTTCTTTATGCCAAAATGGGCTGAGATGTTACCGGCGGATCATTGGTTGAAAGTAGATTTAATATCTACGGTTAAAAATTTATTCCAGAACATAACTAGGGTACAGGATGCAAAAGCACAAAACTTTAATACGGATAGTAAGTATGTGAAAAGATTTAAGATCGACAAAGTGGATATGCAAAATGGTACCGTTAGTGTTAATGTTGAATTTGATGATATGTATTACTATAAAATCCTTAGTGATTTAATTGGTGTTCCGATAACCGGAGAGTATCAGCTTATTTCAACTTTGAGAGAATTGGCTGCAAAGAAATCCGAATATGAGAAGGTTTCCTTTGCTGCTGAACAGGTTCGTTCAAAGGGCTATGGTATAGTATCTCCACTTAAGGATGAAATCAGGATTGAAGAACCTGAAGTAATGAAACATGGTAACAAATATGGCGTTAAGATTAAAGCATCTGCTCCTTCCATTCATATGATAAAGGCAGATATTATGACCGAGGTTGCACCGATTGTCGGAAGCGAAGAGCAAGCAAGGGATCTCATCGGTTACATTAATGCAAATGCGAAGGAAAATCCGGAAGGAATATGGGAAACTAATATTTTTGGAAAGACCATTCGGCAGTTAGTAGATGATGGAATCAATTCCAAGATAAATAAATTAACGGATGAAAGTCAGTTAAAACTTCAGGAAACGATGCAAAAGATAATCAATGATAGCAACGGTGGACTAATTTGTATTATTATTTAACAAACTCAAAGGAAGGAAATACGCTATGCTATTTTCTTTTGCTCACCAGCTCCTTTGCATTGTGTTCTAACTTATATGCATATAAAGAATGCTACCCTTCTTTACGAAAAAGTCGTACTTGGGTAGCCTTTTTTATGCAATTTGTTATATTTTACTAAAATTTGAAATTTATCTGACACATAGTTGACAAATTCTATCTCATTTGATACAATACTCATGTAATATATTTAATAATTACGTAATATTTAATTCATGATAATTAAATGATCTTGTAAATTTTGATCTTCATGAACAAAGATTTTCTAAGATAAGCATCTTGTTCCCATTATTATTACTTATTAATTACATAGGGGAAGACATTATATTTTGTGAGATAGAACAAGTGAAATTTGGAGGACTTACTTTATGAATGGAAAACTTCTAAAGCTTTCCTTGGTTTGTGTAGCAGGAGCAGTAATATTCACGACCAATCCCAACAAAGCAATGGCCTATGAGGAAGGCGTTGCCGGTTACATTTACGATAAAAATTCCAGCTGTGCCAATGGTACAACGGATGGCGCCACAGCAATAAATCTTTCGGTGAGTGACATTCCGATTCCTGGTTTTAAAGATATAGGTATTGCTAACGTAGAAACTAATCTAATTATTCGGTCCGGCCCAGGCGAAGATTATAAGATACTTGGTAAACTTCCTAAGAATGGCGGATGTGATATCATCGAGTCAAAAGACGGATGGACCAAGATCGTTGCAAAAGCTTCTTCGGAGACGATAACCGGTTACGTGAAAAGTGAATATCTCATTACAGGATCAGAGGCTACTCAATTAGCCAGACAAGTAGGTAATTACGTAGCAACCGCTAATACGAACGGTCTTAACGTAAGACTGGAACCTTCCACCGATTCAGCAACGATTGATCAAATTGCTAAGGGTGAAGAATTATTAGTAATTGATTCTAAAATACTGACTCAAGATAGCGAACACAAGGTATGGGTAAAGGTAAGCCTTGATAGTGATACAGAAGAAGGTTCTGTGGGCTATGTGGCAAAGGAATATGTTAATCTGTCCTTTGAACTAATTCATGCTCTATCAATGAAAGAGATACAGTACGGTGATGGTGTTTCCCAGACTCGTGTTAACATGGTAAACTTTGCAAAAGAATATCTGGGTGGCCGCTATGTATGGGGTGGAACATCACTTGGAAGTGGAGTTGACTGTTCTGGGTTTACAAGAGCAATCTACGCTAAATTTGGTATCTACATTCCGCGTGTATCCAGAGACCAAGCAAGAAGTGGAACTAAGATTTCTGCATCGGAATTAAAGCCGGGCGATTTAGTGTTCTATGGAAGCTCAAGCTACATCAACCATGTAGCAATGTATATTGGTAATGGTCAGATCATTCATGCAAGTAACCGAAGAGATGGTATTAAGATTTCTAATATGTACTATCGAACTCCTGTCAGATATGCAAGATATATCAGTAATTAATAATTTCTATTAAATATGAAATTCTAAATGGTTGAATCTTCGGATTCAACCATTTTTGTTAACAACGAGGGCAACTATAGACAAAGGTTGTTGTTTGCAGGAAAGTAACGTGAGCAATGAGACTTTGATATCACTCGCCTTATATTAATTAAAGATTAAGTTTCCTCACTAAATATTGACAGTCTCCTTGGGTAACTTTATAATTACTTAAGACTTAAATACTTGAACTAACGATTGGAGCGTAGTAGTATGCAATATGTGTTTTATATCCTGATAGGTATTTTGATATTAGTAATCTGGAGTATGTACCATGAAATGGAAGTGAAAAAGAGAGTAATCAATAGGCTGAAAGAAGATTGGGCGATACCTTCAGAGGAGGAAATTACTTCCGAGAAACTTGATTCCATCAAGAGCTTTTATAACACCATCAAAGATGAGAAGCTTGATGTTGATGATATTACCTGGAATGATCTTGATATGGATGAAATCTACTTGATAATGAACAATACTCAGTCCTCCATTGGGGAAGAGTATCTCTATGCGCTTCTTCATAAACCATGCTTCTCCCAAAAAGAGTTAAAAGAGCGTAACAGGCTGATGGATTTCTTTGCGACTTCAGAAGAACAACGTATTAAGGTGCAGTCAAAATTATACTCCATTGGTAAGCTGAGTCGAATCTCTGTCCATAATTATATTACCAAACTGGATGAACAGGAACCAAAAAGCAACCTTAGTCATTACCTTATGGCTTTTGGCTTGATTTTATCGGTAATACTCATCTTTATTAAACCAGCAGTCGGTGGGGCCTTAACTGTATTATTTGTTGGATTTAATATATTTCAGTATTATAAAAGCAAAGCAGAGATTGAAAATTATCTTATGGTAGTATCTTACCTATGCCGTTTACTGGACGGGATTAAAGAGTTGCATCACCTCAAAATCCCTGAATTATCATATTATACAGATCTTTTAAAAGAAGATGGTGATCAGTTTAAAAAGTTTCGTAGAGATTCTGCTTTTGTTGCACCAAAACAGGCAAGTGGCAATTTGGAAGATATCATCCTTGATTATGTACGAATGTTGTTTCATATTGATTTGATTAAATACAATACCTTGCTTAGAAACTTTAAGAATAAACGGCAAGCGCTAGACCGGATTTTTATTAATGTGGGATTTCTCGACAGTATGATCGCAGCAGCCTCATTTCGTAGTATGCTTCCCTTTTATTGTGAGCCGGAACTGGAAAAAAGTAAGAAACCATACCTTAATGCAGTAGACTTATATCATCCTCTTATTGAAGAGCCGGTGTCAAATTCCATCAAAGAAAGTGGCTCCGTATTAATTACCGGTTCCAATGCTTCCGGTAAATCCACTTTTATTAAAACACTTGCCATCAATGCCATCTTATCACAAACCATTTATACTTCAACAAGTAAGAAATATAAATCCAGTTTTTTCATGATTTACTCTTCGATGGCTTTGAGAGATAATATATTTAGCAAAGAAAGTTACTATATGGTAGAAATCAAATCATTGAAGCGAATTTTGGATCGTTTAAATGATGAGGTGCCAATTCTTTGCTTTATTGATGAGGTGCTTCGTGGTACCAATACACTTGAAAGAATTGCGGCCTCTTCCCGTATTTTATCCTACCTTGCTAGAAGAAATGCGTTCGTGTTTGCAGCTACTCATGATATTGAGTTAACACATATTCTGGAACAGGATTACTCGAATTATCATTTCCAAGAAAGGATTGCTGGAAATGAAATTCTATTTGATTATAAACTCTATCAAGGAAAAGCAATCTCTAAGAATGCCATCAAATTGTTAGATATGCTGCAGTTTCCAAAAGAAATCACCAAAGCTTCCGAACTAGCGGCAGAGGAATTTTTAAGTACGGGAGAATGGAGTAATATGAAATAACCTCGTTGTGATAGTTAGCGAATAAAAAAGTGGAGGATCGTAAATGAACGTTAAAATATATACGGATGGTGCTGCAAGAGGAAATCCGGATGGTCCGGGTGGATATGGTACCATTCTAGTCTATATTGATACTAAAGGAGTAGAACATCAAAGAGAATACAGTGGAGGCTATAAGAAAACCACGAATAATCGCATGGAGCTAATGGCTGCAATTGTTGGATTAGAGGCACTTACAAAGCCCTGCAATGTTGTTCTCTATTCCGATTCCCAGTATCTTGTGAAAGCCTTTAATGAACATTGGTTGGAGGGCTGGATCAAAAAAGGCTGGAAGAGAGGTAAGAATGAACCGGTCAAAAATGTGGATTTATGGAAACGACTGCTAAAGGCAAAAGAGCCACACATAGTAACTTTCGAATGGGTTAGAGGACATAACGGTCATCCCATGAATGAACGCTGTGACGTACTTGCGACAACAGCAGCTGACGGTTCTAACCTTGCAGATGATATTATAACAGAATAAGTTGGACCTTCAAAACCATTGCAATCATGTATCTTTATGATATAATTGTAATGGTTTTGAAGACATGCTTCATAAAGATGTGAAGCTATCATTTTTGAATACATGATAAAATAATGTCAACGAAGTTGACATTATTGGATTTTAAACTCTACAAAGGAAAGGAATTTCACCATGACTCAATTAACACCTATGATGCAGCAATATATGCAGATCAAAGAACAATACAAAGACTGCATCTTGTTTTATCGCTTGGGTGATTTCTATGAAATGTTCTTCGAGGATGCAAATATTTGCTCGAGAGAACTGGAAATTGTTCTAACCGGAAAAAATGTCGGGCAGGAAGAGCGCGCTCCGATGTGTGGTATTCCTTATCACTCTGTTGACAGCTATTTGAGTAAGTTGGTAAACAGAGGTTATCGTGTTGCCATCTGCGAACAGGTAGAGGACCCAAAGGCAGCGAAGGGAATTGTAAAAAGAGAGGTTGTTCGGATTGTTACACCGGGAACCAATATTAATACACAGGTACTAGATGAGACCAAGAACAATTATCTTATGGCAATTGTACATACCACCAATGCCTATGGTATCTCCATTGTAGATGTTACAACGGGAGATTATTATGTAACAGAGGTGGACACCGAGAGAAAACTCATGGATGAAATTTATAAATGGTCTCCATCGGAGATTATTTGTAATGATACCTTTTTTGTGTCCGGTGTTAATATCGATGCCATTAAGAATATGGGTAACTTAGCATTGTCACCACTAGAACCCTGGTATTTTGATGATGAGCTCTGTATCAGGGCCTTAAAAGAGCATTTTATGGTTGGTACCATTGATGGACTGGGACTAAAAGATTATACCATTGGTGTTATAGCTGCAGGTTGCATTATGCAATTCTTAAGAGAAACACAGAAAAGCTCTCTTACCCATATTACAAAGTTAACACCCTATACTTATGAAAAATACATGCTATTGGATAGCTCAACCGTACGTAATCTTGAGCTTACAGAAACCATTCGTGAGAAATCCAAAAGGGGTTCTCTATTATGGGTGCTTGATAAAACAAAAACAGCCATGGGTGCCAGACTTTTAAGAAGTTATATGGAACAACCACTGATTGATTATGAAATGATTAACCAGCGACTAGAGGCTGTTAGCCAGCTGAAGGACAATATGATTACCAGAGAAGAAATAAGAGAATACTTAAATCCAATCTATGATCTGGAACGTCTTATGAGTAAAATTAGCTACAAAAGTGCTAATCCTAGGGATCTGGTTGCTTTTAGCTCGTCTTTAGCTATGCTTCCCCATGTAAAAGTATTGATGAAGGAACTTGATTCTACCTTGTTGAAGGATATCTATGAAGAGCTCGATACACTTGAGGATATTTGGCAGCTTATTGAAGCTTCCATTGCAGAAGAACCTCCCATCAATGTAAAAGAAGGCGGCATTATTAAAGAGGGTTACCATGAAGAGGTGGACCGTTTAAGAAAAGCAAAGACCGAAGGTAAGGATTGGCTAATGGATCTGGAAACGAAGGAACGAGAAGCAACCGGAATCAAAAATTTGAAAATTCGTTTCAACCGGGTCTTTGGTTATTATTTGGAGGTTACAAATTCTTATAAAAATCTGGTTCCCGAGAACTGGGTTCGTAAACAGACACTAGCGAATGCGGAACGATATACTACATCAGAATTAAAGGATTTAGAGGATATTATTCTTGGTGCTGAGGATAAGTTATTCTCCCTTGAATATGATTTGTTTAGCGAAATCAGGGATCAAATTTCCTTAGAGGTTCGAAGGATTCAACAAACGGCCAAAGCGATTGCTAAAATTGATGTATTTGCATCCCTTGCACTAGTAGCTGAGCAAAATAATTATGCGAAGCCCATTATGAATACTAATGGGGTTCTTCAGATAAAGAATGGTCGTCACCCAGTGGTGGAACGCATGATTTCCCATGATATGTTTGTTGCCAATGATACCTTGCTGGACAACAAACATAACCGTATCTCTATTATAACCGGTCCGAATATGGCAGGTAAATCAACCTATATGAGACAGACTGCATTAATTGTATTGTTGGCTCAAATCGGAAGTTTTGTTCCGGCTGAAACAGCGACCATTAGTATTGTAGATCGTATCTTTACTCGCGTCGGAGCCTCGGATGATCTTGCCAGCGGTCAGAGTACCTTTATGGTAGAGATGACCGAGGTGGCGAATATTCTTCGTAATGCAACGAAGAATAGCTTATTAATTCTTGATGAAATTGGTCGCGGAACCAGTACTTTCGATGGACTTAGCATTGCCTGGGCCGTAGTTGAGCATATTAGTAATACCCAAATTCTTGGTGCGAAAACACTATTTGCTACCCATTATCATGAGCTGACGGAATTGGAAGGACGTCTTGAGGGTGTCAATAATTATTGCATTGCTGTAAAGGAACAAGGCGAAGATATTGTATTCCTTCGTAAGATAGTGAAGGGCGGAGCAGATAAAAGCTATGGTATTCAGGTGGCAAAGTTAGCCGGAGTACCAAGTAGTGTTCTAAAAAGAGCTTCGGAAATAGTAATGGAGCTTACAGGTAATGATCTGGTACTTAAGGCTAAGAATTTATCTGCACCACAAGAAACAGAAGAAAAAAATAGCTTTGTCCAAGAAACATTGTTCTTAGAACCTTTAACACAGCAAGGATTGCAGGGTGATAATTCTAGTAAAAGTCGAAAGAAAGAAAAGAATACAGACCAGTTTTCTTTGTTTTCAATCTCAGGAAATGATGATATTATCATGGAACTTAGAGATCTAGATATAGCAAGATTAACACCAATTGATGCATTGAATAAAATTTACCAGCTACAGAAGAAAATCAAGGATAGAATATAGCCTTTGATAGTTCTATCCTCGCTACTTATAGTTTATATAAGATGGATAACCAAAGGGCATTCGTTATTCATTTTGTTCGAGTAAGGAGGTATTTATGTCCTTTATTCATGTACTTGATGAATCCACCATCAATCAAATAGCTGCAGGAGAGGTTGTTGAGCGCCCTAGCGCAGTTGTGAAAGAATTGATTGAAAACGCCATGGACGCAGGAGCAACAGCCATAACAGCGGAAATTAAAGAGGGTGGATTAAGTTTTATCCGTATTACAGATAACGGCAGCGGAATCGCTAAGGAGGATATCCCCTTAGCATTTCTTCGTCATGCTACCAGTAAAATCCGTACAGCTGAGGATTTACTAAGTGTAACAAGCTTGGGGTTTCGTGGTGAAGCACTATCAAGTATTGCTTCCGTTGCGCAGGTTGAATTAATCACCAAAACACCAACAGCAATCAATGGTTTTAGATATCTCATTGAGGGCGGGGAGGAGAAGCTTTTGGAGGAGATTGGTTGTCCAAGTGGTACCACAATTATCATCAGAAATATCTTCTTTAATACCCCTGCACGACGTAAATTTCTTAAATCAGCAACCACAGAGGCGGGATATATAAGTGATTTGATGGAGCGGTTAATCGTATCCCATCCTGATGTATCCTTTAAATTCATTGTGAATAATCAAGTAAAGCTACAATCCTCCGGAAATAATAATAGCAAGGATATCCTGTATCATATTTATGGAAGAGATATCAGTAAGGAGCTGCTATCTATCCATTATCAATCTGAGGAAATTAAGGTGACAGGTTATATAGGAAAGCCCATTATCACAAGGGGTAATCGTAATTTTGAAAATTATTTTATTAATGGAAGATATATAAAAAGTAGTGTAATTACTAAGGCGATTGAAGAGGCTTATAAACCTTTTTTGATGCAGCACAAATATCCCTTTACCTCACTCTATTTTGAAATAGATCCCTCGTTAATTGATGTTAATGTTCATCCTCAGAAGCTGGAGATACGTCTAAAGAATAGTGAAGAGATTTATCAGATCACCTACGGGTTAATTCGCGATACCATTATGGGGAAAGAAATGATACCCAAAGTAGCCCTAACACAGGAAACCGTAAAGAAGGAAGAGGCAATTCGTATGCCTGAACCTTTTGAACAGAACCGTCGTAAAGAATTAGCACAAGAAAAACCCTTTACTTATGATAATAAAAGGCAGCAACCTAATTCACACCTGTCAGAGCAAGGAAGAGACTATATTACAGCTACAAAGCCGCTCATTTCTCCAACGAATCCTCTTACAAAAACTCTGTCAACGGGTAGCAGCTCTGATAACCTTTTGCAGAAGACTGTTAATCCCTTGCCAAAAGAGCCATTGATTGAAATATCGGAGCAGATGAATTTGTTTGGTACGAAAAGTTCATCTTCGAAAAAACAGGATATAAACTTAGAAAATGGGGTAACCTCAAGTAATGGATCAACCTCAAGTAATGGGTCAACTTCAAGTAGTGAGACAGCCTCTGACACGGAGTTGGTAAAAGAGTCTGGAGTAAACAAAGTAACTTTAGAACAAGTTCCTTTCCTATCGGAGAAAGCATTATCACAACATCGCATTATAGGACAGTTGTTTTCAACCTATTGGCTGGTGGAATATCAGAAGAATCTTTATATTATTGATCAGCATGCAGCTCATGAAAAAGTACTCTACGAGAAAATTATGGCTGCTGCGAAGACAAAAACCTATGCATCACAGCAGCTTCTTCCACCGATTGTATTAACACTTACCTTACGTGAGCAGGAGATTTTGGAGAAACAGGAAGAGGTACTGACGAGTCTTGGCTATGAATTCGAGCATTTCGGAGGAAATGAGTTTTCCGTACGTGCAGTTCCTGCTGATCTTTACAGTATCTCAGAGAAAGAGCTGTTGTTAGAATTCATTGACGGCTTAGCAGATGAAGTGGTTGGCACTTCTCTTAGTACGAATTCCATTTTAGAGCGTGCAGCCTCCTTATCTTGTAAAGCCGCAGTTAAGGCAAATCACGTGCTCTCCTATGAAGAAGCAACGTCTTTGATTAAAGAACTGCTAACTTTAGAAAATCCTTATCATTGTCCTCATGGAAGGCCGGTTATTGTCTCCATGAGCCAATATGAATTAGAGCGTAAATTCAAGCGAATTTTATAGTATAAATGAAATTTATGATTGAGAAGAATTTAATGCAATATTGAAAATATGGCTTATCATAGTATAACCTTGTTAAAATGGGATACAAAAATAATAGACAACACAATAGACAAATACAACATTATTACGAGAAAAATAGGAAGGTATCATATGGATAAAAAGCCATTAATTATACTTACCGGACCTACCTCCGTTGGTAAAACAGCACTTTCGATTGCTCTAGCCAAAGCAGTAAATGGAGAGATAATTTCTGCTGATTCCATGCAGGTTTATAAACAAATGGATATCGGTACTGCCAAAATAACGAAGGATGAGATGGAGGGTATTGCGCATTATTTAATTGATGAACTTGAGCCCTGGGAGGATTTTAACGTAGTTAAATTCCAACAGCTGGCAAAACATTATATGAATGAGATCTATGCGAAAAGCAAAGTTCCCATCCTTGTGGGCGGAACCGGTTTTTATATTCAAGCTGTACTCTATGACATAGACTTTACAGAGAATGAAACAGATAACGAATACCGTGCCCACCTAGAACAACTATTGCAGGATAGGGGAGCGCAGTATCTGCATGATCTACTTGTGAAAGCAGATCCCAAAAGCGCAGAAGTCATTCATCCTAATAATAGTAAACGTGTTATACGTGCTTTGGAATATCTAAAATTGACCGGTGATCAAATTTCTTCCCATAATGAAGAACAGAGAAAGAAGGAATCTCCCTATCAGTTTTGCTATTTTGTTTTAAATAAGCACCGTGGCAAACTCTATGAAACCATAAATCAACGAGTTGATCTTATGATGGAAAAGGGGCTTTTGGAAGAGGTTAAATATTTGGCTGACCAGGGGTATACCAAAGAGATGGTCTCCATGCAGGGCTTAGGTTATAAGGAGCTTTTGGCTCATCTTGAAGGAGAGTATACCTTAGAGGAGGCTGTGGAGGTTCTTAAAAGGGATACCAGACATTTTGCAAAACGTCAGTTGACCTGGTTTAAAAGAGAAAAGGATGTAATTTGGGTAGATAAAGATAAACTTTCAACCGAAGAGGAACTTTTAGAGTTCTTATTAAAAAACTTAAAAGAGAATAATGTAATTTAAAATAGAATTAGGTTATCATAAATATATTATGTAAACCTAATTAGGAATATTGCCTCAACTTCATCATAAATTTAAAGACATTTTGATGGATGAGGAATGAGAGTAGTATTTCTTAAAAGACTTGGAGGATAAATCATTGCAGGAACATAACTTAGATCATGCATATCAGGTACTAGGACTTAATCCGAAAGTTCTAAATTACTGTGCAGAGATAGAGAAAGAATTAGAAGGTCGTTTTCATGAGATAGATAAAGTGGCAGAATTAAACCAATTAAAGGTACTAAAAGCAATGCAGGATAACCGTTTAAGCGATGTCCATTTTGCAGCAACGACTGGATATGGCTATAATGATATGGGTAGAGATACTTTGGAGAGCGTATATGCCGCTGTATTTAAGACAGAGGATGCCTTAGTTAGACCGCAGTTGATTAGCGGAACGCATGCCCTCACCGTTGCTTTATCTGGTAATTTAAGACCGGGAGATGAGATACTATCACCCGTTGGTAAACCTTACGATACTTTAGAAGGGGTGATAGGAATTACTCCTACAAAAGGTTCCCTTGCAGAGTACGGTATCACCTATGCTCAGGTTGATTTGCTTGAGGATGGAGGCTTTGACTGGGAGGGCATTAAAGCTGCAATAAAACCGAATACTAAATTAGCTACCATACAACGTTCTAAGGGTTACGCCAGCCGTCCCACTTTATCCGTTGCAAGAATTGGCGAACTAATTAAGTTCTTAAAATCCATTAAGCCGGATATCATCTGTATGGTGGATAATTGCTATGGTGAATTTGTAGAGACAATGGAACCGTCGGAGGTAGGAGCGGATCTATGTGTCGGTTCTTTGATTAAAAATCCCGGTGGTGGATTAGCTCCAATCGGAGGATATATTGTTGGTAAGACGGAGTATGTTGAGAATGCTGCTTATCGACTTACCGCACCAGGTCTTGGCAAAGAGGTAGGTGCTACATTAGGTATTATTTCTTCTTTATTCCAAGGATTTTTCTTAGCACCCCAGGTTGTGTCAGGTGCTTTAAAGGGCGCTATCTTTGCAGCAAAATGCTACGAAAAATTAGGATATGGGGTACATCCAAACGGTAGTGAAGAACGATTTGATATTATTCAAGCAATTACCCTTAACTCAGCAGAGGCAGTTGTTGCATTTTGCAAAGGAATTCAAGCTGCAGCACCGGTGGACAGTTATGTTGTTCCGGAGCCTTGGGCAATGCCGGGATATAACTGTGATGTCATTATGGCTGCCGGAGCCTTTGTACAGGGTTCCTCTATTGAACTATCTGCAGATGCACCAATCAAACCACCCTATACTGTGTTTTTTCAAGGCGGTCTCACCTGGTACCATGCAAAATTTGGTATCTTAATGTCTTTACAAAAGTTATACGAACAGAATCTCATTTTGTTATAACAAGATGAATTAGCAAGCTAATGTACTTGTCATGAACCGTAAGAAACACACTTTTCGAGTTTCTTCGGTTTGTGTGCGCGTTCGTATTATTGCAAGTGAATAAGGTGATCTGCTTAGATATACCCAGATAAAATAATGTTTTTTCGTATACAAATTAACAATTTTATGATAAAATGTTTATGTTTATGATAGAAAATGAAAGATAAGTTATGAAAAAGCAAAAGAGAATGAGCTTTTTGGAAGGGGGACAGCAGAATATGGCCAGATCTTCAAAAACAATAGGAAAAAATTACTGGGCCTTGTTTCTTCTAATCTTACTTGGTATCGTATTAGGAAGTTTTATTGGACATTTGACGAGAGAGATTAGTTGGCTAAAATGGCTATATTATGGGATTGATTTTTCCATTGGTGATTCCAAAGAATCAAGTGTTGTTTCCTTAGATTTGGGAGTATTACTGATTAATTTTGGTCTCCGTCTTAAGATTACCATAGGAAGTGTTTTAGGAGCCATAGCCTCTATATTTGTATATAGAAAGCTATAGTTATTCGGAAGAATAAGAAGAACATTCATGATCTGATTGATTTCCTGGAGAGAGGAATTATATCAAGGAGGATCTTATGAATACTACGTACCTGACAGTCAAAGAATTACCCGTTTCCGAACGTCCATATGAAAAGTGTGAGAAGTATGGAGCATCTATTTTATCTGACGCAGAACTTCTGGCGGTCATACTTCGGACGGGTTCAAAAAAGCAAAGAGTGATGGATTTGGCAGTGAATATATTAAATTATTCAACTGCCTACCCTGGTTTAAAGGGGTTAAATTATCTATCCTTTCAGGAATTAATCAAAATCAAAGGGGTAGGAAGAGTGAAAGCTGTTGAGCTCCTTTGTCTGACTGAGATTACAAAGCGTATGGCAAAGGAAATACACCGTGACAGTCTTAGACTAATTACTCCAAAAAGTGTTGCAGACTATTATATGCAGGATATGAGACATCTAACGAGAGAGCAGGTGATGCTACTTATGATGGACTCAAAGAACAAAATAATCAAAGATATGATTATATCGGAGGGATCGGTGAATACTTCCATTATGCCTACTAGGGAAGTATTTGTGAATGCGATCAAATACGAAGCGGTTAATATCATTTTACTTCATAATCACCCGAGTGGTGATCCGACTCCAAGTGGAGAGGATATTCGAGTAACTAAGAAGTTGTATGAAGCTGGCAATTTAATAGGAATCACGCTTATGGATCACATTATAATTGGCGATAATAGATATATCAGTATGAAAGAACAAGGGCTATTTTAACTACATATTAATTATGTATATTATATCATACCAATGAGAATTAGGAATTATCAGAATAGATTCATGGATCATGTAGACAAAATTACGATATTACTTGAGTGAAATAATAGGAGGTTGCATACGGTATGGCTTTAAAAGCATTTGGTATAGATTTTGGTACAAGTACAATAAAAATTTATAAAAAAGGGCAGGGTATTGTTTTAGATGAACGTAATATTATTGCGATTTCAGATCGTAAAAATGTTATTGCAACGGGAAATGATGCCTATGATATGTATGAGAAGGCACCTTCCAATATTAAGGTTACCTATCCTGTAAGAAACGGCGTTATCGCAGATGTCGCTAATATGATGGAGCTACTTAGTCAATTTATGAAACGTATTAACGGTTCAAAACGTCTTGGCGCTGCAGATTATATTGTGGCAACCCCAACAAATATTACGGAAGTGGAGCGCCGCTCCTTCTATGATTTAATCGCAAGCTCCAGCCTAAGAGTGGGTCGTATTAAGATTGTAGAAAAACCCATTGCAGATGCAGTTGGTGCCGGTTTGGATGTTATGACAGCGAGAGGTGTCATGATTGTTGATATTGGTGCAGATACGACGGAAGTATCTATCTTATCTCTTGGCGGTATTGTGCTTAGTAAGCTGATACCTGTTGGTGGCAATCGTCTTGACGAATCCATTAAGAATATGGTGAAGAGAAAATATAATTTGTATATTGGAGATAAGACTGCTGAGAATATTAAGAAAAAACTTGCCTGTGCTCTTACTAGCGTAGAGGCCTCCGTGAAAGTCTTCGGCCGTGATGTGGTTACAGGCTTACCTTCTGAAATGGAAGTAAATTCAAAGGATGTATATGAAGCAATCTCTGAGTACATGTATTCCATTATAGATGCAGTCAAAATCATTCTTGAGCGTACTCCGCCTGAAATTTCTTCGGACATTATTGATAGTGGTATCTATGTTACTGGTGGTTCTGCTAAAATATTTGCCCTAGATGAACTCATGAGCAAAGAGACAGATCTTAAAATTAACATATGTCCTGACTCAGCGAATACGGTTGTTAATGGTCTGGGTAAGATTATGGAAGATAATAAGCTTTCTTCTTTGGCTGATTCTTTACGTCCGAAGACACTCGTTAACTAGATTGTAAGGTAAGCAATAATTATTTTGTAGAATTCTTCAATCCGTAGTAAAAAAAATTTATGGAGACTTACAATGAAACGTAGGACGAAACTTAATTTAAATCCGAAGCATCTTCTGATCGCTTGTATTATTTTATGTCTTGGTCTGATCATTTTCTCATTCCGGTACGGTGAAAAGCTTAACCCGGTAAAGGACACGGTCGGAGCTGTCATAACACCTATGCAGCGAGGAATTAATACTGTCGGAACGCTAATATCCGATCAACTGGATCGGTTTAGAAATGTAAATAACCTATTAGAGGAAAATGCACAACTTAAGGAGCAGGTGGATCTGCTCTCTTATGAGAATAAATTACTGTTACAGGATAAGTACGAACTGGATGGACTTAGAGCCCTCTATGACCTGGATCAGAAATACCTAGACTATCCTAAGGTTGCTGCAAGAGTTATCAGTAATGACGGCAACAATTGGTATAGTGTATTTAAGATTGACAAAGGAACCAGAGACGGTATTAAGAAGGATATGAACGTACTTGCAGGTAATGGACTTGTAGGAATTATTACTGAGGTACACTATAACTATTCCATTGTTCGATCCATAATTGATGATAAGAGTAGTGTTTATGGAGAAATAAGTAAAACCTCCGATACCTGTGTGGTAAATGGAGATCTTCAATTGATGGATGATGGTAAGATACGTGTTGAGCTGATTAGTAAGGATGCTCAGATTGCGGATGGTGACGAGGTGGTAACCTCACACATCAGTCCCAGTTATCTACAGGGTATCTTAATTGGATATGTAAGCGATATTAAATTAGATGCCAGCAATATGACAAAGACCGCTTATCTGACTCCTGTAGTGGATTTTAAACGGTTAGAGGAAGTATTAATCATCACAGAGCTGAAAGAGCCTTTGATAGACTAAGAAAAAGTAGGTATTGTTGTGAAACGATTGATAGTTTATATTATTGAAGTCATCCTATGCTATTTGATTCAAAGTGCTATGTTTCACTATATTGCACTCGTAGGTGTTATGCCAAACTTACTTCTGATACTAGTTGTTTCCACCGCTTATATGCGGGGAAAATTGCCTGGTATGACGCTTGGTTTGTGTTGCGGTTTGTTGGTGGATTTGATGTCAGGTAGTTCTGTTGTTGGTCTGTGTGCATTAATTTACATGCTCATTGGTTATGTTATCGGTCTAAGTAACCGTTTTTATACCAATGATGATTACACGCTACCAATTATTTTAATAGCAGTAAGTGATTTCTTTTATGGATTTTTCTATTATATTTTTGAATTTTTATTAAGAGGTAGACTTAATTTTCCATATTATTTTAGTAGATTAATTCTACCTGAAATTATCTATACGGTAGCTGTTTCAGTATTTCTATATAAGCTACTACATATGATTAATAACCGCTTAGAAAAAAGTCCGGATGAGGAGGGGTAAGGTTGTTTGACGTATTCTTAGATTATGTTAAGAAACTTTTAAAATCAAGGTTGTTTCCGATCACGTTAATATACCTTGCTTTATTTGGAATCGTTATAAATCGTTTGTTTGTCCTTCAAATAGTGGAAGGACCGCAAATAGTTCAAAAAAATGATGCAAAATATGTAAAAAATAGAGAAATAAAAAGCACACGCGGTAATTTCTATGATCGCAATGGTGAGCTTCTTGCTTCGAATGTATTGTCCTATTCCGTTATGATGGAGGATATCACAACCTCCAATGAAGAGTATAATTCAATCATTCATAATCTAATCACTATCATCGAGAAAAATGGTGATACCCTGGATAATGAATTCTATATTACCTTAAACGAGGAGGGTCAATTTGAATTCACCGTAAAGGACGCTGCTTTAACCAGGTTCAAAAAGAATGTCTATGCTTATGTTCTCGATGATAATGGTAATTTAAAAGAGGAGCAGAAAGAAGCAACTGCAGAGGAGGTGTATCATTTCTTGCGAAATGGTACCGGTAATAACTATACCAGAATGTTTGGTATCTCAGATGATTACAGCGTAGAAGAAACCCTTAAGATTATGGGAGTCAGATATGCGTTATTCTGTAATTATCCGAAATACCTTCAGATAACTGTAGCCTCTGAAGTTAGCGATGCAACAGTAGCAGCTATTATGGAAAATCGTGAAGAACTAAAGGGTGTTGAGATATCACAGCAGACAAGCCGTGTTTATGAAGACAGCCTATACTTTGCGCACATTATTGGTTATACCGGTTTAATAAGTGCCGATGAACTAGAGGCTAATGAAGATAATGGCTACAATTCTACCGACGTAATCGGTAAGACTGGTTTAGAGAAGACATTTGAGAATGAATTAGCCGGAAAAAAGGGAGTCGAAACTGTTTCCGTTAATAACTCCGGTAAAGTCATAGAAGTGGTTGATAGTACGGACCCGGTTGCCGGTAATGATATTTATTTAACCATTGATAAGGAGTTACAAAAAAATACGTATCATTTATTGGAACGTGAGATTACAAAGATACTCCTTTCTAAAATTGTTCCCGACCTAAATTACGGTAGTAAGGGAGAAAGTGCCTCTGAAATTCTTATACCGATCTATGAAGTGTACTATGCGCTGATTAATAACAATATTATTGATATTGATCATTTTAAAGAAGCGAAAGAAGGCACTCAAGAGAAGATGACTTATTATAAATTTCTTGATGCTCAGGATAGTATATTCGCACAGCTAGATGAGTTGCTTGCAACGGATAGTACAACTACAAATAATAACGCCGGAGATATGGAAGACTTTCTTGACTATTTCTATAAAGTGTTAAGTACGAATAATATTTTGATCAAAGACAAAATAGAGACAAAGAGTTCCTCCTATGAGGATTATGTCAATGATAAGATTAGTTTAAGTAAATTCCTTCAGGATGCTCTTGCAAATAACTGGGTGAATCTATCCATACTTGGTATTGATGAAGAATATTATAGTGCAGAAGAACTATATGCAAAGCTTATCAGCTATACAAAGAAACTTCTGAAGGATGATGACGAATTTAACAAAAAAATATATCGAAATTTAGTATTTTCGTACAAATTATCTGGAACTGAAATTTGTCTTTTATTATTCGAGCAAGGTGTGTTAGAATATAATGAAGGTGATATAAATCGTCTTAAAAATAACAATATCTCTGCTTACAGTTTTATAAGGAATAAAATCAGCTCACTTGAAATCACTCCAGGAATGCTGGCTTTAGAGCCGTGTAGCGGTTCCGTGGTGATTACTGATGTTGAGACGGGTGAAGTTCGTGCTCTGGTTACTTATCCAAGCTATGATAATAACCTTTTAGCAAATAAGGTGGACTCTGACTATTACGCACAGCTTTTAAGTGATAAATCCACTCCTATGAATAACCGTCCTATGACTGAACGAACAGCACCAGGTTCCACCTATAAGATGATTACTGCAATTACAGCTTTAGAAGAAGGTGTTACTACACCAACGAAGAAAATTAAGGATTTGGGCGAATTTACCAAAATAGACCGCCCTGCAAAATGTCATATTTTCCCCGGATCACATGGATCTGTTAATATAGTTGAGGCGCTAAAGGTGTCATGTAACTATTATTTCTATGAGATGGGCTGGCTCCTAAGTTTAGATGGTGCAGGACGAAATATTAATCAACAAGGTCTTACTACTTTAGAAAAATATGCCTCACTTTTTGGTCTAAATGAAAAATCCGGCATCGAGCTCTATGAAGCAGAACCGAAGATATCGGACGAGGATGCCGTTCGTTCTTCTATCGGTCAAGGTACCAATGCTTTTACTCCCGTGCAAATCGCAAGATATGTGACAACGATTGCAAATCGAGGCACCTCCTATGAGCTTACCTTATTAGATAAGATTAAAGATAAGGATGGGAAGACAACCTTAGACAATAGTGCAACAATTAGTAACAAACTTACCGATATTAGTGAAAGCACCTGGGATAGTGTGTTTGAGGGAATGTATTCCGTGGTGAATGAATATGGTGGTTCTGTGTATAACGCTTACCGTAATTTTGGTGTGACTGTAGCCGGTAAGACGGGTACAGCACAGATAAGCAAATCCAAGCCAAATCATGCTTTGTTTGTATCCTTTGCTCCCTATGAAGAACCAGAAATTGCTGTTACTGCCGTTATTCCAAACGGGTATACATCATCTAATGCGGCTGCCTTAACTAAGGATATTTATTCCCTATACTTTAATCTGGAGGATGCAGACGCGTTAATTGATAGCAACGTTACAGATGCTTCATCAAGTACTAATAATGGTGCAGCAGTAGAATAGATAATAAGAGACTTGTCTGATTTATCTGGAAGATAACCAAAAAGGAGTAATCGTAATGAACAATTCAGTTATTATAAAAGGTAATAAGTATGGCATAATTGTGGTATTAAGTCCGGAGGAGCCTTTTGAGGAGTTAAAGTTATTGGTTGCTGAGAAATTCAAAGAATCCAGTAAATTTTTTGAGAATGCAAAGATGGCGATCAGTTTTGAAGGACGTAAATTAACCAATGAAGAGCAGAAGGATATCCTTGATATCATTGGTGAAAATACAGATATGCATATTGTATGTATTATGGAAAATGATATAGAAAAGGAGGAAAGATTCCGTAAGACAGTAGAAGAAAAGCTTATGGAACTTTCCAATAACACCGGGCAATTCTACAAAGGTATCCTTCGTTCCGGTGCTTCCTTAGAGTTTGAGAATAGTGTGATTATAATCGGAGATGTAAATCATGGTGCAAGAGTTGTTTCAAAAGGTAATATTATTGTATTAGGCTCTTTGAAGGGAAATGCCTTTGCCGGAGCAACCGGTAATACCAATTCCTTTGTTGTAGCACTGGATATGAGTCCCACTCAAATTAGAATTGCAGATACCATCGCAAGATCACCGGACAAGCCTATTAAGGAAGAAGTAAAAGAGACAAAAATTGCATTTTTAGAGGACGGCAATATTTATATCGAACCGTTAAATAAGAATATCTTACAAGATATTCGCCTTTCATAAAGGCATTTGGAGAAGCTCCTATCCGTATAAAATATTTTATTTATGCTTAAGGAGAAAACTCCCACAAAGAGTTAAGTAATAATATAAAGATATAGAGGATCATATCCTCATGAAGACATGGAGGAATAAAAAAGAAATGGGAGAAGTTATAGTTGTAACATCAGGTAAGGGTGGCGTTGGTAAAACGACCACAACCGCAAATGTTGGTACGGGATTAGCAATGTTAGAGAAGAAAGTTGTATTAATCGACACAGATATCGGTCTTAGAAATTTAGACGTAGTTTTGGGTCTGGAAAATCGTATCGTTTATAACCTTGTAGATGTTATTGAAGGAACTTGCCGTATTCGCAATGCGTTAATTAAGGACAAGCGTTATCCTAATCTTTATCTATTACCATCAGCACAAACAAGAGATAAGAATGCAGTAACTCCGGAACAGATGAAAAAGCTGGCCGATGAATTACGCGACGAATTTGATTACATATTAATGGATTGTCCAGCGGGTATCGAGCAAGGTTTTAAAAATGCCATTGCAGGAGCGGATAGGGCATTAGTTGTTACTACACCTGAGGTTTCAGCCGTAAGAGATGCTGATCGTATCATTGGGCTACTGGAAGCCAATGAAATGAAGCAGACTCATTTGATTGTAAATCGTATTCGTATGGATATGGTAAAGCGCGGTGATATGATGTCGAGTGAAGATGTTTGTGAAATTCTTGCTACAGATTTAATCGGAATTGTACCCGATGACGAGAACATTGTTATCTCCACTAATCAAGGTGAACCACTTGTAGGATCTGATTCTCTTGCAGGTAGAGCTTACATGAATATTTGCAAAAGAATAATAGGTGAGGAGGTTCCTTTCTTAGATTTAGATGAAAGACAAGGATTCTTCGGAAAACTATTTAACAAACGAAAGAAGAATTAGGGAGGATGCATAATGGGCTTTTCAGATTTTTTCAAAAAAAAGGGGACCAGTAGTATAGCAAAAGACAGGCTGAGATTGGTCTTGGTGTCTGATCGTGCAGGGTGCTCACCTGAAATCATGGAACAAATTAAGAACGATATCATCGCAGTAATATCAAAATATATAGAAATAGATTTAGAAGGACTTGACATTAAAATAACACAGACAGAATCCGAATCTAATAACGGCTCTGTGCCTGCGCTATTTGCAAACATTCCGATCAAAGATTTGAAGTCCTCTAAAAAATAAGGATGAAAACCAGATGTTTAAATTTAAGCAATATGATTACAAACGATATAATGTTATTTTGCTCGTAATCTCCATCCTATTAGGACTGATTGGAGCATATTTAATCAAGCAGGTACAAGCAGAAGGAGAAACTCTATTTCTCAAACATTTAATCGGTCTTGCAGGTGGTCTCTTCATTGCTGTTTTTGTGTCTTTCGTGGATTATCATTTTATATGTAACTTCTATATCGTACTATATATCATCAATCTGGTTTTATTAGTACTTGTAAAATTAGTCGGAAAGACCATTAACTATGCACAACGTTGGGTTGAAATTGGACCGATCCAATTTCAACCTTCTGAGTTATCAAAAATAATATTAATTATATTTATTGCCATGTTATTTACGTTACTCAGATCCAAAATAAACAATTTATCTGTATTATTATTATCGTTGGTTTCTATTGCCATACCGGTCTACTTCATATTGGAACAACCCAATTTGTCTACTAGTATGGTAATATTTTTCATCTTTGCAATGATGGTATTTGCAGCGGGCCTAAGTTGGAAGATCATTCTACCTATATTAGTCATTGGTATTCCAATTAGTGTTGGTTTGTTTTGGTATATACAGCAAGATTACCAGGTGTTATTAAATGATTATCAGCAGCAAAGAGTTTTATCTATTTTGAATCCGGAGGAATATCAAGAAACAATGTTTCAGCAGGATAACTCCGTGGTAGCAATTGGTTCTGGCCAATTGTATGGCAAGGTATTTGATGAAAGTGATGCAAGAAATTATGATGCAATTCCTATTTCAGAGAGTGACTTTATTTTCTCTGTAGCAGGTGAAGAATTTGGCTTTATCGGTTCTTGTATGATCATACTTCTTTATTCCATCATTATATTTATCTGTTTAATGACGGCTAAAAAGGCACCCGATTATATGGGGATGCTAATTGCAGTTGGAATAGCCTCAATGTTTATGTTCCAGGTATTTGTAAATATCGGTGTGGCGACTTCATTTCTTCCCAATACCGGTATACCGTTACCATTTTTAAGTTCAGGACTAAGTTCTTTAGTAAGTGGTATGATCGCAATCGGTCTTATATTAAATATTCGTTTACAACCGAAAAAAGTTCGAGGTTAGGTATAATTTATACTAATATATGGTAAGAATAATAGTAATAGAAATTCGATAGAAAATAGTTGAAAATCCAAGATGAAATCTTAAGGAAGGATTTAAAAACTAAGATGAAATCTAGGATTTTTGAATAAATTAGAAGTAAGATTTCTTCTGCTTCAGATCAACAGGAAGAAATTATGTGCCGTTGTAAACGGCGGAAAGGAGACAATATGAATATTGGTATGATTGCACATGATGCAAAAAAGAAGCTCATGCAAAATTTTTGTATTGCTTATCGTGGTATTTTAAGTAAAAATGCAATATATGCTACAGGTACAACAGGACGTTTG
>JAEWEO010000020.1 GCA_023389295.1 Bacillota bacterium
GGTAGATAGGACAAAGGTGGAAGTGTGGTAACACATGTAGCTGATTGTTACTAATAGGTCGAGGGCTTGACCTAAAAAGGTTTGTATGGTAGCGGTAAAACCGCAGGATGTACATTTTCGTGTGTAGGATCAATATGGCCCAGTGGCTCAGTTGGTTAGAGCGCCGCCCTGTCACGGCGGAGGTCGAGGGTTCGAGTCCCTTCTGGGTCGTTAAGAACTAAGGTTCTTAATGAGTTGAGAAATTAACTTATTTCATTATTTACTTTCTTTATTGTTTATTATACAATATTTACATGGATGAAAAAACAAAGGAAGTATATAATAATCCCATGGGATCTTAGCTCAGCTGGGAGAGCATCTGCCTTACAAGCAGAGGGTCATAGGTTCGAGCCCTATAGGTCCCACTAATGTGAAGTCGCCATTACTTTACATAATTAAAACACATTATGCCGATGTGGCTCAATTGGCAGAGCAGCTGACTTGTAATCAGCAGGTTATCGGTTCGAGTCCGATCATCGGCTCTCAACTAAATATAGTTGATATAAATTGGATGGGTTCCCGAGTGGCCAAAGGGGGCAGACTGTAAATCTGTTAGCGACGCTTTCGAAGGTTCGAATCCTTCTCCATCCATTTGGCTTATGCCAACAAAAATATGTTTGCAAATGATAAGATCTTTTATGCGGACTAATAAACGGTGCCGCGGGGTGGAGCAGTCTGGAAGCTCGTCGGGCTCATAACCCGAAGGTCATAGGTTCAAATCCTATCCCCGCAACTTTTTCGTAATACTAACCGAATAGTTTCATAAGCCATAGAAGTGCAGGAAACTTCAAGGTAAACGAAATTGACCTTGCCCAGATAGCTCAGTTGGTAGAGCAGAGGACTGAAAATCCTCGTGTCGCTGGTTCAATTCCGGCTCTGGGCATTTTGCTTTGAATAAGCATGGGATATTAGCTCAGTCGGTAGAGCACATGACTTTTAATCATGGTGTCCCGGGTTCGAATCCCGGATGTCTCATTTTTGACCTTCATAGGTCATTTTTTTTGCTTATTTTTATAAAATGAATTAAAATAAAGAAGAAGAATTTTGATCGGATATGGATATGGTATTTAGATAGTAACAAGTGATATCATAGAATTAAATATAAAAGATTTGGTCTCAAAATAGAATCGGATACGCTTATTAAATATAGCTTAAGGGAGCAAATAAGGATGGAAGATAAGATAAGTACGCTAAAGAGTTGGATATATGCTAGCAACAAGATAGTATTTTTTGGTGGTGCAGGTGTTTCTACAGAAAGCGGTATCCCTGATTTCCGTAGTACGGATGGGATTTATCAGATGAAATATAAAGAACCCCCAGAGATAATGTTAAGTCATAGTTACTTTATGGAGAATACTGAAGATTTTTATGAGTTCTATAGAAGTAAAATGATACATTTATATGCAGAACCTAATATTACACATAAAAAACTTGCTTTACTGGAGAAGGAAAATAGATTAATTGGAATAATAACACAGAATGTGGATGGACTCCACCAAAAAGCCGGAAGTGAGAAAGTGATAGAACTACATGGCTCTATCAATCGTAATTATTGCATGAAATGTAATAAGTTTTATCACCTTGAGGAAATATTACTAGCGAAAGGCGTACCTACATGTAACTGTAGTGGTAGAATAAAACCGGATGTGGTTTTGTATGAGGAGCCCCTTAATCAATTAGCTTTAATAGAAGCTGTAAAACTAATAGAAGAAGCTGAAGTTTTAATTATTGGAGGTACTTCTTTAAACGTATATCCTGCGGCAGGTTTAATCAGATATTATAAAGGTAACAAGCTTGTTATGATAAATAGGGAAGTTACCGGATTTGATGGTGAGATTGACTTATTAATAAAGGCATCCTTAGGAGAAATATTTTTTCAAATATGATGCACTTGAATATTGAATACAAAACTAAAAAGTGTCATAGGAATGGAAGAAGTTTTGACAACGGTATAAATCATAGTGTATGATAGAGGTAAAATGAAACTAAAGTTATTATAAAATTTACTTAAATGACATACATAACTGATATTCTAATAATATATTTTTCAAAGCAATAAAATCAAAGGTTATAAAGCGTAATAAAACAATTTCAAAAGATTAAAATGCTCTCAAGGAGAAACTAAATGAGATTTAATATACCGAAGAATAGAACAGCACCACTGATTTTATTTGCATTTTTTAGTGTTATAGTAACTTTAATATTAGGTATCTCTCATATGAATCTGATGGAACAATATAGTTATAGGACGAAGTTAGAAACTATAGATTCAAATTCAGAGAATATTGTGGGACTGATAAGGCAGGAAGTAGAAAATAATTATAAAACGGTAGAGATGTATGCGGAAATGATAGCTAATGCAGGAGATATGTCAGAGGAGACTATATCTGATCTCTTACATATGCTATCAAGAGATAAAGTTTTTAACAGTATGGCTGTAGTTGATTCCTATGGTAAAGGATACAACTTATACGGAGATGAAATAAGTATTGGGAATGAAACTTATTTTAAACTAGCCAAGGATGGACGGACGAATGTATCCCCACAAATATCATACACGCCTGAAAACGTACCGATTATCACTTATGCTTCTCCCATTACAAATAACGGAGAAAATATAGGGGTATTAATTGCAAGCACAATTTCTAAAGTAGAGAGTACTTCACCTTTGCAAGATGATAGAAATTTTATTTATGTGATTAATGATAAGAAGGAATTAATTTTATATGCTAGTGAAACAGATCGATTGAATTTTGATTATGATTTACTAACTCAATCTGGTATCTTAATTAATAATATGGAAGAAGTTCTAACGGATATTGAAACCAATAATAATCATATCAAGAATAGTTTAAAGAGTAGTGAGTATATATGGAATCTTGTACCTTTAGGCATTAATAACTGGTCTGTTTTGGTTGGAACACAAAATACGGGTAGCACGACACATAGTGAAATTCTCCTAGTAACGAAAATAATGTGGTGCTTAGTTATTCTAGGAACAGTACTTCTATGTACTTTAATGATTATATTCCAAAGAAGAGCGAATCGAAAGCTAATAGAAACATTATATTTGGATCCGGTAACAGGAGGAAATAATTGGTATAAATTTAGAATACAAGTCAATAAAATGTTAAACAGTAGACAATTTATGAAAAAGAAGTTTGCTATTATCAATTTTGACATCAACCGATTTAAAATTATAAATGATGCTTATGGTTATCAAAAAGGGGATGAAGTATTAAAAGATATTTATACTATTATTAAGAAGTGGGCCAAACCGGGTGAACCCTTTACTAGATATGCTGCGGATCAATTTTACATCCTAATGTCCTTCCATGAGGAAAATGAGGTCTCGCAACGTATTAATGAATTAAATGATCGACTTCATCAGCTTCGATATACCACCTCTACTAAAATATTCTATGGCATATACTTTATTACTGAGAGACAGGATTCTATAGACCGTATGGGAGAGTTTGCTGGCATTGCAAAGAATAATATAAAAGGTAATACAGAAGGAATTATGTCCTTTTTTGATGATGAGGCCAGAGATCGGTTACTAGAAGAAGAAAAAATTGAGAAGTCTATGAATGAAGCTTTAAAGAATGATGAATTCCAAGTATATCTTCAACCCAAATATAAAGCTAAGGATGAAACAATATCTGGCGCAGAAGCCTTAGTTCGTTGGTTTAACAGTGATGGAAGAAATATTTCCCCCTCATTTTTTATTCCAGTTTTTGAGAAAAATGGTTTTATTACAGAATTGGATTACTATATGATAAGAAAAGTCTGTGAAGTAATTAGAGGATGGTTAGATAAAGGATTTACTCCACTTCCTATCTCAGTAAATGTATCAAGATTACATTTTGCTAATCCTCATTTGGCAGAGATAATTAAAGATATTGTTGATAATTATCAGGTACCATATAATTTAATTGAATTGGAACTAACAGAAAGCGCTTTTTTACAAAATAAGCAGGCACTAATACGGACGGTAACGCAGTTAAGAAAATATGGATTTTTGGTATCTATGGATGATTTTGGTGCCGGATATTCTTCTCTGAACTCTCTAAAGGATTTACCGCTTGATGTAGTAAAACTAGATGGGGAACTCTTTAGAATGACGAGTGAAGTAGAAAGAGGTCTCACTGTAGTACGTAATACCATTATGATGGCAAAAGACTTGCATATGAAGGTTGTTGCAGAATGTATTGAGACAAGAGAGCAGGTAGAGTTTCTATGTAAGGTAGGCTGTGACATAATACAGGGTTATTATTTTGCAAAACCTATGTCTGTGAGTCAGTTTGAAGAAAGATATTTTACTTTTATAAATATTGACTAAGTTTACATATTTTCAGTAGTTTTTATGGAATGTGTGTGTATTTTGACAGTTGTAATGGCTACCTCTTTATTGTATATTTAGTTATATATATTACAGGATTTTAGATTCAACCAGTTAGAAAGACAATAGCAATAAAATTATTAGTAAATTATGTTCTTAAACATAAATATATAATTTTTAGGAGGAACTAACATGTATAATATCGACACAATGTCAGTCAACGCGATAAGGGTTTTATCGGCTGATGGTGTTCAGAAAGCAAATTCTGGGCATCCAGGGCTACCGCTTGGTGCAGCAGCAATGGCGTATGAGTTATGGGCAAAGCATATGAAGCATAATCCGGCAAACCCTAAATGGGAGAATAGAGATAGATTTATCTTATCTGGTGGACATGGTTCTATGTTATTATATTCCTTATTACATCTTTTTGGTTACGGTCTTACAAAAGAAGATTTAGAACAATTCCGTCAAGAAGATTCTCTAACACCTGGTCATCCCGAATATGGTCATACTGTGGGTGTAGAGGCAACAACAGGACCTTTAGGAGCTGGAATGGCTATGGCAGTAGGAATGGCTATGGGTGAAGCACACTTAGCTGCTAAGTTTAATAAGAAGGATTATCCAGTGGTAGATCACTATACCTATGTTCTAGGCGGAGACGGTTGTATGATGGAGGGTATTACCTCTGAAGCCATGTCCTTAGCAGGAACCTTAGGTTTGGGTAAATTAATAGTATTATATGACAGCAATAAAATTTCTATTGAGGGAAGTACTGATATTGCTTTTAGAGAAGATGTTCAAAAACGTTTTGAAGCATACGGTTTCCAAACCTTAGTTGTTGAAGATGGTAATAATCTTGAAGAAATTGCAACTGCTATTGAAGCAGCAAAAGCAGACTTAACTAGACCTACCATGATTACAGTTAAGACAAAGATCGGACACGGAAGCCCAAAAGAAGGTCTTGCAAGTGCACATGGTGAACCACTTGGTTTAGATAATATAAAACTACTCAGAGAAAAATTAGAATGGCCAAGTCATGAACCCTTCTATGTTCCGGAAGAAGTATATGATAACTTTAAAGGGCTTGCAGATAATGGTGCTAAGGAAGAACAAAAGTGGAATGAAATGTTTGCTAACTATTGCAAAGAATATCCGGATATGAAAGCTCTTTGGGAGCAGTATCATGATGTAAATATTGCTAAGAATTTGATTGATAATGAGGAATTCTGGGCGTATGCTGACAAGCCGGATGCAACAAGAAATCTATCCGGTATCGTTATCAATAGAATTAAGAATTATCTCCCTAATTTCATTGGAGGATCCGCTGATCTTGCTCCCTCCACTAAGACTTATATGAATGAGGAAGGCGATTTCTCTAAGGAGGATTACGCAGGACGTAACCTTCATTTTGGTGTAAGAGAGCTAGCGATGGCAGGTATTGGTAATGGTTTGGCACTGCATGGAGGACTTCGTGCTTATGTATCCACATTCTTTGTATTTAGTGATTATGTAAAGCCTATGGCAAGACTGTCAGCACTTATGGGACTTCCGTTAACTTATGTTCTTACACACGATAGTATCGGTGTAGGTGAAGACGGACCTACACATGAACCCATTGAACAATTAGCTATGCTTCGTGCTATGCCTAACTTTACAGTATTTAGACCGGCAGATGCAACAGAATGTATTGCAGCATGGTATTATGCAATAACCTCAACGAAAACTCCTACTGCTTTGGTACTTACCCGTCAGAACCTCCCTCAGTTAACAGGATCTTCGAAAGATGCCCTAAAGGGTGGTTATATCGTATCTCCTTCTAAGAAAGAGACTCCGGATGCTATTATTATGGCAAGTGGATCAGAAGTAGAGCTTGGTATCAACGCACAAGCAGAGCTTATAAAAGAAGGTATTGACGTAAGAGTAGTAAGTATTCCATCTATGGATATCTTTGAAGCTCAATCAAAGGAATATAAGGAAAGCATTTTACCAAATAGTGTGAGAGCACGTGTTGCAGTAGAAGCTGCGATTGACTTTGGTTGGGGCAAATACGTTGGACTTGATGGAACCACAGTAACAATGAATGGATTTGGTGCATCAGCGCCTGCAAACGTACTCTTTAAGAAATTTGGATTTACAACAGAAAATGTAGTAAAAGCAGTAAAAAGCGTATTATAATAAATGATTTATTGAGCTTTAGTGAAATAGCCAAGTGCTATGATCTAAAGCTCTTTTTATTCATGACAAGTGAAGCAGCTTGCTGGTACATCTTATATGTGCGTAAACAAAGTGATCAAAGTGAACAACAAAACTGTTCACTTCTGCAAGTTTACTTGCAAAAATACGAGCGCGCACGCGAACCGGAGAAACTCGCGAAGCGTGTTTCTTACAGTTGCTTTGCAATCTGCTTTGCGCCAAGCGTTGACAAGCTGACGCATATAGATTAGATTCTAATAGAATTTTAATGTAGAGATATTGAAAAATGTAGGAGTAACCGATACAATAAAAGCAGATGTTGTTAAAATCAGGTAAGGAGGATTTTAGAGTGGCTAGGATTTTAATTGTTGAAGATGAGAGTAAAATTGCGAGATTCTTAGAACTGGAATTAAAGCATGAAGGATATGAGGTATTACTTGCAGGTGACGGTAGACTTGGACTAGAAAAAGCATTAAAAGATAATGTTGATTTGGTAGTTCTAGATATCATGCTTCCGGGGTTAAGTGGAATAGAAGTATGTCGAAGATTACGTTTAGAATCCCAAGTACCTATTATTATGCTAACAGCCAAAGATGATGTAACAGACAAAGTAGCAGGGCTTGATATGGGTGCGGATGACTACATGACAAAACCCTTTGCCATAGAGGAACTACTTGCTAGAATTCGTGTTAATCTTAATAGGAAGAGACAAGCAGTAGAACCCAAAGGGGATATTCTTAAAATAGGAGAAGTTACCTTAAATCTTGCCGGACATAGTGCTCATTATGGCCAAGATGAGTTAGTACTTACAAAGAAAGAATTTGAACTATTGGAGTATTTAATGCGTAATAAGAATATAGCTCTAACTAGAGAGCAACTGTTAAATAACGTATGGGATTATGAATACTTTGGAGATACCAATGTGGTAGATGTGTATATTCGCTATCTAAGACAGAAAATAGATGAAAAGTATGGTATCCATTTAATCTCAACGGTTAGAGGTGTTGGTTACATTATTAAAGACTAATAGCAAATATGGAATTTCATTAGGTAATTGCAAAACCATATAGGTTCGTAATTATCTAATTATCTATTGTGTATACAATGCTTGAAGTTTAAGAGTTTCGCTATCACCTAATGGAGTTCACTAGAAGGGAGGAAATGCCGAAAGGTATACACTAATATGAAACAGAAATTATTGGAAAGCATCAGAAGAATATTACAAAAAATTGTACTCCCTATAAGAAAAAAGAAAGAAGATTGGTTAAGTAATTTTCGTCTATCAATTGCATTTCGTATTTCACTTGCCTATTTAAGGTTACTGTTAACCCACGGCATTCTATTTATATTAGGTTTCTTTCTTATCTACATGTATACGGAGAAGTTAAATTATGATGAGAAAGCCAGCGAAGTGATTGATTTTCTAAAAGAGGAGGGGACACAAGAGATTCGTAACCCCTATTATCCACAAGGACTTTCTTTTCAAATAAAAAATACACAGACCGGTGAAGAAATCTACAATGATATCGTATATCTTCCGAAGAATTCCAAGGATTTTTTCTATGGGATTCATTTTGATAGAAAAAGTATTGATCATATTTTAGTGATAAATAGTAAGAAAGAGTTTCGTATCAATCAGATTGACTATGAAGCAGAATTTCAATATGATTTAACAGAAAGCTATAGTGAGTGGCTTTCCTTATCATGGAAGATTGTATTGCTATATCTTTTTATAGTATATTTAATTATTCGTAAGGGCAAGAGAAGTGATATTACTCTATTTGAACCACTACGGGTTATGTCTGCTACTGCAAATCGATTGACAGTAAATAATCTTCATAGTGAGCGTTTAAACGTAGAAGGGACGAAGAATGAGTTAAAGGATTTGGCTAATGTCATCAATGCTATGTTAGACCGAATAGAGACCTCCTATGAAAGTCAGAAACAATTTGTTTCCGATGCCTCCCATGAACTTCGAACACCCATTGCGGTAATTCAAGGTTATGCTAACTTATTAAACCGTTGGGGCACAACCAATAAAGAGGTTTTAGAAGAATCCATAGAGGCAATTCAAAATGAAGCTAGATCCATGCAGGATCTTGTAGAGAAGTTGTTATTCTTATCGAGACATGATAAAAAAACATTAAAACTGACAAAGAAGAAATTCAATATGCGAAAACTCGTGGAGGACATGGTTAAGGAAACGAAGCTGGTGGCAGGTGATCGCATTATTTTAAGTCCTATTATGGATGATGTAATTGTGTATGGTGATAAACAGGCTCTTAAGCAAGCCATAAGAATCTTTATTGATAATGCAGTAAAATACAGTCAAGATGGTGATGAGATTACAATTCTTTGCGAAAAAGTGGGGGAAGACTGTGTTATTACAGTTGCCGATACCGGTATAGGCATGACACAGAAGGATATGGATCATATCTTTGATCGCTTTTATCGATCAGATTATGTTAGAAATCAAAATATTGGTGGACATGGTCTTGGACTATCACTTGCTAAACTAATTATTCTTGCTCATACAGGTAAAATTAAAGTACGCTCTCAGTTTAAGAAAGGAACCAGTTTTATCATAACATTACCGAAGAGAAGATAAGAAGGTATTAAGAGAAGGTAAAAGGAACAACTGACCCAATAATCCGGATTTTTCTGATATATGACGTATATATTAATAGTTAAGTGATGTAAAAAAAACTTTCCCTTGTTTCGGCTCATCAGGGCAAAACAAGGGAAAATACATAAGATTAGTGTAGATTTCATATGATGTTATTCTTTGAGATAATAAGGGAATAGAAATTAAAATTATTTCATCTTATTAAAAGTTCTTAAATTGTGCCATGTATAGGTTATAATACATGCCCTTCTTTTCTAATAATTCATCCGAATTACCTTCTTCCATAATCCGACCATCATCAATGACAAAGATACGATCAGCTTTTCGAATGGTAGATAGACGATGAGCGATAACAAAGGAGGTTCTTCCCTTTAACAAGGCTTCAATGCCTTGCTGTACCAATATTTCAGTATGAGTATCAATACTTGAGGTTGCTTCGTCTAAGATTAAAATCTTTGGCATGGACACCATGGTTCTTGCAAAGGCAAGAAGCTGACGCTGTCCAATGGATAAACCTGCACCACGTTCCTTCAGCTCTGTATCGTAGCCCTTTTCCATCTTCATAATAAATTCATGAGCATTAACAGATTTGGCAGCAGCGATAATCTCTTCGTCCGTAGCATCTAACTTACCGTAACGTATATTATCGGCTATGGTTCCGGAGAATAGGAAGTTATCCTGAGTCATGATACCCATCTGTTTTCTTAAGCTTTCAATGGATACATCTTTAACATTGAAACCGTCGATATAAATATTTCCCTCTTGAACATCATAGAAACGGCTAATTAAGTTAACAATGGTAGTTTTACCAGCACCGGTAGGTCCAACAAGAGCAATGGTTTCACCAGGATTAATTTTGAAGCTAACATCATTTAAGACCTTAGTATCCTCATCATAAGAGAAGGATACGTGATCAAAGGTTACTTCACCCTTAATCTCCGGTAGTTCTGCTACATTTTCTGAATCAGCCACTTCTGGTTGTGTATCTAAAATATCAAAGATACGTTCCGCACCGGTAATATTAGTTACCAACTGATTATAAAAATTACTTAAGTTCATAATCGGATGCCAGAACATGGAGATATACATGGAAAATGCAACTAAGGTACCAACACTATTTGCATCTATACCCAAAATACTTATAGCTACAAAGTACATAGAAACAGATCCAACGCCCCAACTAAGGTCAATGACAGAACCAAAGGCATCGTTTAGTACGATTGCACTTACAAATGAATCGCGATGCTCCTTTAGTAATACATCAAAGGTCTCCGCCTTTTCATCCTCAGCCGTAAAGCTTTGGATAATTCGCATACCGGACAGATCTTCATGAATAAAGGCATTAAGGTTGGATCCTTTTTTTCGATGTAACTGCCATCTTTTATGAGATTTAGTCTGGATATACCAGAGTGCAAAGGCCATAAAAGGAAGGGTTACTAAAGAGGCTAAAGCTAATTTCCAATTAATAACCAACATAATAACAACAACTGCACATATGGTGATAAAGTCCGGGATTAAGGTGGTAACACTATTTGATAGAAGATCCTTTAAGGAATTAACATCTCCAATAATTCTTGCAAGAATTTTACCGGTTGGACGGCTATCAAAAAAGCTAAAACTAAGCTTTTGAATATGCGTATATAATTCCTGTCTAATGGTAAGCAATACATTGTTTGATATCTTAGCCATAAGGTACATACGAAGTTTTACTAGCAATACGAATAGAATGTTAATTGCTAAAGCAAAGGCTCCAAGTTTTAATAGTCCCTCAAAATCCATCTGGGTAATATGAACATCGATTGCCCTTTCTATGATCAGGGGGTTAATGATGGATATGGTTACGGTGATTAACATGATTAATATAACGCCTAAAATGGGAAATTTATAAGCTAGCATATAGCGATATAAGCGTAATAAAGTTACCCTTTTACTGGCGGAATGTAAATATTCATCTTCTTTGATGGCGTTTACTGACATACTGCCACCTTCCTTTCGTCTGACGCATCAGAGTCTCCATCTTCTTGTAGAGTAATATAATCTCCGTACTGCGCCATATAAGTTTTATAATAGTAACCCTTATTTTGTAATAAGGAGTCGTGGGTACCACGCTCTGCAATTTTACCGTCTTCTAAAATGATAATCTCATCTGCATTACGAACGGCAGAGATGCGGTGAGCAATGATAATCTTTGTGGTATCTTTCTCAGTTAAAGCCTTCTGAATCATATGCTCAGTTTCCATATCCAGTGCTGAGGTGGAATCATCTAGTACAAGGATTGGAGTATTCTTAGCTAAAGCTCTGGCAATACTTAGTCTTTGCTTTTGTCCTCCGGATAGACCAACACCACGTTCACCCACAACGGTTTCATACTGTTCATCCATCCTTTCAATAAAATCCTTAGCCTGGGCTTCTTCAACGGCATTCATAATATCTTCCTGCTTTACGAGTAATTTTTTACCCATTTTAACATTTTCAGTGATGGTGTCAGAGAAAAGGAATACATCCTGCATTACTAAAGAAATGCTTTTTCTTAGTTGCTTGAGAGATAACTCTTTAATATTAACACCATCCAGTTTTATTTCACCCTCCGTTACATCGTAAAAACGTTGAAGTAGGTTAATGATAGAGCTTTTACCGGTACCGGTAGCGCCCATAATTCCGATGGTTTTGCCAGCTTCTAATTTGAAACTGATATCACAGAGGATGTTTTTATCCTCCAGACCAAAGGAAACATTTGAAAATTCAATACTTCCATTTACTTGTTCTAATTCCACGGGATGTTCTATTTCTGTAATTAATGGCTTTTCAGCATAAAGTTTCTTAATACGGTTAGTAGAAGCAATGGCAGAGGCAAAGTCATTGGATAACCAGCCAAGCATCTCCATGGGCCAAACGATATTCATGGAATATTCAGCAAAGGCACTTAAGGTACCAAGGGACATTTCTCCTTCAATTACCTGTAAACCACCGATGATTATAACTACCATGGGAAGTAATTTAGTGACAAACTGAAAGTAAGGATAATATTTAACGAATACTCTGGACTGCTTCATATTCAGCTCATAGTACTTTTTATTGTGTGATAAGAATTTCTTAATCTCATGCTTTTCTCTAGCAAAAGCCTTTACGGTTCTGACACCGGAGAGGTTCTCTTGAGCTACGGTATTAAGTTGAGCATTTTCTTCACTAATTGCCTCAAAAACACCACCGAGCTTTCGCTCCATTAATAGGGCTAAGGCACCCATTAAGGGCAAGATGATGGTAGGTATGATAGCTAAGGTTGAATTTAGTTTATACATAAAATACAGAACAAGACTGGTATGTATCACTATTTCAATGATTAGCATGCTGACAAAACCTACTGCCGACCAGATCTTATCAACGTCATCCTTAACGCGTGACATTAATTCTCCAGTGTTGTTCTTGTCGTAAAAGTTTAGGGATAATCCCTGTAAATGATGAAATAAATCCTTTCGGATTTTAACTGATATTTTTGAACTTACTAGGTCAAAAATAAGTTCCTTTAGGTACTGGAAGATACATCTTCCCAAACCTATAATTAAAATTAAGAGTAGTAATTTTGGGAGGAGAGCCTTCTCTCCACCAACAATTACGCGGTCAATCACGCGCAGAGTTACCTGCGGTGATAACATATCTAGGGATACGGCTATCACGATACATAAAATAGCAAGTAAATAGGCGTACCAGTATTTGAAAATATACTTCGATAGTTTCATTCAATTCCTCCGTTCTTGCATTTCCCCTATGCAAGGTGTAATCAACTGTCAGATAAAACATTGTTTCATTTGGCTCCTCATGGTACGAAAACGACTAATTTTACCTAAAAAGAATAAAAAAAAGCCGCGGTATGATAATACCGCAGCATAGTCGTAAAAAGTATAAGTACAATTCTTCCATCTCCTGATGGTGGCAGCAGGAAAAGGTCGTAAATATACATCTAAATTTTTCGAATCCATGAGGTAATACCACATAATGAATGCTGTATTGAGTTGTTATTGTTATGTTTTATAAATCTGATATTCATGTGTTTACCTCACTTTCTGTAATAGTCTTCCAACATTATATCCATCAAAGGCATGTATTGTCAATACATTTTTCATATATTTTAATTATTTTCTCAATTATATGAAAAATTACAACGGTTGTCATCTGTTGTATAAATAAATACTATGTTAAATATTATTAATTTTCGAAATTAATTTGATGAATAAAATGTTATATTTAGGAAAAAACTATGAAATTCTTAATTTTTAATTAAGTTAGAAAGTTTTCAAAAAAAGTTCATAATTTCATGATATAATGAACAAGTAAAAGCAGGAGAATCCGATGATGTTAACGTGTATAGGAAGCTTTATCACTATTCACGTTATATTTCTGTAAGATACATGATTGGATTTGAATACTACATACGATTAAGATTTAAAGTTGGGCAATCAGATTCTTTATTCTTAACAAAATTTTGTATACTATAATATCATAGTGTGGAAAATTTTGATAAAACCGAAAACGTAGAATAAATCTAACCCATAGGAAGTGAAAATGAAATGTTACTTCCTACGATATATGAACAATTTATGAATACTAGAAAAAGCGTTAGTAAATATAATTAAAACAAAGGTTGTGATAAAAATGGATCTACCCATGTTTTATGATGAGGTTGAAGAATGGGGAAATGCCCAGCTATTATATGATGCAGCATTAAAAGAAGTTAATACGAAGTTAGAAATTTTAAATAATGAATTTAAAATGGCACATCAATATAATCCAATCGAACATATCACCTCAAGAATTAAAACACCACAAAGTATTGCGAAGAAATTGCGTCATAACAATAAAGAACTTACCGTAGAGAATATCGTAAAATATGTAAATGACGTGGCGGGTATTCGCATTATCTGCTCCTTTACCTCAGATATTTATCGCATTGCAGATATGATAGCAAAGCAAAGTGATATTAAAGTATTAAAGGTTAAGGATTATATCATGTGTCCAAAGGAAAATGGTTATACCAGCTACCATATGATAGTTTCCATTCCGGTTTATTTAACGGATCGGACGGTAGAAACAAAGGTTGAAATTCAGATTAGAACAATTGCAATGGATTTTTGGGCAAGCTTGGAACATAAGATTTATTACAAATTTGAGGGGAATGCTCCGGAACATATTCGAAAAGAATTAAAGGAATGTTCGGAAATAGTTTCTTACTTGGATCAGAAAATGTTAAGTCTTAATGAAGAAATTAGGGAATATAGCAGAGTACGTATTGGTAGCTGCCAACAAGAAAATCCAAGAAATGCTTATCAGGTCTCAGTAGTTGCAGAATCCATCGGAATTGTGGTTGAGGATAGTGAAGAGGTTGAAGCACAAGTCCTAGAGGAGAAGAAAGAGGAGAAAAAGGGCGGGAAGAAAAAGAACAATAAGAAGAAAAACGGTAAAAAAAGAATGCTATTTGGCATGTATTAACCATGAATAAATATAAATATGAAGTCAAAAAAGCTTCGCTATTTAACCATTCGGATAGGTAGCGAAGCCTTTGTTGAACATAAGAGTGGTTCGCGAAGCGTGCCGCTCGTTGTTTTATATCATTATATCACCTTATGGTGAGCTACTTAAGGTTACAGTAAGATTACTTTCAAGGTATCGTATTATAGCTTGATATTTTTAAGTAGAGCAGCTAAACCAGTGGTAGCCTCTTCTCCAGTACTATAGGTGGAAGGAGCCGCTTCAACATCCTCGACGACATCTTCTTTTTCCTCCACAGCCTTCATGCTCAAACTTATCTTACCATCTTTTACATCGAGAATTTTAACCGTAACGGTCTCACCTTCTTTAATAACTTCACTAGGAGATTTAATTCTCTTATTAGAGATTTGGGATATATGAAGCAGCCCTGATAAGCCTTCACCAATATGAACAAAGGCGCCATATGGAGCAATCTTTTCAACCGTTCCGGTCGTAACAAGCCCTACCTGAAGACAAGAAATTTTACTACGTTTGTCCTTAAGTTCTTTGTCACGTTCTACTTCTTTTGCAGATAAAACTAATTTCTTATCTTCTTGGCTAGCTGTAATTACTACAGCCTCTACCTCTTTGCCAACCCATGAGTCCAAATCCTCAACATAGGTGAGGGAAAGCTGGGAAACAGGAATAAAGCCTCTTACTCCATATACATAGGTTACAACACCGGCATTTACGGACTGGGATATCTTAATTTGCAATACTTTCTTCTGATCCATTGCTTCTTTTAAATGTTCCCAGGCAAGGATATCATCCGCCCGTTTTCTGGATAATAGAATATGACCTTGTCCATCATCCTCGCGCAGGACGGTGGCAGATATTTCTTCTCCAAGGGTAACATCTGCTTTGATAGAGAAGCCCGGGTCATTGCTTAATTCCTCTAATTTAATAATGCCCTCCGTATAATATCCTAAATCCAGGATAACCTCTGATTCGGAGATACCGATTACAGTACCCGTAAGAATATCGCCTTCGTTAATCTTCTTAAAAGATCTTGCGATTTCCTCCTTAAATTCGTCCATGGATGGAATAACTTCTTTCACTTCTTCCACTACAGGCTCTACAGTTTCGTTTGTTTGTTCCTCTGAAATTTTGATTTCTTCGCTCATGATCATTTTCGAATCGATTGATGCGATCCTTAACCTCCTTTTTATTATTACCATCCAAATTGGCAGGCAATTGCTAAAACTAGTATACCACAAGATGCAAAGTAAATTAATGTACAATGTATGAATTATTTATAAAGTTGCTTGTGTAGAGTCATTATTAGCTCTGGAATAGAGATATGATCGTCCTTTTTTACCCACCCTCTCTACGACTCCAAGATAATACAATACATGAAGTGCTGTCTGTGCGTTTTTCATAGATAGTTTTGATGCTTTTTTAAAATCCGAAGATGTAAATTCAACACTTAGAGATTCTGGAAGAAAATACGCATAGTCCTTTTGCGTATGGATGGATATTTCATTAATAAGTTCTAGGGGAAGTCTGTCACAGCGTGTGGAACCCTTTTTCTTATCTTGACTCCAACCATCCAAATAACGATATTCCTCTAGGTCAATCATAATAATTTTAAGTCTTAAGTTAGGATCGGTTAGATAATTCTTAATACGATATAATTCCGGAAAGATACTATAGGCAGAACCGGGCTTAGGGGATTTACGCGGTGGACTTATTTCACCTGTTTGTGGATTAATCCATCGAATCCATTTGATGTTGTGGATAGGATAGACGATGGTTACAGGCGCTATGGATAAAAAGGCGGTAAGCTTTTTACGTAATTTATCAAAATTACGGGTCTGTATTTCTATGATTTCCGTTCCGTTACAAATATCAGCAACAAACCCACCGACTTTTATCTCATGGTTGATCGAATCGGGAGATAGATAGCTTTTTAGTACGGAGTGTATTGTTTTTTCACCTAAGGTACCGATACCATTTAGGCCTTGCTGTTGTCCTACAACCTCTTCACATACCTGATCAAATAATTGTTTGTCCATTTACTCACACTCTCTTACCTATCAATTACTTTTATTACTTACTGTAAGGATAAAGTATTTCCCTATTTTGCGCAATAGAAAAACTAAAGACCGTTAAAAGCTAATCCTCCTGTTTTTATGCAAAATGTATGGAACGTTATAAAAAACAACAAATCCTATTGACTTTTTTACTAAAATTTGATACTCTTATAAAGGTTAGTACTGGAGAAGGTATTACCCAGAGGAATGAAGTTGGGGAAGCGAGAGGGTAGAGAATCATAAAATAAGGTTGACTAAAACGTATATCCATAGGGATGTACCTTTTTGGTCAACCTTATTTCTTATATACTACTGATACCAACTACCAAGAACTTGCTTTGCAAGATCAAGGGTACCTGTATAAGTAAATGGACCATTCTTAGCTATTTTTGTAACGCCGTGTAGATTAGCAAGCTCCTCGGTATAATCAGCTAGTTTATAGATTCCATAATTATAATGATCAGACCCATTTTCATAATGTGTCACTAAAGGAGTGATGGAGGAATCGCTGATATAGGTACCACTATTATCTTTGGTTAACGTTATTTTGGCCATGCCTCCAAGCATTCGTGGAGCTTCCTTTTGATAGGACATAAAATTACCAAGGGAATAATAAATAAGCATCCTGTGGTTCTCATTTGTTTCCATCCATTCCACAGGCTCCAGAACATGTGGATGTGCGCCGATGACTAAATCAACACCCAGGTCATAGAAGAATTCACAAAGATCGATTTGGGATGGTGTAGCTTCATATACGTACTCTGAACCCCAGTGAGGAAAGACAATGGTAAAATCCGCTAGTTCTTCAGCTTCTTTAATATCCTCTTCCATTCGGTCTTTCTCTAACATATTAACAAGATAAGGTTTATCCTTTGGAACCTTATATCCATTTAATCCATATGTATAATTTAGCATAGCTATCTTAATACCGTTTCTCTCTACGATAGGAATTTGTTCGCTATCCTCCTTGGTTTCATTAATTCCAAGGACGGTTATCTGAGGATGTTCCTTCCAAAAGGCAAAGGTATTCAAAACACCATCGTAGCCCATGTCCATGGTATGATTTGTTGCATGAAGAACGATATCAAAACCGGCATTTATAATCGCATCTCCAATCTCTGTCGGAGAATTAAAACTGGGATAACCGGAGTAGGGAAATTGCTCTCCTCCAAGAATCGTTTCCTGATTGATGATGGCGATATCGGCAGCAGTAATATCCTCCTTGACATTACGATACAAATGATCATAATTATAACTTCCATCCTCATTTTCACCACTTTCTACAACCTCTAGGTGAATTAGATTATCACCTACGGCAAGCAGTGTAACAGTGGTAGCCTCCTCCTTAGAAGTGACGGCTAAATCAGAGAACACAACATCGTTCCATCTTACCAAGCTACCTTCATTAAAGGACCAGAGAGGTGTTTTAAAAGGGTAAGTTATCTCTGTGGCATAATACCAAGGGTCTTCCTCATGAAGGGGATTTTTTAGAATATGAAACTCTTGCGCGGGCATATAACCTTGAGCCAACAAGAAGCTACGGTTACCCTCATCATCTTCGGCAACGTCAACCACTAATACACAATGGCCTGGACTTCCACCTTCTAAGAACATATCACCGGGCATGATATCCTCTATTTGGATGGGTGAACATTCTTCGGATAAGGAAAGCGTTCCCGCATAGGCGAAGACCATGGTTAGATAATTGTTAAATGTTTCGTAGGTTTCATCGTATTCCTTTGACTTTACCCAACGAACCTCATTACCATCTACTTCTATACGATTTCCGTCTCTCCATTTGGTATATTCCATAAGAAAGCCGTTGGTAAGGTGAAATTTAATTTTATCATAGGCACCGATTGACCAATAATACTCTGCGTAAACTCGCATAACGGAATCAGCACATTGCTGTAAATCCCGATCGCCTACCTCTAAATCAAAGATTGCAGCATGTCCATCCTGATAACTCTTAGGTTTACCATCATAGGTGAGAACTTCACTTCCATCGGGTTTTAAGTTATAGTTTCGAAGAAACTGAGCAATACCATCTTCGGAAGTAGTAATCCTTGAAAAGCCTTCCGGACATCGGAATCTAGACTCTAACGTGGTACCCTCTTTGTTAATATAGGAAAATGTATTGAAAGAGACTGCGTCTTCCACGGCTCCTTCCTCAGGAGCACTTGAGGGCGCCTCTTGTGACTGCGATGTATTTCCCTTTTCATCTTCCTCTGATACAATTACAGAATTTGGATTGCTGTCCTTCTTACAGGCAGACATAGGTATAATTGCGAGAAGAAGGGTTATCATAAGAAGTAGGAGCTTATAATAATATAAATTAAAGTGCTTTTTCATTTAGTTTTCCTCATTTCAAAGTAATAATATGGGGTAGTCTCTTTGCATTCATTGGTATTCAAATTAGATTATTGTTAGTATAGCATAAAGAGGTCAATTTTACTAATTATAATTGCAAAAATTTACAAAAATTGGGACAGATAGAGATTCATTTTACAAATGCATAGAATACTAAAATCTTTGACAAAGCTAAGAACACATGATATACTTTGACATAAATAAAAAGTAAAGGCTATGAAAAGAAGAGTAGGCAGTAGAACGATTACAGAGACTCCTGTATTTGCTGAGAAAGGGGAGGTCTGCAGTTAGCAGGCTGGTGAAGCTGTTGAAGATGGTCTTGGAGCTGCGCACCGAGGAAGTAATTCTTAGGCTGTGACGGATGCAACCGTTATGATGCTATACTGTTATTTGCAGTAAATGAGGCTGTTATCGTAAGGTAATAGCAAATTAAAGTGGTACCACGGGAGGCTCTCTCGTCTTTAAAGTGATTTAAGGATGGGAGTTTTTTGTTGCTCAGAGACTGTTTAAAAGGGCATAGAGAAAAGACTTTCTATAGAGATCGGACCACAAAGAAAAGAATTAAGGAATAAAAGATAGAAAGGAATGATTCCATGAGCAAGAAACCGTATTATATTACAACAGCAATTGCATATACCTCCGGTAAGCCACACATAGGCAATTCCTATGAAATTGTACTGGCGGACAGTATAGCAAGATTCAAACGATTTGAAGGTTACGATGTATTTTTCCAGACAGGTACCGATGAACACGGACAGAAAATCGAGTTAAAGGCAGCAGAAGCTGGCGTTACTCCAAAGGAATTTGTAGATCGCATTGCAGGAGATATCAAAGACATTTGGGATCTTATGAACACTTCCTATGATAAATTTATCCGTACCACGGATGATGATCATGAAAAACAGATTCAAAAAATATTTAAGAAGTTATATGAGCAGGGAGATATCTACAAGGGCCATTATGAAGGAATGTATTGCACTCCTTGTGAGTCCTTCTTTACCTCTTCTCAGTTAGAGAATGGTAAATGTCCGGATTGTGGCAGAGAGGTTCAGCCTGCAAAGGAAGAAGCTTATTTCTTAAAATTAAGCAAATATGCAGATCGACTCATCGACCATATTAATCAGCATCCTGAGTTTATACAGCCAGAATCTAGAAAGAATGAAATGATGAATAACTTCCTTCTTCCCGGACTACAAGATCTGTGTGTATCAAGAACCTCTTTCAAATGGGGTATTCCCGTTGATTTTGATAACAAACATGTGGTATATGTATGGCTGGATGCACTCAGCAACTATATCACCGGTATCGGCTATGATGCGGATGGTAACAGTACGGAGCAGTTTAAGAAATACTGGCCGGCAGACTTACACCTAATTGGTAAGGATATTCTTCGTTTCCACACCATCTATTGGCCAATTATGCTAATGGCTCTAGATATACCGTTACCGAAGCAGGTATTTGGTCATCCTTGGCTATTACAGGGTAGTGCCGGAGATAAGATGAGTAAATCAAGAGGAAATGTTCTCTATGCGGATGATTTGGTAAAGATCTTTGGTGTGGATGCTGTAAGATACTTTGTGCTTCACGAGATGCCTTTTGATAATGACGGTATTATCTCTTGGGAGCTATTAGTAGAGAGAATCAATTCCGATCTTGCCAATACCTTGGGTAATCTTGTAAACCGTACCATTTCCATGAGTAATAAGTATTTTGGTGGTATTGTAAAGGATGGTAAGGTAGTAGAGCCTGTGGATGAAGAATTAAAGGCTTTAGCACTTGAAACACCGAAGAAAGTTATTAAGAAGATGGAAAAACTTCGTGTAGCAGATGCAATGAGTGAAATCTTTACGTTATTTAAGCGCTGTAATAAATATATTGATGAGACAATGCCTTGGGTTCTTGCAAAAGAAGAAGAAAAGAAAGCAAGACTGGAGACTGTTCTATATAATCTGACCGAAAGTATTTGTATTGGTACCAGCTTACTTGCATCCTTTATGCC